>NZ_LR213856.1 GCF_900659865.1 Hyella patelloides LEGE 07179
GTATTGGCGCTCGCTTCAAATGTTTGAGAATCTGTAATTCTACATCCATTGCCCTCTCTACCTCACAGCTTCTAAATATTTCTTCTATTGTAGTTCAAATTTCGGAAAGTGACAGAAGAGGGATACAACGAAGAGAGCCAATAACCAATAAAAAAGCACCCTTGACAGGATGCCTAAAAATAACCATAACGATCTAATATTTAGCGGAATCCCACTGCTGCTTGCCAAACAAAAGCGAGTAACAGGAAAAATACAGGGATTACTGGTAATGCGTCTACCAAAGGATTAAACGCTTGATAAGCTTCAGGTAATTTCGCAAGTATCATTGCTGCTTCCATATATTTATCTACCTTCCTAAAATTTTTATCAAATATACTAGCAATGTTATCACGAAACGTTTCCTTACTTAGTGTTAAGAGATTTTAAGCAGTTGCAGATTAGTTAGTTGTTGGTTGTCAATAATTCATCAATATTGGATGGTTGATAAGGTGATGACTGATTTAAGGTAGCCAGGGATATTGACGAAAATCAGGCTGACGCTTATCGAGAAAAGCTTGCTTTCCTTCTGCTCCTTCTTCAGTCATGTAATAGAGTAAAGTCGCATTCCCCGCTAATTCTTGTAAACCTGCTTGTCCATCACAATCAGCATTGAAAGCAGCCTTTAAGCAACGAATCGCAATTGGGCTTTTTTGTAGAACCTCTTGCGCCCATTTAACTCCTTCTGCTTCTAATTGTTCCACTGGTACAATACAGTTTACTAAGCCCATCTGTAAGGCTTCTTCTGCATTATACTGACGGCAAAGAAACCAAATTTCTCTAGCTTTTTTCTGTCCTACAACACGGGCTAAATAACTAGCTCCAAAACCACCATCAAAACTACCAACTTTAGGCCCAGTTTGTCCAAAGATAGCATTCTCGGCTGCAATAGAAAGGTCGCAAAGTAAATGTAAAACATGACCACCACCAATAGCATAACCAGCTACTAAAGCAATGGTAACTTTTGGTATAGAACGAATTAAACGTTGTAAATCTAAAACATTAAGTCTTGGTACGCCCTCATCATCAATATAACCAGCTTTGCCCCTAATGCTTTGATCTCCTCCAGAACAAAAGGCATATTTACCATCGGTATGAGGTCCAGCACCAGTTAATAAAATTACTCCGATACTGCTATCTTCCCTAGCATCATAAAAAGCATCATACATCTCAAAAACTGTCTTGGGGCGGAAAGCATTCCGTTTATGAGGGCGATTGATGGTAACTTTGGCGATACCGTTCCATTTTTGATAGATAATGTCTTCATATTTTTTAGCAATTTGCCATTGTGTTTCCATTAATTCGACTCTCCCATAGCTGTAACGATCATAAAATCTTATTGAATAGATTTAGTCAATAGTTAGGAGGTAGGAGATATCTCACAAGAATGGTTTTTTAAAGTTTAAGAAGAATCAGAAAAAACTATAATTGTTTTCTATAGCCAATCAATCAAGCGATTTAGCATAACTAATGAATGAAGATAAAAATCTCAATATCCTCATCAGCAACGACGATGGTGTTTTTGCTTTAGGAGTACGTACCCTAGCAGATACTTTGGCAAAAGCAGGTCATCATGTTACTGTAGTATGCCCAGATCGCGAACGTTCTGCCACAGGTCATGGTTTAACTTTGCATCAACCCCTAAGAGCTCAAGAAGTAGAATCAATTTTTCATCCTTTAGTGACTGCTTGGTCTTGTTCGGGAACTCCAGCAGATTGTGTTAAATTTGCTCTGAGTGCGGTATTAGAGACTAAACCCGATCTTGTATTGTCTGGAATTAATCATGGCCCTAATTTAGGTACAGATGTACTATATTCTGGAACGGTGTCGGCTGCAATGGAAGGTACTTTAGAAGGGATACCCAGTGTTGCTTTTAGCTTGGTGAGTTTTACTAACAATGAATTTCAAGTAGCAGCTAATTTTGCTCTTAAGCTGATTAATCAGCTAGATATTAACCAATTTCCGAAACCTGCTTTACTTAGTGTTAATATTCCTGCTGTAGCTCAATCAGACATAGCAGGAGTCATGATTACCCGCCAGGGATTACGGCGTTATATTGAAAAGTTTGAAAAACGCTACGATCCCCACGGAAAAAGCTACTACTGGCTTGTGGGAGAAATTATTGAAGACATACCCCAACCAGAAGACCCCAACTTACCACCTCATATTTTAACCGATGTCCAAGCAATCCGCGATCGCTATATTACGATAACTCCTCTACAATACAATCTCACTGATGCTGTAACAGCTAAGTTTTTATATAACCACAAATTAAACATTGATTGCTCATAAAAAAAATTAATCATTATGATTTACTCGAAACCGATATTTTCCGATTTCAAAATACTGATGTTCCAGGTACATACATCTATGTAAGAGAACAGAAAGCACAAAATATTCGAGACAACTTTGACAACTTTGAAGAAGAAGGATTAGCTTTTCAGGTAGCAGTAGAACCAGGAGACGATTTAATTCCTCTGTATCGTTTTCAAAGCACAACTACTCCAGGCACTGATGTTTATGGAGTTGGAGTAGATCGAGGCACACCTTTTTCTCGATTCCAAAATACTGACTTGCCAGGAACTTATTTATTTATTTATTTATTGGATCAACGGAAGCAGACAATATTGAAGAGAATTTTCCCAACTTTCAAAATAAAAGTATTGCTTTTGAAGTAGATATATAATTAATCATTCTATTGTTTCCCAATCAGAGAAAGTAGCAGCTTGACCGCATTTGTTACCCAAACTATCTACTAAATTCCAAATAATTGCTTGTTTAATATAAAATTTTTGACCAGTGCTGGCTATTCTGACTCCCTGATAATTGTCAATATAGCCTCTGATTTTTGCTGGCTCTAACATAGCTGCTCTTTCCGATCTATTCATAGGTTCAGCAGTCAATCTAGATGGTGTTTGCGTAAAATCAGCCCAATCCATAACCCACAGGTCTAACGCGGTTTGATTTCCATAATTTAAAATAGGGTCTGTTTGTATGCCATGAGAAACCACCACAAAATCAGCCTTAAATAAAGCTTTTGCTTGCTCTTTAGTATCTTCTTTACGGGAGATTAACTGATAACCTAATAGATGATTGAAATTATCTAATAATATTTGAGTATAAGCTATAATTCGTGGTTGCAACCAAATCTTTTCCGTCATAATTATTAAGCATTCATCATCTATCAGAGTAATTCAGCTATCACTAACAATTAACAATCAACCATTAACCATTAATAAACTACTCACAATATTCTTTTGTAACTTTGTGGCGATAGCGAAACATTTCTTGCAGACGCGAATCAACCCACCAACCTAATAAAAACTCTGCTAACCAGCCTCCTGGTATTTCATATTCAATAGAATCAGTTAATCTAGTTTTTCCTTCTTCAGAGATAAATTGATGGCGGTGTAACCAAGATTTCATAGGTCCCGATACCTGGGTATCTACAAATACCTGATTAGTTTGACATTCTATATGTTCGGCTAACCAACGCACGGGAATAACTAATAACATAATACGAAACTCGGTAATCGCACCGACTCCTAATCCCCCTTCTCTTCTAATTACTTTTACAGGTTGCCAAGGAGGTGTCAAAATATCTAGGATGTCCTTACGTTCATGAAATTGCCAGACTTTCTCTACTGGAGCATTAATCAAACTGGAATATTGGAAATTTAACATTATTGTTGGTTGTTAGTGGCTCATTATTGGGAGTTTAATAGTTCAAGGGCAATATTTGTTTAAATAAGACTTGCAAACTTTAATTATTAAAGCGTAAGTTAAAATTTTGATGAATAAAAGTTGATTGTTAGTAACTTGTTATTAGTTGCTAATTATTTGTTACTTCATCGTTCATCGTTCATCGTTCATTCTTTTATGATATAAGTTGAGTCGGCGAACAAAATCTTACATCAAAGTATTATGTCTGGTTCTAGTAACTATCGCGTCGAAAAGGACTCTATGGGGGAAAAACTAATACCCTCAGATGTTTATTATGGGATTCAAACCCTACGAGCTACAGAAAATTTTCCTATCAGTGGTTTAAAACCATTACCTACTTATATTGATGCTTGTTTGTTAATTAAAAAAGCTACAGCGATCGCAAATAGTCAATTGAACTGCATTCCTCAAGATATCGCTGATGCCATAGTACAAGCTGCCAATGAGATTTTACAAGGACAGTTAAGAGATCAGTTTGTCGTAGATGTTTATCAAGCTGGTGCGGGAACCTCCCATCATATGAATGTTAACGAGGTGTTAGCCAATCGTGCCTTAGAAATTTTAGGAGAAGAAAAGGGCAATTATCAAAGGGTTAGTCCTAACGATAATGTAAACTACGGTCAGTCTACTAATGATGTGATTCCCACAGCAATTAGAGTAGGTGCATTATTGGCATTAGAACATAATTTATACCCAGCATTAGATAATGCGATCGCAATTGTAAAGCAAAAAGCGAACCAATTCCAAGATATTGTTAGATCGGGGCGTACCCATATGCAAGATGCTGTTCCTATTAGGTTAGGGGAAAATTTCCGCGCTTGGGAGCAAATTCTTACAGATCATAAAATCAGAATTAGCAACGCCGAAAAAGATTTATATTCCCTTGGTTTAGGGGGTAGTGCAGTGGGTACGGGGTTAAATACCCATCCTCAATATCGTCACAGAGTAGCAGAGTTATTAGGAGAGTTTACAGGGAAACCTTTAGCACCTGCCAAACATTTAATGGCAGCTATGCAAAGTATGTCGCCTTTTGTGGCTGTTTCTAGCTGTTTGCGCAACTTGGCACAAGATTTAGTCAAAATTTCCCATGATTTACGTCTTATGGATTCAGGGCCTAAAACTGGTTTAAAAGAAATTCAACTACCTCCAGTACAACCAGGCTCATCTATTATGCCAGGAAAATACAACCCCGTAATGGCAGAAATGACATCACAGGTGTGTTTTCAGGTGATAGGTTACGATACAGCGATCCTGTTTGCAGCCCAAGCAGGACAGCTAGAATTAAATGTGATGATGCCTTTAATTGCTTACAATTTGATTCATAGCATCGAGATTTTAGGTAATACGATCTCTGCTCTCACCACTAAATGTTTAGCAGGAATTACCGCCAGAGGCGATCGTTGTCAAAGCTATGCTGAAGGTAGTTTAGCTCTCGTAACAGCCTTAAACACTCACATTGGCTATCTCAATGCTGCTAATGTGGCAAAAGAATCTTTAGAAACAGGCAAATCCATCCGCGAAATTGTCCTTTCTCAAGGTTTAATGGATGAAAATCAACTGGCAAAAGTACTAGACTTAGATAAGATGAGTAAAATTATTGATGGTTAGTGGTTGATAGTTTTTAATCATGGCTAACTCCTGACTTGGTGATTCCTAAATATATGACTTGGCAAGAAATTTCTGGAGGTTGGGTATACCTTCCTCGTAAAAAAATCCTAGGAGTGATTCACTTTTTAGGGGGTGCTTTTGTGGCAACGGCACCTCAACTATCTTATCGCAGCTTTCTCGAACAAATTGCTCAAGAAGGATATGCCATTATTGCTACTCCTTTTTTAAACACTTTCAATCATTTTGCGATCGCCCGTGAAGCCTTAAGTCGTTTTGAAACTATTTTAGAGAGGTTGCACCGCAGTAATAGTTTGGGTAGAAGTTACTTACCTATTTATGGTATTGGTCATAGTATGGGCTGTAAACTACATCTGATTATAGGTAGTTTATTTGAAGTGAAGCGCACAGGAAATATCTTAATTTCGTTTAATAATTACCCTGCAAAAAAAGCGATTCCTTTCGGCGATAAAATTCAAATCAACCCCGCTTTTGATGTCGAGTTTAGTCCTTCTCCCGAAGAAACCAATCAATTGGTTGCTGAAAATTACCTGGTTTCTCGCAATCTTTTAATTCGCTTTCGTAACGACACCATAGATCAAACAATTAGCCTTAACCCAGTTTTGCAAGAGCGTTTCGCCAAGACTACTGCTTATAAGACCCTTCCTGGCAATCATCTTACCCCTTTAGGACAAGAAGTTAAATGGCAAACAGGGGATGTTTTTACCCCCTTTGATGCTTTAGGACAATTTCTGAAACAAGGCATATCTAACGATCTTTTTCCCCTTCGTAGAGAAGTGCTTTTATGGTTAAATCCCATAGCTTTTATCTAAGACAAAAAACTTCTTGATAACTTCGTATTTCTACCTGGTTAAAAACACTTTCTTAATTGAAACTTTAATTTAGGTTTTAGTATCTATACTTACAATATATAAAGTTGTAATCACAATATTGCATAATATTGCAACTTGAGTTGTATCTACTCCCTAAACAACTATTGAAGTAATAAGCGGGGAAATAAAGTGAAAGTAGGCATTCTTGCTGGTGGACTTGGAACTCGCATTTCTGAAGAAACCGAAAATAAACCAAAACCAATGGTCGAAATTGGTAGTCAGCCCATTATGTGGCACATCATGAAGCACTACCATACCTATGGTTTTAAAGATTTTGTCATTGCTTTGGGCTACAAAGGTCATGTAATTAAAAAATACATGGTTGACTATTGTAATCTCAATAGCAATTTGACAGTAGAAATAGGCAACGGTATTGTTCAGCCTCATAGTGGCGATCGCTTGAACTGGACAGTAGACCTGATAGACACTGGTTTATCAACTAATACTGGAGGACGCATCAAACGTTTGATTCCTTATATGGGGAATGAAACTTTCATGATGACCTGGGGGGACGGAGTATCTAATATTAATCTCAACGAGTTACTAGCTTTTCACAGAAAACACGGGAAATTAGCCACCCTCACAGCAGTTAGACCACCTGCTCGTTTTGGACATCTGGAGTTTGACGGCGATCAAATTGCCAAATTCTCAGAAAAACCTCAAACCGCAGAAGGCTGGATTAATGGCGCGTTTTTTGTCTTAGAGCCAGAAGTTTATGACTACATTGATGGGGACGATACTCAATTTGAGAAAGAACCCCTAGAAAGATTAGCAGCTGATGGTCAATTAATGGCATATAAGCACGACTCTTTCTGGCAGTGTATGGATACTTTAAGAGATAAAAAACGCTTAGAAAAAATGTGGGATAGCGGAAACGCTCCCTGGAAAACATGGGAAGAAAACAAAAATAATTATGAGAATTCTAGTCACTGGTCACAAAGGTTACATCGGCACGGTAATGGTGCCTATGTTACTCACTAAAGGCTACGAAGTAGTTGGTCTAGATACGGACTACTATCAACGTTGTACCTTTGGTGAGGGAATTGTTGAAATTCCTGAAATTAAAAAAGACGTTCGTAATATAGAGCTAGCAGATGTTGAAGGCTACGATGCTGTATTTCATTTAGCAGGTCTTTCTAACGATCCTTTAGGAAACTATGAAGCCAATCTGACAGAAGATATTAACTTTAAAGCTTCTGTTCGCTTAGCAGAGTTATCCAAACAAGCTGGAGTGAAACGTTTTGTGTTTTCTTCTTCTTGTAGTAATTATGGTGCTGGTGGTACAGACTGGTTAACAGAAGAATCTGCTTTTAACCCTGTTACTCCCTACGGAGTTTCTAAAGTACGGGTAGAGCAGGAAGTAAGTAAGCTAGCAGATGATAACTTTAGCCCTACTTATTTGCGTAATGCTACCGCTTACGGTGTATCTCCCCGCTTACGTTTTGACCTAGTACTCAATAACCTAGTAGCTTGGGCTTTAACCACAGGAAAAGTCTTTATCAAGAGTGATGGTACTCCTTGGCGACCCATTGTTCACATTGAAGATATTTCTCGCGCCTTTATTGCTGTTTTAGAAGCTCCTACCGAAGCAATTCATAATGAAGCTTTTAACATTGGACGCAATGAAGATAACTATCAAATTCGAGAGTTAGCAGATATAGTCAAAGAAACTGTCCCTAACTGCGAAATTGAATACGATCCTAACGGGGGACCCGATAAGCGTTGTTATCGCGTCAATTGTGCAAAAGTAAGTCGTATCTTACCTAATTTTCAACCCCAATGGAATGCGAAAAAAGGAGCGCAAGAGTTATATGAAGCTTACCAAAAAGTAGGTTTAACTCTCGAAGAATTTGAAGGAGTTAAATATAAACGTATTGCCCATATCAAATATTTGATCGGACAAGGTTTATTAGATACTAAACTACGCTGGCAACAAGAAGAACTTGCAGTTATTAACTAGCTTCTTTCAAGGGAATAAAGTATAACAATAAGCATCGATCGCGAATCGCATCGCTAACTATAATTTATTCCCTCTTTTTTGTATTTATGTGTATTTTTCAAATCAGTAATCAATATGAAAAATAGCCAAAAAAATTGTATTTCTTGCGGTAATTCTAATTTAGATGTTACTATTTCCTTCGGTTATACGCCTTTGGCAGATAATCTATTAACCAAAGATCAATTAAGCGAACCAGAATATACTGCACCTTTGGATTTAGCTTTTTGCCCAGATTGTGGCACAGTGCAAATTACCGAACACGTTCCGCCAGAGATTTTATTTTGCCAAGATTATCCTTATTTCTCTTCCATTTCTCCTTCTTTAATGAAGCACTTTGGGGAGAGTGCTAAAAACTTAATTAAAACTAGGAGTTTAGATAGCAATAGTTTAGTTATTGAAGCAGCTAGTAACGATGGTTATATGCTGAAAAACTTTGTGGAAGCTGGTGTTCCCGTATTAGGAATTGACCCCGCATCAGGTCCAGCAAAAGCAGCACAAAAAGCAGGTATCAATACTATGTGTACCTTCTTTACTGAAGAGTTGGCTAGTCAGTTAAAAGCAGAAGGTAAAGCAGCAGACTTATTTTTAGCTAACAATGTTTTAGCTCATGTTCCCGATCTCAATGGTTTTGTTAAAGGAGTTAAAATTTTACTAAAGGATACAGGTGTGGCTGTTATTGAAGCTCCTTATGTTGTCGATTTAGTAGAACATTGCGAATTTGATACTATTTACCATCAGCATCTTTGTTATTTCTCGGTCACCGCTTTAGATAATCTGTTTCGCCGACATGGTTTATATTTCAATCATGTAGAACGTACGGCAATTCATGGTGGTTCATTACGCATCTATGTCGAACCGACAGAAAATGTCCAAGAATCGGTGAAATCTTTACTCGATCTAGAAAGTAAATCGGGTGTTGATGATATTGAATATTATCGCAGTTTTGCCGAGCGGGTAACGGCGTTTAAATATTCAATGCTCGATCTTCTTTGGGATCTCAAAAAACAAGGTAAAAGAATTGTTGGTTATGGTGCAGCAGCAAAAGCCAACACTATGTTGAGTTATTTAGGGATTGATAAAACTCTGCTTGACTATGTTGTCGATCTCAATACATTTAAACAGGGTCGTTTTTACAGTGTTAATCATTTACCGATCTTTGCGCCTAGTAAGTTAATGGAAGATAAGCCAGATTATGTTTTAATTTTGGCTTGGAACTTTGCTCAAGAAATTATGCAACAACAGGAAGCTTATCGTGCTACTGGCGGTAAATTTATTGTTCCCATTCCCGAACCAAAAATTTATGAATGATAATTTTTAAGGTGGAGTGTGCTTCTCCCTAATTATCTCTATTTCGGTCGCATCGAATCAACTTTTAAGAAACTTTCATAACCTGGTGTTTAATCATGGTAAATATTGCAACTACTCCTCAATCTGAATTAGGTGAACTTAATAAAGAACATCGCTGTCCTAACTGTGGTAGTCAGGGCTTACATATATTTTACGAAGTCAGAAATGTTCCTGTTCACAGTTGCTTAATGATGTCTTCTAAAGAAGAAGCTTTAAACTTTCCTTGTGGAGATGTTGTCTTAGGCTTTTGTCCTCAATGTGGCTTTATTACTAATACTATATTCGATGCTAAATGGTCAGCCTATGCGCCTAATTATGAAGACCAACAAAGCTTTTCTCCTACTTTTAATAAGTTCGCTCTTAGCTTAGCTAACAAGTGGATTGAAAAATACAATCTTAACGATAAAGATATTGTAGAAATCGGTTGCAGTAAAGGAGACTTTTTGTTTTTACTCTGTGAACAGGGTAATAATAGAGGTGTTGGTATCGATCCCAGCGTAGTACCAGGAAGAGTACAAAGTCAAGCAAGCGATCGCGTAAAATTTATCCAAGAATATTATAGTAAAAAACACGCTGAATATGTAGGAGATTTTATTTGCTGTCGCCATACTTTAGAGCATATTCAACCTACTAAAGAGTTTATTCAAACCGTCAGGGACTCTATAGGCGAACGCACAAATGTAGCTTTTTGCTTGGAAATTCCCGACAATACTAGGGTAATGCAAGAATTAGCGTTCGAGGATATTTATTACGAACATTGTTCTTATTTTAGTCCTGGTACTTTAGCTCGTTTATTCCGTTCTTGCGGTTTTGAAGTAACTGATTTATACAAAGAATATGGCGATCAATATCTGTTAATTGAAGCCAAACCTATTGCAGCAGAAACTTCCGATAAAGTACATCCCAATGAAGAAACTGTCGCCGAAGTTGCTCAAGATGTAGAACATTTTGCAGCTAATATTCAAGGAAAATTACAATACTGGAAAGATTATTTAACCGAGCAAAAAGTAGCTAATAAAAAGGTAGTTGTTTGGGGTTCTGGTTCTAAATGTGTGGCATTTTTAACTACTCTAGATACCATTAATAAAATTGAATATGTTGTTGATATTAACCCTAACCGTCACGGCAAATTTATTCCTGGGGTAGGGAAGGAAATCATGTCTCCTGAATTTTTAAAAGAATATCAACCCGATATGGTAATTGTGATGAATGCAATTTACTGTGATGAAATAGGAGTAATGCTCAAAAATATGGGTGTAGAAACAGAAGTAGTCGCACTTTAATCAGTAAGCAGCAAACAGTAGCGATTGTCTTGATTGTCAAATTATTTTGCTTTTCTTGTCAGCGATCGCTACAAGCAAAAAACTTCTCGACCGTTGATAAAGATTAGAATCATAGGAGATGTATTGCTTAATAAATGACAATTAGCGATCGCGTAGTGGCAGCTTACATAGATCGCACTCCCTCAGCTAAAAGAGCGATCGCGTACTAGGTTAATAGTTTCTGGGAAGTCTCCAATCAAACCATCTGCACCTAAACGAAATAAGTCTTCTGCTTCTTGTTCGGGGGTTTGTACTGTGCTATCGGGGTTTAAAGTGAGATAGCGTTCTTCATCTCTTAAGGTATAAACATGAACCAACAATCCCGCATCATGTGCCAACTCAATTAAAGAAAAAACTTCTCCTGTTAACTGAGTTCTGATTTCTGTGTTACCATCCCCATCACCATCAAAGGGTTCTTCTAAGCTTTCCCGAAGTAATATCGTATTCTTCCAGGGATTAATTGCTTCGGCGTAGGTACTAACGAACTGATAAAATTCAGGAAGTACCAATAAGTCTCCGTATCCTGTTTCCGCATCGAGATCGATAATATCTACCAAATCGCCGTAAACTGCGCGGGCATCTTCTGGGGTAAAATCGGGATTGCTGAAATTATCAACGATATCGTAAGGAAAGGAGAAACCAGGACTACAATCTTCGGTTGCTGCGCCAGTAAGTTGATGCAAAGGCAGATCGATTCCCGCTTCGGGCATAATTTCCCGATCTAAGCAAATCAGAGGGGCGATCTCAAAGGTTTGAATGATGTTCTGTTCTGGATTAGTAAACTCTTCTTCTATTAAAACCCGCGCCACAGCTTCTTCGACATTTAAACCAATGCTATCAAAATAGCTGTTATGCTTCAGTTCGTGAACGATACCGACTTGCTGATTAGTTTCGACTGCAAAATCCTTAACTAGCCTAATTACCTCCGCCATAGTAGGAATTTCATACAGATCGTCAAACTCGTCGCTGCGTTCGGGACGAGGTTGTCTGGCGCGGAGGGTTTTAATTTCTTTTAGGATAAAGTCTTCAGCAAAAAAGCCTGTAACTTCCACACCATCAATAATTTTAGTGGTTTTGCGATCGCTAAATTCGGGACGATCTAAAATATTTGTGGTTTTATTGAGTAATGGTTCGTGACGAACTATAGGAACACCATCTTTAGTCATTACATAGTCGATTTCAATAAAATCTGCACCCTGTTCTAAAGCCAGACGAAAACCTGCTAAAGTATTTTCTGGTAAAGAACCACTAGCACCGCGATGAGCGATAATGATGGGGTCTTGTCCGTTAAGGGTATTCAACTGAGGAATATTAGGTGTGATACCATTTCTCAAAAGTAATAAGAGACTTAGATGGCAGTAATTACTTTTAAAGCTTATAGTCACAGCACGAAAAGCTATAAGCACTGCAATGACAAGATTTAAATGCGTTCTGCCCTATGCTTACAGCCATCCGCAATGCGACTTTGATTATCTTACCCTTCTGGTTCGGTTGGTGCTTCTTCTGGTTCGGTTGGTGCTTCTTGTTCCTCTGTTGGTGCTTCTCCTCCAGTTTGACAACCTGTCAGACCAACAGTTCCAAAGAATAAAGCAAAAATCCCCAAACCCGTACCTATAATTCTTTTCCAATTCAAGCTTTGCATTAGTCTTATCTCCTCGATTTGTATTTTTGTAATTGTGATTAAAAACATTATTTATTTTAATATAGGTTTTGTTAGTTAAATTATCAGTAATAAAAATAATTATTCAGTTAGATCTATAAATTTAACTTGAGCCAGAAGCCATTTTTAAATAATATTGATAAGTTCATCATGATGCAATGCCCAAGATACAAATATTGCCATTCTGCCGATCAAAGGTCTTGAGTAAGTAGAAATTATATAGCCTCGCCAAGCCTTTAAGGAAGTAGGAGCAAACACTTGTTTAGACTGTCCCCTGCTAGAAAACAAGTACAGGGTTGGAATCATTAAGATCGAGCAGATAAAGCCGATCCCTCTCAATCATACATATATTCTGAAGCTACAATCATTGAACCAATACCTTCATCGCTGAAAATTTCTAAAAGTAAAGCGCGAGGAATACGTCCATCAAGAATGTGGGCTGCTTTGACTCCTTGTGCTAATGAGCGTACACAACAATTAACTTTTGGTATCATTCCTCCTGCTACAACACCACTAGCAATTAATTCTCTGGCTTTTTGAATATCTAATTTAGTGATTAAAGTGGATTGATCTTGATAATCTTGTAAAATTCCTGGAGTATCTGTCAGTAATATTAGTTTTTCTGCTTGTAGCGCAGCAGCAATTTCACCTGCAACGGTATCTGCATTAATGTTATAAGCCTGTCCGTTTTGATCCGCAGCGACGCTGGAAATAATCGGAACATAGCCATTGCTGACTAAAGACTCGATTAATTCTTCATTGATACTGGTTATTTCTCCCACAAAACCAATGCCTTCTTTTCCGATGGGACGTGCTTTGATCAAGCTAGCATCTTTACCACAAAGACCAACCGCAGAACCTCCAGCTTGATTAATCAAAGAGACTAATTCTTTATTCACTCTACCGACTAATACCATTTCTACAATATCCATGGTGTCAGCGTCAGTAACTCGTAAACCGTCTTTGAATTGAGGTTCAATTCCTAATTTATCCAACCAAATATTAATCTCTGGTCCTCCACCGTGAACTACTACAGGACGAACTCCCACGCTACAAAGAAAAACAATATCACGGACAACTCCTGCTTTCAGCTGGCCATCTTTCATAGCTGCACCACCATATTTGATTACGATGGTACGGTTAGCAAATTTTTGGATATAGGGAAGTGCTTCGCTGAGGACACGAACACGGGTAGCTTCGGTTTCTTTGATATATTCGCTTTCGTTAGACATTAATCTGGTTAGTGGTTAGTGGTTAGTCCCGTCAAGCGGGATAATATGGTTGGTGGTTAGCGGTTAGTCCCGTCAAGCGGGATAATATGGTTAGGGGCTTTTGCTTTGCCTTACCTCTACAGTGGTTAAAACTTTTGACTCGGTGATTCAGTGACTTCTCCTGGTTCCTCATTTCTTGTTCATAATCATTGCGGGAATTCTAGCGATAATACTATCAGCAACTTGTTTAGGAGTTTGATTACTCGAACACTTAATATGCATATCTGCTTGAGAGTAGAGAGGATATCGCTTTTCTAATAAAGACTCCAGTTTGCCAGCTAAAGGACGATTTTGGTCTTTTGATAAACGTTTTTTTAAGATTTCGAGATCGACATCTAACCAAACAATTAAGCCTTGACGTAGGTAACTCCAGTTGATAGGCTTTTGAATGATACCGCCTCCTGTTGCGATCGCCGAACTTCGATAAGCAGACACTTCTTTTAAAATTTGAGTTTCTAAGTCTCTAAAATATTCTTCTCCTTCAGCAGCAAAAATATCAGCAATTTTCTTTCCTGCAACTCTTTCAATAAGAATATCTGTATCAAAAAAACGATAATTGAGTTTTCGTGCCAATATTTTACCAATAGTGCTTTTACCTGCACCCATTATGCCAATTAAGTAGACATCCACACCTTGCAATAACTGATTCATTTAGATTTAAAGATATTAAAGATTTTCACTAAAATTTGTATTTTACAGGAATCTCTAAAGGAACAAGGAACAAAAAAATAGGAATACACTAAAATTTGTTAACTTCTCTCCATCTTCCCATCTTCCCATCTCCCTATCTCCCTATCAGTCTTAATCTCGATCTTTTGTTGACAAACACTTTCTCAGGGTTAATCGGCTCGACTAAATACAGTTCTCAGAAAAGAAGAATTATATTAATAGATAATAACGATCATTTAAGGTTCAAAGTGAATAATCAAGCAACTATCGATATTTTACAAAAAGCGATTGCATCTCATCGCAATACAGTAGATTATTTAGAAATTCGTGTCGAACAAAGTGAAGCTACTGGTTTAGCGTTTCGCGGACCTCAGTTAGATGCTGTAGATCGCAGTTTTGCTTTATCTGGCGGAATTAGAGCTTGTCACAATGGTGGTTGGAGTTTTGTCACTTTTAATGGTTTAGCCGAATTAGATACGAGAATTGCCGAAGCGATTTCGAGCGCAAAACTGGTAGGTGAAGAGACTACAGAATTAGCTAACACTGAACCGATTGAAGACATAGTTAGAGTAGATATCAAACGCGATCCTCGCAGTGTTTCTTTAGCAGATAAAAGAAAATTACTGGAGGCTTACAACAATTTGATTTTAAAATATGACCCTCGTATTCAGACTACCATGTCTAGTATAAGCGATCGCTTTACCACTAATTACTTTGTTAATTCTACTGGTAGCTGTATCGTGCAAGAACGCATGGATGTTAATGGACGCTTTGGTGTAGTTGCTCGTGGAGAAGGGGGAATTGTCCGTCAAGGCTTCGAGTCGGTGCATTCTCGTACTGATTTTGATGTTTTAGTGGGCATCGAAGATCGGGTATTGGGTGCAGCTAAAAGAGCGGTTAACCAGCTAGAAGCTAATTCTGTTAAAGGTGGGCAATATACTGTTGTTCTCGATCCTTATCTTGCAGGGGTATTTATCCATGAAGCTTTTGGACATCTTTCGGAAGCAGATTTTGTCTATGAAAACCCCAAAATGCAAGAGTTACTAACTTTAGGGAAGCCTTTAGGCATTAAGCAATTAAACGTCATTGATGATGCTACTTTACCCGATCTTCCTGGCACAATGAAATACGATGATGAAGGTGTCCCAGGACAGCGCAAGTATTTAATTAAAGATGGTGTGCTTACGCAACGCCTCCACTCCAGAGAGACTGCGGGTAAGATGCAGGAAAAACCCACAGGAAATGCCAGAGCGATGCGGGCTAATTATCCTCCTATTGTACGAATGACCAATACTGCAATTGAGCCTGGAGATACTTCTTTTGAGGATATGATCGAAGATATCGAAGAGGGAGTATATGCTGTCAGAATGCTCGGAGGACAAACCAACGGTGAAATGTTTACTTTTGCAGCAGCCGAAGGCTATATGATTCGCGATGGCAAAATTGCCGAGCCTGTCAGCGATGTAACCCTTTCTGGTAATGTCTTCCAAACTCTCAAAGATATTGAAGCTATTGGGAATGACACTATCTACACTAATGGTGGTTGTGGAAAAGGAGGACAAATGCCTTTACCTGTCAGCGTAGGAGGTCCCCATTTACGAATTAAAAATGTCGTTGTTGGCGGACGATAGTAATAAGTAGGGTGGGCAATGCCCACCCTACCATTCTAACCCCGAAACAAGTTTTATAGAGGACTAGCGGGAATTCTACCTCTAATGTCATTAATCAATACCTCTGCATTGTTATTTACATTAAGACCAAAGCCTGCCTGAGCATGAACAGCGAAGTAAAAGCCTTCAGGTGTTTCAACACCAATATAGCCCCGCTCATTACCTGCATTTTGTGGATTGGCAAAAGCTATAGGAGTTACTTGGTCTCGCGATGGCGGATTTCTCAAAACTATTGCGGTGCCTAGTCGCGAATTACCACCGTCATTATTATAAAACATCACATAATTATTACCGTTTCGCTGAAAGCGAAACTCAACGACGTTGATTGGATTACCATTTGCATCTTGAGCATTAAGAATATCCCGTTGCAAATTAGTAACCCCTGGAGTATTTTCTATAGAAAAATTGATTGGTCTAAAAGCGATCGCTTTTAGAATAACCTGAGTTCGGGATAAGCTGAACTCCTTGCTAGGCAGTTAACTTAAAAATTCCTTTTTCTAGTTAAATTTTTAATCGATCCGCTCTCGAAATCTTTGAGGGGCTTAAAGCTTAGAGCAAGCGAGCTTATAGCTACCCTAACCGTTTAATTTTCTTAACCCGAACTGACGTTATAATAGAGTATTTCACGAAGACAATCTATTAGACAAGCGCAAATTCAAAATTGATAAGACTAAAATTCCCAAAAAGAGAACTAAACCAATAGTGCAAGCATAACTAACGTCCAAATCTTGAAACGCCCGTTCATATAGATAATACACTACAGTTTTAGAACTGTTTCTAGGCCCTCCTTGAGTCATTACATAAATCTCTTCAAAAACTTTTGTCGCCGAAATTGCCGAGATTACCGCTACCAACATCAAGTAAGGGCGCATCAGAGGGAAAGTAATATCCCAGTGTTTTTGCCAACCATCTGAGCCATCAATAGCTGCTGCTTCGTATAACTCTGAAGAAATCGATTGCAATCCTGCTAGGTAAATTACCATGTAGTAACCTAAACCTTTCCAGATAGTGACTAACATTACGCTCCACAAAGCCAACTCAGGGCTAGTTAACCAAGGAATCCCCTCACTAAAACCCAATTGTTTTAGAAACTGATTGATAATACCGTTATTGGTATACAAAGCTTTCCAAGCAATTCCCGCCACAACCATCGAGATGACTACAGGAGTATAAAAAGCAGTGCGAAACCAATAAATACCCCGTAATTTTTGATTAACAACGATCGCCAATATTAAAGGTACAATAACTAATACTGGCACAACACCCACCAGATAAAGCAAGGTATTACCAATAGTTTGCCAGAAAACGCGATCGCCTGCCAGCCTTTGGAAATTAGCCAAACCCACCCATTGAGGCATTTGGGTTAAGTCATATTCATACTGAGCAAAACTGAGGGAAAAAGCTTGTATTGCAGGAAAAAAAATCGTTACTGATAAAGCAATAATCGCAGGTAGCAGAAAGAAGTAGGGAATTAATTTTTGTTGTCGATCCAGTTTAGTTTTATTGACCATTCTTTAACAAGTATAAAATCAGAAGTCAGTCGTAGGGGCGTTTCGCGACGGCTTCGCTAGTCTTTTAGGGCGAAACGCCAGTACAGAATTTCTTAGAAAAGCGACAAGACACAAGAGTCGGGAATAGGTGATGGATATAAGTAGCAATTAATAATTAACAATTAACAATTAACCACTAACCACCAACAACTTTACTATTATCAGTGAATAATTCTTTC
Organism: Hyella patelloides LEGE 07179; assembly: GCF_900659865.1. Taxonomy (GTDB): domain Bacteria; phylum Cyanobacteriota; class Cyanobacteriia; order Cyanobacteriales; family Xenococcaceae; genus Hyella; species Hyella patelloides. Next base: position 17,925 of record NZ_LR213856.1, read on the forward strand.
AAAAAACGTTTTTGGCAATTGGCTGCGATTAATGTGGTTTCCAACCTCATGGTACCTCTGGCGAGTTTGATTGATACGGCTTTTTTAGGACATTTAATGGAAATTCGTCATTTAGGAGGAGTTGCGATCGCAACTGTTTTATTTAACTATATATATTGGACTTTTGGCTTCTTGCGGATGGGTACGACGGGAATTACCGCCCAAGCAGTAGGAAGGGAAGATCGAGAAGGGATAATTTTAACTCTACTACGCAATAGTGCGATCGCCATAGCTATTAGTATAGTAATACTAATTTTGCAGCAACCTCTAAGAGAGTTAGGTTTTAATTTACTCAGTGCCGATCCTGAAGTTATAGAATCGGGTCGAGATTATTATAATGCTTTGATTTATGGTGCACCTGCAACTCTACTTAATTATGTATTGCTGGGTTGGTTTTTGGGACGAGAACAAGGCAAACAAGTTTTACTGTTATCTATAGTTGATAAGAGTACGAATATTGCTTTAAATTACTGGTTTATTGTGGAATTAGGGTGGGCGAGTCGGGGCGCAGCTACTGCCACCGCTATTAGTCAGTATCTTAATTGTTTGTTGGGATTTATTTTAATTTTGCGGGAGTTTCCTTTGAGTTATTTGGTTACTTTTACTCAAAAAATATATGAACCTGATGCCTTAAAAGCTACTTTTAATCTTAATCGTGATATTTTGATTCGTACTTTGGCTTTAGTTTCTACTTTCGCTCTATTCACGAATTTAAGCGCAGTAATGGGAACTATTACGTTAACTGCTAATACCTTAATTTTACAAGTAGTTACTTTAGGAGCTTATTTTATTGATGGGATTGCTTTTGCTACAGAAAGTATTGCAGGAAATATTAAGGGACAAAAAAATAGCCAGTTACTCTTACCTTTAGTTAAGCTGGCGATCGCATCAAGTATTATTATTGGTTTAATAATGGCAGGAGTTTTTGCTTTCTTCTCCCAGTCTCTATTTAGTATATTAACTAATCATACAGAAATAATTCAACACCTAAACAATTATGTATTTTGGTTATTTCCTATTTTAGGATTTGGAGCGATCGCTTATATTTTAGATGGTTATTTCCTTGGTTTGAGTGCAGGTAATATTTTAAGAACTTCCACTATAATTGCTACGTTATTTGTTTTTCTACCTTTCGCGTGCTTCGCTTGGTATTTTCAGAGCAGCCATTTATTATGGTTAGCTTTATCTTTATTTATGCTAGCAAGAGCAATAACTTTGGGCTTGAAAGTTTCCCAGACCTTGAGTATTTATCATTGAATGTCATCTACTATCTAATATGAATTACCAATGACCAAAAACTAATGACCAAAACAAATAACACCACTCACTCCCTTGGTAACATAGCTTTCTCAATCTATATCTTAAATCATGGATTTCTTAGTTGTATTAATGCCTATATACAATACTAAGAATTACTCCCTGTTTTCTATTAGAGAAAGTTTCTTACTTTGGTTTGAACGGTGTTATTTTGCGATAGACAGACTAATCTTTTAAACAGCTTATTTTCCTCTTTGATTTAGTTAAGTTTACTTGGCTGTTTTATCTGCCAGGAAAGCTTTCTATTGCTTTCAATTAACAATATAGTTGTTTGTTTTTTCTGTGGCAAGTCATGGCAAACAAAGTTAATTATCATTAGAGTAATTGCTTTTATATTAGTTAAGTTAATTAAACTAATACAAGAATATTAACCCGTTATTCTGGTTAAATCGGAGAAAAATAATGCTTATTATGCCTTATAAATCTTTAATAAACCCTATTGCTTAAAAATGACACAAAATATGCGAAAATTTTGTAATATCATAATTTGCTCTTTTTTACTTTTGTGGGTATTCCACTTTTATCAACAAGCTACTGCTGTTTCCTATCAACAGCAAAAAAAATATTATATCTCACGCCTCAGTTTTGGTATTACTCCGCAACAAATTGCAACAATTAACACTCAAAGTTTAGAAGACTATATTCAAGCACAACTCAATCCATCATCCATTCCAGAATCATCAAAGCTAACAACTCAATTAGCTAAATTCGATACCATTGAACAACAATCGCTTAATTTATTTAAAACTTTTCAACAGTACAACAATCAATTAGAGGAAAACAGCACGGCAACTTTATCATTAGAAGCTAAACAACAATTACGAGATAAAAGGAATCAACATAAAAGCAAAATCATCAGACAAGCCAGACAAGCTCATATAATCAGAGCCATTGCTTCCAACCGCCAATTACAAGAGGTGATGACGAACTTCTGGCTCAACCACTTTAATGTATTTGCTGCTAAGAAAATAGTCGCTTTTTGGCTAGCAGACTATGAAAACGATTTGAGAGATCGTGCTTTAGGTAACTTTAGAGATTTACTAGCTGTTACTGCCCATCATCCTGCAATGTTAGTTTATTTGGATAACAATCTTAACACCAATCCTAATAGAATTCGTAAACAAGGCAATGCCAAAGGTATTAATGAAAACTATGCTCGCGAATTAATGGAATTACATACTTTAGGAGTTGATGGCGGTTATACACAACAAGATGTAACTAACTTAGCGAGAATATTTACAGGGTGGGGAGTAGATATCCGTGGTAATTATGGAGATGCCAATAATTTTCGCTTTTTTAAACGACTTCACGATCCGACAGATAAAATATTTCTCGGACAGACTATTATCAGTAGTGGCATGGCAGAAGGAGAACAAGCATTAGATATATTAGCCAACCATCCCGCTACGGCTCGTTTTATAAGCTACAAGTTGGCACAATATTTTGTAGCAGATACACCACCTAAAACCTTAGTTGACAAGCTTACTAAAACTTTTTTGGCTAGTCAGGGTAATATCAAAACAGTATTAGAAACTCTATTTCACTCTTCAGAGTTTAACGACCCAAATTATTACAAAGCCAAATTTAAAACACCATTTCAGTATTTAGTCTCGATAGTAAGAGCTAGTAACATCAAAAACCCTGAATTAAAAAAAATTGAATGGATGCTGAATCAATTAGCAATGCCTATTTTTGGTTGCGAAGCTCCTAATGGCTATCAAAATACAGAATCAGCTTGGTTAAATCCTGATGCAATGCTACGCCGTGTTAGCTATGCTACCAATATTGCTCGTGGAGCATTAAGCAATCAACAGCCATTAGACTTTACTACACTACAAACAACTTTAGGTAATGATTTAACTGCTCAAACTCAACAAACTATTGCCGATAGTCACCCCAATCTAAAAGCTGCGTTAATTTTAGGTAGTCCTGAAATGATGTATAGATAAATTAAAGAAGAAAGAGTGAAAAAGTAAGTAGTCGATGCACAATTAATTATCTAGTCAAGACAAGGAAAAATAAAGGAGGAAGAGGGAAGAAAAAGTGAGCATATTGTAAACAATTATGCTTAAGTACTTGGGTGAAGCAGAGAAAGCACAGGAAACAAAAAAACAATTCAAACATGGATACCCACCGCTCAATCATCTGTGTTCATCTGTGTTTATCTGTGGACACACAGCCAACAATTAACCACTAACAATCACCATGAAAAGAAGAAAATTTTTACAAACAGTGGGTTTGGCTACAGGAGGAATGATTCTTCCTGTAGGTTCTAATAATTGGGTTGCGAGGGGAGTCGATCGGGCAAATAATCCGCAGCGTTTAGTAGTTATTTTACTGCGTGGGGCGATCGATGGACTAAATGTGGTGATTCCCCATCAAGATGCCGATTATTACTCACGAAGACCCAGTATTGCCATTAATCCCCCAGGAGAAACTAAAGGAGCAATTGACCTTGATGGTTTTTTTGGCTTACATCCTGCCTTATCCGATCTTATTCCTTTTTGGCAGCAAAAAAATCTCGCCTTTATTACTAACTGTGGCTCTCCTGAAGCAAATCGCTCTCACTTTGATGCTCAAGACTATCTGGAAACTGGTACACCAGGAATTAAACAAACTCCTGACGGTTGGTTAAATCGTTTATTAGCGCAACTACCTCAAGATAATCCGACGCAAGCTCTTAATGTCGGTAATACTACCCCCAAAATCTTAAAAGGTACAATGCCAATTGCTCACCTGCGCCCTGGTAAAAATTCTCTGAGTCCTTTACCCTTAGATAGACCTCGTGTCAGCAATGCTTTCGATCGCTTGTATAGTGGCAATAGTAAAATAGATAAAGCTTATCAAGAAGGTCGTCAAGCTAGAAGCATTATTTTAGAGCAACTCAATCAAGAAATGATGTCTGCTTCCCGTGGTGCGATTTCTCCCCACAAATTTGTTGATGACGCAGCAGAAGTCGCTCAATTAATTGCGGGTGATGCCAAAACCCAACTAGCTTTTATGGATATTGGCGGTTGGGATACCCATATTAATGAGCCAGGAGTTCTGAATCGCTCTTTACCTCCTTTGGGAGAAGGTTTAGCTACTTTGGTTAACAATTTGGGCGCAGCTTATAAAGATACTGTGATTTTAGTAATGTCAGAATTTGGACGTACTGTCCAAGAAAATGGAAATAAAGGTACAGATCACGGACATGGTAACCTAATGTGGCTTTTGGGAGGAGCAGTTAAAGGAGGCAAAATCTATGGTGATTGGACTGGATTGAGCGAGTCTAATTTATACGAGGGAAGGGATTTACCAGTTACCACTGACTTTCGAGAAGCGATCGCGTCTATTTTAACACAACATCTCAATCTTTCTCTTCAACAATTAGCATCTGTATTTCCTAATTATCAACTTGTAGACAACTTGAATCTATTAAAAGGATGAACGAGTGATTTAATATTTAAGTCGAATAAAAATAAATGTTAATTGATTTGTTCTACCAACTTAACTAGAGTTGTCTTTTCATCATATAAATACTTCGCTAGTTTTAGAGATAAATTTCCACTATCTATAAAAAATTGCTCTTCTTGTTCTAAAAATTTAGGTGAGCTATAATTTTTTAACCAAATATCTTCTAGCAAATTAATAAACATTCTTAGTGGAAGCATAATTGCTAATGTCTCGATCTGTAAATCTTCTTCGTCATCGATTAGCAAGACCTGTTCGCAAATTAATTTATAGCCAATCCATCTTACAGGATAAGACATAATTAAAAGCTTTTTTTCTAGTTCATATATGTATTTTTGACTTATTTGTTCTAATTGATTTGGATCGATAATTTCAAGAGTACGGTTTCGGATATAGCTAAATGTATGGTGTCTGACAAATAGCCGATTTTTAGAGTCAATACAAATCTCCAATTCTAGATTAAGATTGATTTTACTACTTTTTAAAGGTATAAACCTACGATGAAAGTATTTAACATTATGAGATTTTACTTCTTGTTGTTGAACAGTATTTGAGTTGATAACTTCAAGATTATTTGCTGTCGATACTGTATTTTGTTTTAATTCTTTTGAATATCTATTGTTGTCTTGTAAATCTTGAAAATCAGATAATATGGTCAAAATTTTATTCATGCAATTTGTATTATGATAATCGATATTAAAATTGTCAAAAAATTGCTGTTTATTTGTGTTGATATCGAACAAGTTAAAGCTTTTTTTTACAGGAGTATTATTCAGGAAAGGTTGATACTTTAAAATCTGCTTTTTCTCTATTAAAAGTAGTTCTGCTGGCGGAGTCTTATGATAATAAATATGAATCTTTTTATCTGGTTTATTTAAAATAGAAACTAATTGTTTATATCTATGATGATCCTGTTTTCCATTCCACCTTCGATACAAATTTTTTTTTGGATTGACCAATGTACCAAATCTGCTTTAATTCATCTATGACATAATAAACGCCCGAATAAGAAGGTAGTAAATCTTTATGATTAAGTTCCACAAATTCTAAATTGAGAATAAAATCATCTGTCAACATCTTTCAAAAATAGTAATCTAAGGCACTTAATTAATATAATGTAAAACTATTCATAGTTATTTAAAGATTATTTTAACTAAATACTCAATAAATTAAAAAATAGATAAATTTAGAAACTAGAATCAGTTAAAAAAATATTATGTGTATTATTTGTATCAATACCAACTTAACTTTACAAACCTGAGATGATTCTTTTAACTGTCTGAGATAATAGTGCTTTGCCCCAATTAATGTTTAACTCTTCATTTTTAAATTGCTCTTCTTTTTCTAATTTCTAACTTTTGACTTTTGACTTCATTCCTCTACTGCCTTCCTAATAGATAAAGACTTAGCTACAATCTATATACCTTTAATACTGCAACCTCAACATCAGAGCAACAATGACACGACAACGTATTTGTATAGTAGGTGGGGGCTTTGGTGGTTTGTATACTGCTTTGCGCCTGAATGAATTACCCTGGGAAAATGATGAGAAACCAGAGATTACCTTAATTGATAAAAGCGATCGCTTTTTATTTTCTCCTTTATTATATGAGTTAATTACCGAAGAATTGCAAACTTGGGAAATCGCTCCACCTTTTGAAGAGCTTTTGGCAAATACAGGAATTATCTTTCGTCAGGGTGTTGTTACGAATATCGATATTGAGCAAAAAGAAGTCACGGTAGATGATAATACCAGGATACAATGCGATCGCTTAGTTTTATCTACTGGTGGTAGAACTCCTCTTGAGATTGCTCCTGGTGCAAAAGAATATGCCATTCCCTTTCGCAGTTTAGATGATGCTTATCGCCTGAAAGAGCAACTAAGATTATTAACCGAATCCGACAAGGATAAAATTAGGGTTGCTATAGTCGGTGGTGGTTACAGTGGAGTAGAATTAGCCTGTAAAATTAGTGATTTTTTGGGAGAAAGAGGTAGAATACGCATTGTGGATCGTGGCAGTCAGATTCTAGACCAGGCTACGGAGTAT
>NZ_LR213857.1 GCF_900659865.1 Hyella patelloides LEGE 07179
AGGGCTTATCAATAAACTATTCGTTCAATTTCAGCATTAAACTAAATGTTGAGCTTGATGTCTTAAATTTAGTTGACACAATAGAATGGAAAAATTGCCAGACAACACAGCCCTATTAATCGTAGATGTTCAGGTAGGGTTTGACGATCCAAAATGGGGACAAAGAAATAATCCCCATGCCGAAGAGAATATCTACAAAATACTTCAACATTGGCGACATTTGAATAACCCAATCATTCATATCCAGCATCTATCTATTAAATCAGATTCCCCTTTAAGACCAAATCAGCCTGGCTGTGAATTTAAAGAGATTATTTGTCCGCAACAAGACGAAATAATAATACAAAAAAACGTAAATAGTGCTTTTATTGGAACTCAATTAGAAAAGCATTTACAAGAACAAGCAATTGATTCTTTGGTAATTGTCGGTTTAACAACTAATCATTGTATTTCAACAACAGCAAGGATGGCTGGTAACTTAGGCTTTCAGACCTTTGTTGTCTCAGATGCCACAGCGACATTCAACAGAAAAGGAGCAGACGGAAAACTATATTCAGCCGAAGAAATACACGATGTCTCTTTGGCTAATTTACATCAAGAGTTTGCCACGGTTATTACGACTGGGGAACTATTAAAGTGAAAGGGTACAAGTGAAAAAGATTGATTCTTGTTTATCACCTCTTAATTTAATGAAAAAAAGCGATAAGCTTCGGACATAGCCTTACTTATCGCCTGTATTGTGTGAGGAAAATTATAAAATTAATCAAATACTAGCTGTTGGGTTCTTGAGGTTGAGGAAGTACTCCAATTTCGACTTCAGTATCTATTCGTCTACCGTCTCGTTGCAAACCAAGAGCAAGCTGTTCGCCGACATCAGTTTTTGCTACTGCTTGTTGTACTTCTTCGCTTTTAGTGATGGTTCGATCGGCGATTTCTTGAATAATATCGCCAGTTCTCAATCCTGCTCGATCTGCTGGAGAGTTAGGAACAACATCGACAATTAAAACTCCCTCATCTACATTTACTTCCAAATTTATCTGGCTTTTCAACTGCTGTTTGATTTCTGGAGAAAGCTGCGCCATTTGAATACCTAAGAAAGAATGGTCTACTTTTCCCTTGGCTATTAGTTCTTCAGCAACATCTCTGGCTGCATTAATCGGAATGGCAAAACCGATACCTTGAGCGTTTTGAATGATGGCGGTGTTGATACCAATAACTTCTCCTTGAGCGTTGAGTAATGGGCCTCCAGAGTTACCAGGATTAATTGCAGCATCGGTTTGAATAAAGCTGATTCGTTTGTCTGCTACGCCCACTTGCGCGCTGCTTCTACCTGTTGCACTAACGATACCCGTGGTTACGGTATTATCTAAGCCTAAAGGATTACCAATAGCGATCGCCCATTCTCCTGGTTGTAACTCTTCTGAATCAGCAAAGTTGACGGCTGGTAAGTCTTCGGCTTCGATTTTAATGACTGCTAGATCGGTAAAAGAATCTGTTCCCATTACTTTCCCTTCATGGGTGCTACCATCTTTGAGAGTAACTGTAACCCGATCGCTACCGTCTACTACATGAGCATTAGTCAGAATTAAACCATCAGAACTGACCACAAATCCCGAACCTAAACCTCTTCGAGTTCTTTCGTTAGGAATATTGGGCATTTGCGAACCAAAAAACTTACGGGAAAAAGGATCGTTAAACATCTCAGGAACGTTAGTTGAGACGGTGCGAGAAGCATCGATCCGCACTACCGAATCACCTACTTGATTCACTACATCGCTAACGTAGTTTTGAGGAACAGCAATTGCTATTTCTGATTCAGAAGTGTTTTCAACGGTTGAAGTGATTCCTGTGGTGTCTTTGGCAATACTTTGAGAGCCACTCATTAAGTAGTTTCCACCCAAAGCTAAACCACCGCCTAAAAGAACTAAAGATAAAGAGGTTGTTGCTTTGTTCCAGATTACTGATTGTTTTTTTTCCATAGTATTTTTTATTGTTTGTAACTGCTTAAGAAGATTTATGTTTTTTTAATAGATTAAAGATCGCTAAACATCTTTAATTGGTTCTGCTAGATAGTTTTAGTATTTTCTGTCTTGCTATTTCTGATATTTCTAATTTAGATGGACGATATGACTTTTTTGTGACAATCTTTTGAATTTGAGATGATATTTTAATCGTCTTAAATTTAAGGTTCGGTTAAGTAAAGAAAACCGAACATGAAACAATAAACCTCAAGTATCTATCCACTATCATTGAGGAAATATTCATCGATAATAATGATTCCCTCGTTAAAACAAATAGCCAATTTAGCTTTAGGGCTAGATGCTCAACAGTTAAATTTTTGGCAGATGGGATTGAGAGCAGCCATTATCTATGTCGCTGCATTAATCATGGTGAGAATAGTAGGCGATCGCCGTTTTATCGGCAAATATGCTGCTTTTGATGTCATTCTCAGTATTATTTTTGGTTCTACTCTGAGTCGCGCTATTAATGGAGGTTCGGCTTTTTTTGCCACTATTTTTGCAGGATTTGTCTTAGTAGCAATGCATTGGCTATTTTCTGCTTTTGCTTTTCACTTTACTCAATTTGAAAATAAAATTAAGGGGCGATCGCTTATATTGATTCGGGATGGGCAGCTTTGTCTTAAGACAATGGCGGTTTCTCACATAACAAAGCAAGATTTAGAATCTACTTTACGTCTCAAATGCCAGATAGATCGATTAGAACAGGTAGATCGAGCCTGTTTGGAAAGAAATGGCGATATTAGCTTTAGTTTGAGCACAAAATTAACGAAAGATAGCCAATAAATGAAGGATGAAAGATGAGGTATTATGGCTTTCAATCACTACAGTTTCATAGACAAATATAAATAATTCCTATTTGTATTGAGAATGTTCTTACTATTTCCATTAAGAGTCAATATTTTCTAAGATCGATCGAGAATCCTCAGCCAGTAGTCAGTGAAAAGATACAAAAGAAAATACACCATTGCTACTTATCAAAAAGAGATAACCCATTTTATTACCCCTTACTTAATTAATGACTCTTCCTAATAATTCAATTAGCGCGCACGCGCACGCGCCAGCTTCGCTGTCCGCAACGCGCCTCACCTTCAGTGAGATCGCCATTCGCCGTCATATCGGTACCTTAATGCTGACTTTAGCAATAGTTGTGGTTGGTGTGTTTTTTTTGTTTCGCTTACAGGTAGATTTATTACCTGCAATTACTTATCCCCGTATTGGGGTGAATGTAACTGCGCCTGGGGTAAGTCCAGAAGTTGTTTTAGAGGAGATTACCAAACCTCTGGAAGAAGCGTTAAGTGCAACCGAAGGGGTCACACAAATTTACTCTACCACCAGAGACGGATCGGCAAGGCTTGATTTATATTTTCCTCCAGGGAGTAATTTAGATCGCGCTTTAACCGATGCTACAGCTACTTTTAATCGCAACCAAGATCGTTTACCAGATTTAGTTACCGAGTCGCGTTTGTTTAAGTTTGCACCTTCCCAACTACCGATCTATGAGTTTGCGTTGGAATCAGAGTCTTTAGAAGATGGTAAGTTACGGGTGTTTGCCGATGAAGAATTGAGTCGAGAATTAAATGTAATTCCTGGAGTAGCTGCGGTAGATATATCGGGAGGGGTTACCGAAGAAATTAAGTTAGAGGTAGATTTAGAAAGGTTACAGGCGTTAGGAATTGGTTTTGATAACGTAATTGATACTTTAACTCAAAGCGATCGCGATGTGGCAGGGGGAAGGTTACAAGAGGTATTGGGAGAGCCTTTAATTCGCACTTTGGGAAGGTTTAATTCTGTAGAGGAGATTGCTAATTTATCTCTTGATGTGGGAGAGAATAATCGAGTTTATATGAGAAATGTTGCGACATTAACTGATGGTGATGCCGAACAAAGGGTATTTGTCACTTTAAATGGACAACCTGCGGTTAAAGTCAGTATTGAAAAACAACCAGATGCCAATACGGTTACGGTAATTCAAGAACTTGAAAATAGGTTAACTCAGTTACGAGAGTCGGGGTTAATTCCTGATGATATGCAACTGTTGGTTACCAAAGATGAATCCCAGTTTATTATTAACTCTATCACTAATGTAGCGATCGCTGGTATCACGGGAACTCTTTTATCAGCGATCGCAGTTTTTTTGTTTTTGGGTTCACTACGTCAGACTTTTATTATTGTGACGGCGATACCTTTAGCGACTCTGGCTGCAATTATTTGCATGAAGTTATTTGGTTTATCGATCAATATCTTTAGTTTGGGTGGTTTGGCTTTAGGGGTGGGTATTGTGGTAGATAATTCTATCGTGATGCTGGAGAATATTTCGCAACGCATTGATGAAATTGATGATGATGATAGAGACGTTTCGACGAGACATCTTCACAAAGAAATAGGAGACGGAAACAATCAACAATATTCGCAGAAAGCAAATATTTTACAGCAATCGATAAGAGCAAGTGAAGAGGTGGAATCGGCGTTAATTGCTTCTACTGCCACGAATTTAGTAGCAGTATTGCCTTTTTTGCTAGTAGGCGGTTTATTTTCTCTCTTATTTCGCGAATTAATTCTGACTATTAGTTTTGCGATCGCTGCATCTCTTCTTTTAGCGGTGACAGTTGTACCGATGTTAACTTCTCGTTTATTAGCAATTCCCCAATCGAGTAAAGTTAACAAGTTACCGTTTTTAATTTGGTTTGAAAAAGGATTTAGGGGTCTAACTAATATTTATCGGCGTATTCTACAAAAGATAGTTAGTTATCGCATATTTGTGCTTATTTTAGTATTTTTGGGGTTAGCTGGTAGCAGTTACGGGATGTATCAGCAACTATCTCAAGAGATTTTACCCCGCATCAATACTGGTCAAGCATTCATGTTTGCTAGCTTTCCTCCTGGTACAAATTTAGCTACTAATAAAAGAATCATGGAAGCAGTAGACGAGATAATACTGAATCAACAAGAAACCGAATATACTTTTACTACTAAGGGGGGTTTTATTTTTGGCAATACAACTATTGAAAATTTATTACGTAGCTCCAGTAATATTACTTTAAAACCCAATACAGACTTAGAAAGTTTTATCACTAAAATTCAAACAGAATTTCAACAACTCAATTTAGTAGATACAACCCTACGGGTATTTCCTCAAAGGGTGCGGGGGTTAACTTTAAGTAATTCTCCTGTGGGTGGAGAGATCGATTTAGTTTTACAAGGGACAGATATTAGCTTATTAGAAAGTACAGGAGAGAAAATACAAAAAATACTCGAAGAAAAAGCTATTTTAGCCAGTTTTCGCCCCAATACCGACCCTAGACAACCAGAAATTCAAATCATACCTGATCGAGAAAAACTAGCAGATGTTGGTTTAACAGTGGAAGATTTAGGAATTACAGTACAAAGAGCGATCGCTGGTGCTATTCCCACTCAACTGCAAAGAGAGCAGCGTTTAATCGATATTAGAGTACAGTTAGACCCCGATTCGCGTCAAAGTATTGCTGCTTTAGAGAGATTACCCTTACTTACCAGTGATAACGGTGCAATACAACTGAGAGATGTGGCAAATTTAACTTTTGGAGAAGCACCAGGAGAAATTCAACGCATCAATCAGCGATCGGTTTATATTATGGAGGGAAGTCTCAATGAAGATGCCAACCTCAGTGATGCAATTGCTGAATTAAAAACTATTTTGGCAGATATTGATTTACCAGAAGGAGTGGTTGTTTTACCCAGTTACGCAGAAGCATCCAGTAAGGAATTGCAATCAGCTTTAAAAATACTAGGGGGTTTAGCTGTATTTCTCGTATTTGTGGTGATGGCGGTACAGTATAATTCCCTAATCGATCCTTTAGTTATTTTACTTACTGTACCTTTAGCATTAGCAGGAGGTATTTTAGGACTTTATGTTACTCAAACCGCCGTAGGTGCCACAGTGTTAGTAGGGGCAGTCTTACTAGTAGGTATTGTAGTGAATAATGCGATCGTCATGCTAGAAAAGGCTAATCAAATATATCACGAACAAAACTGCTCTCGGAAAAATGCCATTATCACAGCAGCTACTAGCAGGTTAAGACCTATTTTAATGACTACTATCACTACTGTATTAGGAATGTTTCCTTTAGCTTTGGGAGTAGGACAAGGTTCGGAATTTTTGCAGCCTTTAGGTGTGGTGGTGTTTTCTGGATTGGCTTTAGCAACCTTGCTAACTTTATTTATTATTCCTTGTGTTTATGTTTTGGTTTATGGTTTAGTGAAGGTTAAATCAGGTAATGGGTAGTCAGTAATTTAATAACTTCATAGATAATGAAACGAGAATTTTATCTAGTTCGGCATTGCCAAGCTACAGGGCAAGAATCAGACGCACCATTAACCAAACTCGGAAAACAGCAAGCGATCTCACTAATAGATTATCTGACTGATTTTGATATCAAGCATATTATTTCCAGTCCCTTTTTAAGAACGGGTTTTATTTCATTTTTTTGAGAGTCTGACGCAATACTGTTCGGTTAGTATCTCAAGTTATTTTGTCCGCCCCCTAAATCCCCCAATCCTGGGGGACTTTCACAAATATAACTCCCTCAAAGTTGGGGGCTGGGGGGCTTAACCGAACGGTATTGGAGTCTGACGTACTGTTTCATGAGATATGCTCTCAACATAATTTAATTCCACCATTCTGTCGGCTAACATTCTCAAAGTCCATCTTTCACTCCCTTGAGGTGAGTCTCTACAGGCGATCGCTAACAAAGGCACTTACCCATTTCCATCTAATTTTCGGAATTTTGGTGTGCATGGAGATTTTCGATTCAAAGCAGAATCAATTCCTAATTCGACAAATTTTTGTCTTACTCGTTTTTTCCCTTGATTTTTTTTGGGGGAATGAACGATTACAACCTTATTTTGCATATTTATAACTGAAGAATCGTAAGCTTAATCAAATAAATCAAATTAATCAGGAACCAAAACTATGGCTATTTTTAACGGTGGAACTGGTGACGATCTTATTAATGGAACTGATAATAATGACGTGATCAAAACTCGTCTTGGTAATGACACTGTGTTCGCTGCTGGTGGTGACGATCGAGTCAGAGGAGGAAAAGACGAAGACTCTCTTAGCGGAGGATCGGGAAACGATACTCTACGAGGTGATAATGGGAACGATACTCTCATTGGTGATACAGGTAGCGATCTTATGATCGGAGGAGCGGGAAATGACCTTCTAGTCTGGAATAATGGCGATGGTAGTGACATTATCGAAGGCGGTTTTGGTTATGATACGGTACAAGTTAACGGTGCTGTGGAAGACGGAGATAATTTTGAATTAAGAGCTAATGGTCATCGTGCTGAGTTTGAAAGACTCAACTTAGTTAACTTCGAGCTTGATGTGAATGATGTAGAGCAATTTGAAGTCAATGGTCTTGGTGGAGATGATACTCTGACTGTTCAAGATTTGACTGGTACTGATGTCAGACAAGTCGTCTTCAACGGTGGAGATGGCAATGATTTACTCGATGCTGAAGAAACAACAACTCAGATTATCAGTGAAGGAGGAATGGGTAACGATACTCTGATTGCTGGTACTGCTAATGACACTCTTTCTGGAGGAGCAGGAAATGACGAAATAGAAGGAGAGCAAGGAGACGACACCATGATTGGTGGTCAAGGCAATGACACCTTGGAATGGGATGATGGTGATGGGAGCGATCTGATGAGTGGTGGTGAAGGAACCGACACCATTGAAGTAGAAGGCTCTCTCTTAGAAGGTGATGAATTTGTCTTACAACAAGATGGAGAGCGAGCAATCTTCGACCGCGTTAATTTAGGTCAATTTACCCTCACTGTAGATACTTCTGAAGTATTTGAAGTAGAAGGAGAAGGTGGTAACGATATGTTCACCGTTGGAGACTTATCCAATACAGATGTGGAGCTAGTCACTTTTGAAGGTGGAGAAGGTAATGACCTTTTTGATGCTAGTCTAACTAATGTCTCAATCATGGCTGATGGTGGCGCAGGAGATGACACTCTCAATGGTAGTAATGGTTTAGATACTCTAGTTGGTGGTCAAGGCTCTGATAGTTTTGTCTTTGACGACGATCCTTTCAAAGGAGATCAGAACGTGATAGCTGATGATGATGTGCGTCAAGTAGTAAATCAACCCTATGAGTTAGATGACTTTACCATTGCAGACGATCTGTTTGTGATTGATGCTCAAGACTTCAATATTGAAGGTTCTGTGGAGTTGGTCAACGGTACGATAGACGAGTTAACTGGCTTAGCTCAAGGTGTTACTGATGCCAATGTAGTGGTGGTTCAAGATGGATTTGCCAATGCAGGAGCAGCAGCTAGCGCGATCGCTGAAACTGGGGTTGCTCAAGATGCAGGTGCATTTGTCTACTTTAACGAGAACTTACAAATCAACCGTTTAGTTTACTCCGAAGATTTGGGTGTTGGCACGGCAGACATCTCTATTTTAGGAAATATTAATACTCTTAATGGTGATGATGCTCTCAATGCTTTACCAGAATTTAGTGAAGACAACTTTGCTTTTCAAAATGAAACTGGGTTTTCTTAACTACTGGTCAGTCAAGCTTGATTTGAAGGATAAAAATAGGAGAAAATAAACCAATTGAGAGAATCGCTGAATGGGATAATGCTTAGCTTACTAAAGGATAACTGGTTGAGTATGCGTTTGCCTTAGCAGGAAGTCTGCAATCAAGACCATAATGAGCCAAAGTAGGTAAAGGTAGTAAGCATAAACCCCAGAAAGCAATTAATTATTGATGCTTTAGAAACAATTTGATTAGAATATTGTTTTTTCATTTTCTTTTACTTGCATAAATTACACTAAACAAGAGAGAAATCCTTCTTTAAGCTGCATCTGATTCAGATTGCGCCCAATAAAAACCAATTCGTTAATACGATCTTCTTGGGGATTCCAAGGCTTTCCTGGTCTACCATCTAGTGTCATGTGTACTCCCTGAAACACAAACCTTCGATCTTCATCATCTACATTGAGAATACCTTTCATGCGGAAAATATCCTGTCCAATCGCCTGTACCAACTGATAAAGCCAGCGATTCAGTTTATCACCATCGACGATACCTGTTTGACTAATCGCAATTGAAAACACTGATTCATCGTGTTCGTGTGCGTCTTCATCGAGAAATTCAGGATCGATTTTGAGTGCGTTTTGTAAACTAAAAGCTTGAACTCCTAATAATTTGTCGAGATCGATATTACAATTTTGGGTTGGGTAAATTTTTGCGATCGCATTTAAACCACGAATTTTAGTTGCTAATTCCTCTAATTGTTCGGATGTAATTAAATCGGTTTTGTTGAGTAAAATAATATCTGCAAAGGCAATTTGTTCTTGTGCCTCGCTACTTGACCAATGCTTTTGAATATGTTTAACATCAACTACCGTAACGATCGCGTCTAATTCTGTCTGCTGATATAAAATTTCATCGACAAAGAAAGATTGAATTACAGGAGCAGGATCGGCTAATCCAGTGGTTTCGATTACCAGGCGATCGAATCTATCTCTTTGTGCCATTAGCTTACCAATTAAGCGGATCAAATCTCCTCTGACAGTACAACAAATACAACCATTATTCATCTCTAAAATTTCTTCGTCAGCATCAATAACTAACTTATTATCGATGCCAATTTCGCCAAACTCATTAACAATAACGGCAATTTTTTGACCGTGTTCTTGAGTCAAGATGTGATTGAGTAAGGTGGTTTTACCTGCTCCTAGATACCCTGTTAAGACAGTTACAGGTATTTTAGTCAGTCTTTTACTTCTTCTCATTTTGTTGGCAATTTAGTAATTCTGCGGTGCGTTGTTCCAATTCTGTTTCGTCAATCAATTCCGATTCAATTGCCATCCGCTCTAGAGCAATCAGCCAACGCTGATAATAATCCCAACTAGCATCGGTGAGATCGTGTTGTGATTCCCATTCAGCGATCGCAGCTATTAATTCTTGGCGAAAATCTTCCCATTCATAATGTCCTTTTTTCGCTAGAGCCAGTGCAATGCCAAAAGCCAAACTTTCCCAATCGCGATCGAATTTTAATTCACCATTACTTCTAGGGGGAGATTCTTCGCTACCCATTAAGCTAGTGGCTGCAAAGTGTTCAAATCTAAGTTGCATTTAGTTTTTTGTCCTTATGTTCTAGATCGTTATTTATCGATTATTAAAATGCTCTTTCAATCAAAAAATGATAGGTAAACTCAATAATTAAATCTTTTCCCTTCAACTTCATCCTTCATCATTCATCATTCATCCCTCATCCTTCATCATTCATCCTTCATCCTTTACTTAAGCGGTCGGTGATTCTACTAAAGCGACACCCATCATGGCTTCTGGTGTCAGCAGGGTAGCTAATTCCGCCTCACTCATACCTTCTGTACCAGAGGGTCTTTGGGGTAAAACAAACCAACGAATCTGTGCGCTACTGTCCCAGAGACGAATTTCCACATCTTCAGCTAACTCAACTCCAAATTCTTTTAAGACGGCTCTTGGCTCTCTAGCTGCTCTGGCGCGAAAAGTAGGGTCTTTATACCAATAGGGCGGTAACCCTAGGGTGGGCCAAGGATAGCAAGAACAAAGGGTACAAATAACTAAATTGTGAACTTGAGGGGTATTTTCGACTATTTTCATGTGTTCCCCTTCTGCGCCCGACATTCCCAGGGGCAAATCCATTTCAGCGATCGCAGTATTGCAATCTTTCAGCAGTCTGGCTTTAAATTCAGGATCGACCCAAGCTTTGGCAGCAATTTTCGCACCGTTAAAAGGGCCCATTTCTGTCTCAAAATAGTCGAGAACCTTATTAACAGTTTTGCTAGAGATGATACCTTTTTCAATGAGTAACGATTCTAAAGCACGAACGCGAGCAGCACTATAAATTTCGCGCTCTCTATCGTAACTAAAACCGTCATATTCAGTCATATTAATTTCTCCTTTTTGGGATCGCAATACGTCAATAGTCTAAGAACTTAATTGGCTTAATTGGGCAACACATTTAGGAAACAGATCGTGGAAAGTAAAAGTGTCTTAACCTTTGTTAGATAAGTGTTGGGTTGTAATTGCAGGATCGATTCATGAATTAACCTTACAAAGCCTCAGATGTTTCTCTCAAATTTAAATTACCCAAAAAATTCAACTGGACACACTACTTATTCTGACTCCTAATATTATCCCCCTTAATGGAACTCGGTGACTTAGTGACTTCTGGTTTCACTCCTCGTACTTTTCCAGATAGGTTTCAAACAAATCGTTGTAGTAAAAATTATTGGCTTCTGCCATTTCTCCCCATAATTCACTCGCTGCAAATTTGACGTTATAAACTGGCATTGGTTTGCCTAAACCATCTGTAGTAGGAAAAAAGTAGGTGTAGGGAGCATCATAAACCACATCAATTGTGCCGATTTTACCCCGTAGGTTTCCTGGTAAACGAGTATGTTCCCCAGGAGGCAGATCTTTTACCCGAATGGTATCCCCCACAGCAAATTTAGGAGTAACTGCGACATCTCTTTGAGGAGAATCTCCCTCTCGCAGATATTTAATTATTTGTTCGTCGATCGCAGGTTCTGGTTTATTGGGTAAAGGTGCGTTGTCTAAATTGCCATCTTTCAAATAGAGTGCAGTTTTCGTATTTAGTTCTTCTTCAGTGATGTAACCTTCATCAATAAAAAAGCCAGAAATCCCCCCTAACCATTTTTCGTAATAGCGAAACTTAAAATAGTCAAAAGGATTCATTGCTTCTGCGCCCTGACGCAAATGTCCCCAACTCCAGAAACTATTAAAAGAAGTAGGTACTGTACTTAGGGAATAATTAGGTAACGAATCGGTTTCTAAATGATTACTCAATGCCATCATCGCCACATGAATCCCAAAAATTCTTTCTTCCCAGGGAACAACAAAGACTCTTTTTTGGAAATCTATTTTTCCCAGGTTTTCTAATCCTGCTAAATTGTGTTGTAATTTCATGAATTGTTAGTGGTAAATAAACTGCGGAATACGATTGTTACTATTGTTGCTAATACTACACCTCGTTCAAGAAGTCAGAAGTCAGAAGTCAGAAGTCAGAAGTGTTTTTAAGTCGGAGACTGAAACTCACGACTTAAAAAATACCAGTTATAGAACTGGGAGTCTTAAACTCAGAGCTAGCACCGATAACCAATCAGTTTACAAAGATGACATTTTTTATTTTATTGATGATTTTTATCATTAATAGCAATCAAGATCGCTACAAACTTTTTAAGTAAAAATAATAATGACTTATTTCTTTTTTGGGCATTGCTATTACTTTTACCCTATTTTTTTCTTTTACAAGTAATGATAAAAACAACAAATTAAGCTTTATTTGAATATAAAAATTAATTGTAAGTTAAAGAGTAAAATAATTAATCTTTAATTGTTCTAGCAGCTATTTTGGCTCACCTTTTATGCTTTTGCCATAAAATTATACACTCAATTCTTGTAATTAGTTAACAGTAAATATTTTTAGTAAAATGTATTATATGATACACAAACAATTAGACTTTATCAGTAATTATTACGAATAAATGCTTTTTGTAACAAAATTATAAATATTCTTCCTGCAATCTAATTCATCAGTAACAAACGTTTATTTTTTAACACTGATTAAGTTGATATCTATGAAATTACAAGCTTTATTAAAAAGATGTATTCCTATTATTAGTATATTATTTTTTGCTGTTTTTTTATGGATTTTAAAACAAGAATTAGGTCAATATAGTTTTTCCGATATTAATGCTAGTTTATCGGCAGTTACTAAGCGCAAACTAAATCTTGCTATTTTACTAACCATTATCGGTTATTTTGTTATTTCCCATTACGATAAAATTGTTTTTCTGGCGGATGAATATCCCTTAAAAAACCGAAAGATTTTAACTACAACTTTTATCAGCTATGCTGTTTGTAATAATCTAGGATTTACCTTATTAATTGGGGGTAGTATTCGCTATTATTTTTATAATTATTATCGTGTACCCAAGAAAACTATAGCTAAAACGATCGCTTTTAGTAATTTAAATTTTTGGTTGGGATTATTTGCCGTGGGGGGAATTACTTTTATGATTCATCCTGTAGCGATTCCTCAATTTTTACAGATTCGTTTTTTAACAGTTCGTCCCCTTGGTAGTATTTTCCTGATTTTAATTAGTATTTATCTCTATTGTTCTTATCAAAAAATAGCTTTAACTTTTAAAGGAAAAACCCTTGTAATTCCTCGCTTATCTATTTCTTTAGCTCAAATTATGGTTTCTGCCTTAGATTGGGCGATCGCATCTGCCGTATTATATGTTTTACTTCCTACTTCTAGTAATTTATCTTACGGGGCTTTTTTCGGAATTTATTTATTAGCAATTACCGCCAAAGTTATTAGTAATGTTCCTGGAGGCTTAGGGATTTTTGAAACGGTTATTATCTATTTTCTACCACAACCAATTATACCTACAGATGCTTTAGGTTCTCTTCTAGCTTATAGGGGAATTTATTTTTTACTACCTTTATTTACTTCTCTAATTCTTTTGGGGCTTTACGAAATAAAAAAAATAATAAACGATAAATAATAACTGATAAAAGTTAAACCAGTCGTTAAAATAACTGTGTGATAATTCTTTCTAGGAATCAATGAGTTTAGAACAAAAACAGACGACGGATGTAATAGTAATAGGTAGCGGTATTGGTGGCTTGTGTTGTGCTTCGTTACTAGCCAAATATGGTTTTAAAGTAACCGTATGTGAAAGTCATAGTATAGCTGGTGGTGCAGCCCATAGCTTTGAAAGAAATGGCTACAAATTTGATTCGGGTCCCTCTTTGTATTCAGGGATGTCCTATTCTCCCTCCACTAATCCTTTGAAGCAAGTATTGGATGCCATTGAAGAAGATGTGTCATGGGTTAATTATGATATTTGGGGTTGCTTGTTACCAGAAGGTAACTTTAATACTGCGGTGGGTGCAGATGATTTTTGTACGATTTTAAAAGATTTGCGGGGAGAACAAGCGGTTCGAGAATGGCGTAATTTACAAGCTACGATGAAACCATTAGCAGAGGCGGTTAATGCAATCCCCCCTTTAGCCATTAGAT
The DNA here is from genome assembly GCF_900659865.1 of Hyella patelloides LEGE 07179. Taxonomy (GTDB): domain Bacteria; phylum Cyanobacteriota; class Cyanobacteriia; order Cyanobacteriales; family Xenococcaceae; genus Hyella; species Hyella patelloides. Next base: position 14,121 of record NZ_LR213857.1, read on the forward strand.
ACGATTTAGCAGTTGCGATCGCTATTTTACAATATTTACCTGCTACACTATGGCATACTCCTAATATTATTCGCCTCACTGGTGCTTTTAGCAACATTATGGATGGGGTGGTGCAAGATGAATTTATTCGCAATTGGTTAGATTTACTCTGTTTCTTACTCTCTGGTTTACCCGCCAGTGGTACGAGTGGTGCTGAGATGGCATTTATGTTTGCTGAGTGGTACAAACCTGGAGTGGTTTTAGACTATCCTGTAGGTGGTAGTGGTGCATTGGTAGATGCTTTAGTCAGAGGTTTAGAAAAATATGACGGAAAGCTATTACTTAGTAGCCATGTAGAACAAGTAGTAGTGGAAAATAATCGTGCAACAGGAGTTAAATTAAAAGGAGGCAAATCAATCACCGCTACCAAAGCTGTCATTTCTAATGCTTCGGTGTGGGATACTTTAAAACTATTACCCGATGGTGCATTACCCAAAAGCTTTATTCAAGAAAGAGCCAACACTCCCGAATGTGAAAGCTTTATGCATCTTCATTTAGGTATTGATGCCACAAGTTTACCCACAGATTTGCAATGTCACTACATTATCGTTAACGATTGGCAACAAGGAGTTACTGCACCCCAAAACGTAGTAGTAGTCTCAATTCCTTCTGTTCTCGATCCTTCCCTTGCACCATCAGGAAAACACGTTATTCATGTTTACACCCCTGGTAACGAACCTTACCAATTATGGCAAGGAATAGAACGCAATAGTGAAGCCTATCAAAAACAAAAAAAAGCCCGCGCCGAAATAATGTGGCAAGGCTTATCAAGAATCATACCCGATATTCGCGATCGCGTTGAAGTAGAATTAGTAGGCACACCCCTAACCCATAGTCGTTTCTTACGCCGTCATCATGGTTCTTATGGTCCTGCTATCGAAGCAGGAAAAGCTCTGTTTCCTGGAGCAAATACCCCTTTACCTGGTTTACTTTGCTGTGGTGATTCCACCTTTCCTGGTATTGGTTTACCCGCCGTTGCAGCCAGTGGCGCAATTACAGCTAATACATTAGCACCAATAGACAAACATCTGCAAATGCTGAAAAAAGTCATTCAATGATGAAATAGTCAGTAGAGACGTGATACATCGCGTCTCCAGATACATCGTGTCTATAACAAGATAAGTAACAAGTACCGCAAATATTAGATATGACTGATAACAGTTTACTGTTTACTGAATTATTCAGGATTATTAGGTAAATTCAACCCACCTTTTCTCAACATTTCACGAGTATCTTTACTAGGTTGATAGTTGTATCCAAAATCAGCCTGTTCATCAATAATTTCAGGAGTTAGCAAGACAATAACTTCTGCTCTTTCATTGGTTTTGTTTGTACTGCGAAATAAAGAACCCAATAAAGGAATATCACCCAAAATGGGTACTTTGGTTACAGCAACTCGTTCTTGGTCTTGAATAATCCCAGATAAGATAAGAGTCTGACTATCTCTCAAACGAATCAAACCAGAACTAACTTCTCTACGACTTAAAAGACTGATTAAGTTGATTGCATTTCCACTATCAAATTCTTGCTGTGAAGCGATAGAGCTAACGGTAGGACTGACAGATAAGGCAATAAATCCATTATCATCTATTCTTTCTACATTAACGGTAACGGTTAAACCAGCTTCATCGTAAATAGGAGTGTTGGTAGTGACACCGTTATCACTAATATTGCTATCAATTCCTTTAATAATGTCTTGAGTCAGCTTAACAGTTGATTCTTGTCCTTCTTGTACCACTACAGTAGGGTCAGTAAGAATTTTAGCATTACCACTAGTGATTCTAGCTTCTAACTGAGCCAAAAATCTTTTAGGAAATTCGAATAAACCAGGCAGACTGTATTCATACTCTACAGTGTTGTCTTCTATATTAGGAGAAACATCTATAATTCCAGGCTGAAAAGGATTATCCAAGGTTCCAAAGTTTGGACGAGCATAGGGACTAGTACCATTGACAAATTCATTAGAACCAGTATCGATACCGCCATAAGGTGCTTCTTGAATATCAAAGAATGGTTCTAACTCTGCTCCTGGAACGTTGAATGGGACTACAGCAGGAGAAAACTGGCTTGAGTTGACTTGCGATTCGCTTGGAGGTCTAGTATCGCCAAAATTGAGAACGGCAGAACCATTATCCTGCGTGTAAAAAGTATCACCAATCCCAAAAGAGAAACTGCTGTTAAAAACATCTTGATTGAGTAAGTTAACATCAATCACTTTAATATTTACAGCTACTTGGCGACGACGAGCATCTAATTGAGTGAGAAAGGCAGTCGCCATCTCTACTTTGCGGGGTTCCCCAACTAAAGTAATCGAGTTCATTCTGTCATCTGTAGACACCTGTAGACCTCGAAGTAATAAAGCACTGGTGCTGTTTTCTTCATCATCTGCTGCGCCTCCCAAATCTTCTAGTGTTGCAGGAAGTTCTTTACGCTGTACTACTCTACCAGTTTCAGGATCGACAGTTTCTTCGACTTCTGTAGTTAGTCTTTGTCCTTGCCCTCCTTGGCTGGCTAAAAACAAAGCTGCGTTTTCGGCTCTGACTTGATTGAGTCTAATAGTACGACTAATTAAATTACGAGCTTGAGCGGGTAATTTTTCGCCAATATAAATGATATTTCCACGACGACTAGCAGTAAGATCGGAAATTAAAAGTATAGAGTCAAAGACTTCTTGTACCGTTTGATTTTCGAGGTCAAGAGAAACGATAGGTCCTTCGACAGCATTTTCGTCATCTCCCCCTTGTTCTTCTTCGTCAATAGCAAAAACGATATTTAGTCCTGCTTGTCTGGCTAAGAGAGAGAGTACTTCTCTAACTGGTGCATCTCTAAGAACTAAACGAGGAACAACCGCACTAGAACCTAAATCAACAGTGTCAGGAAAGGTACTAATGTTAGAGACTGCCATGTCTCCTACTGGAGGAGCAACGGCTCTGGGAAGATAGGGTTGGTCGTAGGAATTCTCTGATTGAAGATTACTATTTAAACCATCAGATTGATTGCTAATAATGATCTCAGGGTTGGGAACTAAAACATCATTATTTTGGTTATTATCTGTGACTTTATTAGTTACTTTGTCTTCATCTTTAGTATTTTTATTTGTTACTAAAGAAGCTATACTATTTTTAAAGCTAGTAATGTTAGAAGAGAAAGGAAATTTATGTAGTAAAGAATTATCTTCTTTTTCTAGATTGAAGCTAACTACAATTTCTGAATCCTGCTGTTCAATAACTGGTTCTAATGCAAGACTGGAATCTTTTATTAGAGTGATTTTTGTATGTTCTTTATCAACTCGATCGAGAGTAATTTTCGAGATACCAGGAGCAGGGTTTGACTGCTGAAAAACTTCTTTTTGAGTTAAACCGAGTTTTGTATTGAGAATTGTCGTTTCGAGAGTTTTGCCTCCATCGACCGTAACAAAAGAAGAAACAAAATTATCATTGTTATTCAGTTCTAATTTTAATTCTAAACCCTGTTTTTTATTTTCTAGATCGACTCCTGTAATTTGCTGTGATGCTGCAAAAGAAGGTGCTGCGGTTAAAAGAATTGTAGTACTTACTGTTAGCCAACTTAAATAATTCACTGTATAATGCCTCAGTCAATAAGATTAATTGTAGATTGTGAGATGAATGTTTATTTTTGATCCTCTTTTTGAGCCTGCTCTTCAGCTTTTTGGGCTGCTTCTAGCTCTTGTTGACTGCGAGGTAAAATCGCGTCTATTTTTAAGCTAGTAGTTAAAATAGCTGCATTTTGAGGAATAATTTCATTCTGATTGCTGGTTAAAATTGCTGTAGGTTTTTCGCTTACTTTAGAACTGTAATTTTGGATCATTAATAAAGGCTGTAATCTTTCAATATCTTGAAGAATAGCCAAAGTTTGATTGTATGTTGCTGTAATATCAAGAGAAAAGCCTTTACGTTTTAGTTTTCCATTAACATCGCTACCCAAAGAAGAATCATTAATAACAGAGATTTGACTATCAGGACTATATTTTACTAATTCACCTTGATTAGCACTAATAAAGCTATTAAGATCGATTAATAAAGTTTCCAAATCTTCTTGACTGGTAAACATAGCAGTTACTCTAGATTTAAGAGCTTTTTGTTCTGCTATATCTGCTTTCATTTGCGCCATTTTCTGCGGAAAATCTACTTGCTTCATCTGGTCTATTTGAGCTTGCTTTTCATCAAGTTGTGATTTTACTCCTTGATATTTTGTTCTCGCCTCACTAGCCATATTCATGTAAATGTAGCCAGCACCTACAAGACCAGCAACACCTACAACAATCCCAATTATCATTGGGGTAAAAGTAATACCAAATACTGTAGGGTTATCGTCTTCCAAACCTTGTTCTTCTAGAAAATCATCAGCAAATGTCATTTAGTTATAGCTCCTTTTTTTTGAAGAGTTTTAAGTCGAGTTAGTAAACCAATAGAACCTTTATTATTAAGTTCTTTGATTAAGCGAGAAGGAGGAGTATTACTCAATTGGGCGGTAATATTGTAGCTAACTCCTTCAGGAATAGTGAAAGAAACGTTATCGGGAAGTTCTTCTTCGTTGGTAATATCTATTTGTAAACGACCAGCATTAACATTCCCTAAAATAATCTTTTTTTTATCAAAGAATGGCGATCGCTGTAAAAATAAGACAAAGTCATTGACATCATCAAAAGAACGAGCCGAACCACTAATTTGTAGTTTGAGATCGTTACCTGAACCACTTTGAGATAAAGAATTTACCTGGACACCAGGGGGAGTGCGATCGCTGATTTCTTGTAAAACAGCAGACCAAGGACGAATCCTTTCAAATACTCCCACTAAAGCCTTGGTTTCTGCTCTGGCTTTTTGGACTTGTGCTTCCATTTCTTCGAGGCTTTTGTTTTCCCCTTGTCTTTTGGCTATTTCTGCATCTATTTGTTGGATTCTACTTTCGGCTTCAGCTTGTTTGCTTTCAAAACTGTTGGCATAGTTCCAAGAGGAAAAGACAGCTACCACAGCCACAATTCCTCCCACCAAAATAGGAATTTTTTCCGCAATGGGGGTTGGTTTTTTTGGGGCTTTAGTTATTGTTTCTGTTGACGTATCTAGACCCCGATCTTTGAGGAAATTAATGTCTAAAGGATACATAAAATTAACCTGATAAAATTTATTTTTTGTGTGTTGAGGAGCGACCCCGCGCCTCCCCCATTCGAGATAAATGGGATAATATCAGCGGACAGAGGTGGGAACGGGCGTGAGGTTTCCTCGTCAATTTAAGACCTCCGTTGGAGATTTCTGCAAAAAACAGCCCCGATCCAAGGGGGGAACACGCGAGTTTGATATCATAATCGTAATTACTCAAATTAAGCTAAATCTCGCATACCTAAACCGAGAGCAATTCCTAAACCAGAACGTTCTTCTTGAGGAACGCTATTACCCACTTCAATAGCTAAAGCAGCAATTGGGTCTACTGGCATAGCAGGTAAATTTAATCTCTGAGTAAAAAATTCATCAATTTGTTGTATACTCGCTCCAGGTCCAGCAACAATTAATTGAGCTATTTCTAAACCATCACTTTGATTGAGATAGAAATTAATAGAACGCCCTAATTCATCGGCGAGTTCTCCTACTATTTTTAATAATGCCGATGTTCCAGTATGAATTTCAGAATCGCCATCTTGAGGATCGGGAAGTAAATTAATTTCATGAAGCAAAGCAATATCTTCGTCTGGACTACCCATTCCTTGAGAAAGAGCATTTTGCATTTGATAAGTACCAATAGGTACAGTACGAGAAAATTGAGGCACTCCTTCTACGATAATGGCAATTTCTGTACTGTCAAATTCAATATCAACGAGGACTACTGCTTCTTGAGAACCAAATTGTCGGAGTTGTTCTTTAATAGTTCTAATAAGAGCAAAACTATTAATTTCTAGGACTTTTACTTTAAGTTCTGCTTGCTCAAAAATCTCTAAATAAAGGTCGGTAACTTCTTTTTTAGTGGCTACTAATAAAACATTTACTTTTTCGATTCCGTCTTCATCCATAAAGTAACCTAATTTGACATAATCAAGGTCTACTTCTTCTCTGGGATACGGTAAATGCATCCCTGCTTCGTGAACCATAATCATGTCTTTTAGTTCTTCTTCATCTAATTCGGCTGGAACAGGAATAATGCGAATGATTGCTTCTCGCATGGGAACTGCGGTAATGACCTGTTTGGCAGAGATACGATTTTGTTGGAAAGTGTCTTTAATTAGTTCTGATAAACTTAGAGAATCAACAATTTCACCGCCTTCATAAACCCCATCGGGCATTAATGCAGAAACATTTTTTTGGAGTTTATATTGCTGACCTTGCTTGACAATTTGAGTGATATTAATTTTTTCGGGATTAATTTCAATCCCTACAACATCGCTGCTTTTGGCAAACAAGTTAGTTAATTTGTTTATCATTTATTTATCCTCAATAATCGAACTTAAATAGATTAAATTTTTACTAATAATTTTTGTAACTGCTACTTTAATTATGGTTAATGGTTATAAGATACAAAATTTTAGTTTGATCGATAATTTTACCAACGGTCAGAGCAGGTTTCGTCCACTTAAGGCGGAGTCCCGTCAAGCGGGATCGAGATATTTTCTAACTTGCCAAAGTTTATTTTGTGAGTTAAATACAGCCACTATTTGGGTTAATCTTAAGCAGCCATGTACGACATTGTAGCTGCTAAATTTGCAATTCAAGATAAGTGCATATACTGAAAAAAATCATTAATATGTAAGAAATTATGGTTAAAATTACGGATAATAGTTTAAAACTTCATCAACTGAGTAGCAATTAATAGCTTAGTTATTGTCTTATAAAGTAAGGAAAATCAAGTGGTGAAAACAAAGTTTAGTCTAGTAATCTTTTTGGGGTTATTTTTGAGTGTCTTATCAGGCTGTGGTTCTTCTTCTAACACCAACACTCAAGAAGTGGAGTTTTGGACAATGCAACTTCAGCCCCAGTTTACTCAATATTTTTCCAGTTTAAATAGTAATTTTGAACAAGATCGCGAGTCTACAATTCGTTGGGTTGATATTCCTTGGTCAGCCATGGAAAGTAAAATTTTAACGGCTATCTCTGCTAATACTGCTCCAGATGTCGTTAATCTGAATCCTAATTTTGCTTCTCAATTAGCAACTCGTAATGCTTGGTTAGATGTTGATGAAGTGATTTCTCCTCAGCAGAAAGATACCTATTTGCCTCGGATTTGGCAAGCTAGTAGTCTGGAAATCTGTCAAGATGATAGCTGTGAGTCTACTACTTTTGGTATTCCTTGGTACTTGACTACTAGGGTGACAATTTATAATCAGCAACTATTAGAACAAGTTGGTATTGTTGAGCCACCCCAAACCTATGAAAAATTAGCGATCGCAGCTAAACAGATTAAAGCGAAAACTGGTAAGTATGCCTTTTTTGTTACTTTTGTTCCTGGTGATTCTGGGGAAGTGTTAGAGTCTTTGGTACAGATGGAGGTTACTCTGTTAGATGAGGAAGGAAAGGCTGCTTTTAATACCCCTGAAGGAATCGCTGCTTTTCGCTATTGGGTGGATTTGTATCAACAGAAATTGTTACCCCCAGAAGTATTAACCCAAGGACATCGTTATGGAGTAGAACTTTATCAAGGAGGAGAAATCGCCTTTTTATCTTCTGGTGCTGAGTTCTTAGAAGCGATCGCCACCAATGCCCCTACTATAGCTAAGGTTTCGGCTACTGCACCCCAAATAACAGGTCAAACAGGTAAAAAGAATGTTGCAGTGATGAATTTAGCCATACCCCGTAACACCGATAAACCTGAAGAAGCACTAAACTACGCACTGTATGTCACTAATACAGAAAATCAGTTAGCTTTTGCCAAAGCTGCTAATGTTCTTCCCTCCACTAAAGAGGCGGTAGAAAAATACATTCAGGAGTTATCCACCCAAGAAACAATTACCCCTGTAGAAGAAGCTAGAAAAGTCAGTGCAATGCAATTACAGGATGCAGAAGTATTAATCCCCGCAATGGATAATCTTCAGGTATTGCAAAAAGTAATTTATGAAAATCTTCAAGCAGCGATGCTAGAAGAAAAAACTGTCGAACAAGCCGTTAAAGATGCAGCAGCAGAATGGGACGCTTCATTATGAGCAATGAGGCAAATAAAGTAGCAACGAGCAACGAGCCACTAATCACTGGTAACTGGTAACTGATAAGCGATCTCTGTCAACACCGTGATTAGAGAGGGCTCGGAGCGCGTTCCCTTGCGCCTTGCGTCGGCGCGGGTTCGCTCCGCTAGCCGTCGCCCTCTCTCACGGTCAAAACCATTCTTGAGTGCGATCGCCTTGCGGTTCGTTTTTTTTGCGATCGCTTTCAGGATTATCTTTGTTTTTAAAGCCAAAATTACCGTCTTTGTGAGAGGAGCTTGTTAAGGAGCGATCGCTAATGGCATCACTGGGAGCGAGATACCCTAATGCTTGTAAGAAATTACAACCCTTATTTTTCACCATCGTTGCCTGATGCAATGTTACTTCAATATCTCCTTTAACTTTGTTGCTAATTACCTGGGATAAATTTTCTTTAGGAGATGTTGCTGCTTTTGTTGCTAATTTTTGATGGCTATTGTTTATTTTTTTTATAGCACAGCCTTCTATTATTTCGGGAGAATCATTAATTGCGGTTTGATTAAGAAAAGGACTGTTAACAATATTTCTGATACTTTGATCTCCCAAACATACTGATATTGATTTTTGGCATAGCGCAGAAGCGATCCAAAGTTTATGCTTTTGTTCTAAAGTATTGTGCCACAAATAAGTTTGGTAGGGATATTTTTCTTGATGATTAATTTGTTGGGCTAGTTCTAAGGTGTCATGAGCTTTAACTTCTTGATTCTCAAAATCTAGACTTTGATAGTCATTAAAAATTGGTTTTTTACTATCTTTATAGTATTCTTCAACCCACCATACTTCTAGAATATATTGATATAAATCTTGAAAACTTTGTAAATTTTGTTCTGCGAAGGGCGGAAAATCTAATAAACCTTTTCTACGATCTAATTGAGTTACATATCCGACAAAAACATATAGGGGTCTACCACGATTATCCTTAGAAAGTAAATCGATTATGTCTCGATCCATATTTACCAATAAATCTCTCACCATACAGGTAACGCCTACTACACAGTGAGTTTCATTTTTAAATAAAGACCATCGGGGATGAGATGATAGCTTATTGGCTTGGCTAAAAGTAGCTAAAACATATTGAGCAGCCCAATCCTTTTCTTGGGTAGTAAAATCTTGTGGAATTGTAATAAAACGAAAATCTAAGTGATAGCTACGACCATAAATAATCGCTGCCCATTTATGTTTGTACATCTGCTGTTACCTCTGCTGTTACCTCATTGCCACCAACAAATAATGAAACTTGTTGCAGTTCTTGTGCTAGTAATTGCATATTGCTTTCAATTAAATTAATTTCTTCATTACTGATTTCTAATTGATTTAATTGATGCCGTTTCTCTCTTCTTTTAAGCCATCTTAAAACAGGATTGAGTTGCTTATTTTTCTCGATATTTTCTGTTAATACAACCCGTCTACCTTTAATAGTTAGACCATAAGCTCTCAACTGAGAATAAACCGCAAACACTACGGGTAAATGAACATTAACAGGTACAATCATGCCACTATCTGTATCTGCTTCTAATTCTTTGCCCAAACTGACAGGACAGATCATGACCAACCATCCTGAATCGGGTGTAAATAAAGCTTGAAATAGTTTTTTGATATCTTCAATAACTTCTTCTTTTTTGCGATGATGACAAAGATCGTATTTGGTAATCAGAATGGCGATTGGAAAAGGTTTATTAGTAGTTGGTCGATACTTATTACTAATATATTGTTGCAAAAATTGATTCATGCGATCGCTTTTAATCTCTCGCACCGTAGTAGGAGTTACTTGATTTTGTAAATATTCTCCTGAAATAGTCAAAAAAACACATTCAGAATCGCTAAGATACTGACTTAATTCTTGAACATCCTGTTCATTAGAGCGATCGCTGAGAGCTAATCCCCGATAATCAATCCACTCAAAGCTCATTATGGGGCGAAAACCATAGTTAAAATCAAAGAAACAATGTTCGACAACTCCTGCATTTGGAGGTGGCCAACGATCTGCACCCTCTATAGAGATCAATTGTTCCCATCTTTCAGTTAATTCCAAATCGAGATCGATATCTTTTGCAGAAAGAGTAAAACCTCTCATCCCACTTTGCATAGCTGCATACATTCCCAAAAGGTAACTGGTTTTTCCCGCACCAGTTGTACCTAGCATGGTTATTTTGATATCTTTTAGTTTCATAGATAGTTGGGCAAAATAGGGT
>NZ_LR213858.1 GCF_900659865.1 Hyella patelloides LEGE 07179
TTGTGCGATTCGTTGAAGCTGCGAAGCTCTAGAGACTAGAGAAGTAGAGGCTTCCAGGTGATGACGGGGAGAAAACCGTATGTAGCCTGAACTAATGGACAGATGTGGGTTAAAGTCCCACCATCTAAGAGATAGGTGACTCCTTACCTGGCACTACTGAGTAGGCTCGGAATCCTACAGGGTAAAGCGTGCAACAGGACGCAATCAGAGCTAAAACAGATAGGCACACTGGCGTTAATGGGGAGATGTCACGGGTAAACAGGTTCTATAAAAGTGTCTCAGCCTTAAGCCACAATCTGAATAACAAATGTGGACTTCGTTACCGCTTATTCTCGCAGCATCCTAGACCTAATAGCTGCATCTCCGAGAAGGTAACAGGCAAAATGAACCGCCCTAAAACATCAGTCAATCTGACCATTGGAACGAATAAAAACGTAGCACCAGGTCTGGGGAGTTGTAAACCTCAGTAGGATAGACGAGTATCGGAAACCCTGGCTAAGGGTAGGATGAGGCGTAATTGCCAAAAGGAAATCAGAAAATGTTCAATCGAGTAGAACAGGAATTATGACGCATAGCGTAAGTTATAGCGATGATTGGGAATTTATCGACTGGAAGAAACTCCAGAAGATACTATTCCGACTACAAAAGAGAATATTTAAAGCAGTTAGAGAAGGAGACAAGGCAAAAGCTAGAAGACTTCAAAAACTCGTTCTTTCTTCCTACGCAGCAAGGATGCTAGCAATTAGGCAAGTAAGCCAGTTAAACACTGGCAAGAAAACCGCAGGAATTGATGGAGTCAAATCTCTAACTTTTAAGCAACGTTTCAATTTAGAAACCACGCTAAAGCAAGAGTACAAAACTTGGAAACATCAAGGTCTAAGAGAAATTCCCATCCCTAAAAAGGATGGCTCAATCAGACTACTAAAAGTTCCTACCATCGCGGATAGAGCATGGCAATGCCTTGTCAAATATGCCCTAGAACCAGCACATGAAGCAGAATTCCACGCTAAAAGCTATGGATTTCGACCAGGACGAAGCACACACGATGCTCAAAAAGTCCTGTTTAACAATCTAAGAAGCTCAGTCAACGGAATAAATAAACGAGTCCTAGAAATAGACATCGAAAAATGCTTCGACCGCATCAGCCACAAGGCAATCTTAGACAAAGTAATCTCTCCCAACTTTGTTAAAACGGGTTTGACAAGATGCCTAAAATCAGGTGTCAGCCCAGAGTTCCCTGAACAAGGAACGCCCCAAGGTGGGGTTTGTTCGCCATTATTAGCCAACATCGCGCTAAATGGTATTGAAAAGATAGGGGAATTCAAAATTAAGAATGGAAAGATAATCTCCAAATGTATAAGATACGCGGATGATATGGTTTTTATACTAAAACCAGAAGATAGGGCTGATGAATTACTCGCCAAAGTTGAAGAATTTCTCGCTGCCAGAGGAATGAATGTAAGCCAAAAGAAGACAAAAGTAACAGCCTCAATAGATGGATTTAACTTCCTCGGATGGCGTTTTTACGTCCAGAAGAACAACGAAAAATTTAGGAGTACCCCTTCAACGGAAAACTTCAAAGCTTTTCGCTCTAAAGTTAAAAAAATCGTTAATAACTCTAATTACGGTGCGGAAACAAAGGTGCATAAGCTAGCACCCATCATCAGAGGATGGAGATATTATCATAAATACTGCAAGATGGACGGCTCAAGGTTTAACCTATTCGGTTTAGAAGATAGAACCCGCAAAGTGTTCCTAAAACAGAAAACCATCGGACGACACCAGGCAGTAAAAATGGTGAGAACAGCCTTTCCTAAAGTCAGTTTTTCAGAGAACAAATTCGTTAGTGTCAAAGGGAATAAATCTCCCTTCGACGGTGATTTAGTTTATTGGTCAAAGAGAAACAGCATACTTTACGACGGGATGTTAGCAACAACACTTAGAAAACAAAATCATTCGTGCGGATATTGTGGGTTAAAACTCCTCCAAGGAGAAAAAGTAGAATTGCATCATATTGATTGCAATCACAATAACTGGGAATACAAGAATCTCTTGGCAATCCACAGAAGTTGTCACCACTATATACACATGAGCAACAGTCGTAAAGACTAAGATTTTCGGAAGCTGGATACACGGAAACGGGTACGTCCAGATTTCACAGAGAGGGGCGAGAGGTAATACTCTCCCTCGACTCTACCTAGACCCATTACCAAACGATAACCCACCAGCAGCAACAATTAAAAACGGACTAGCCAACAGTGAAATAACTCACCAGGAGAACTTTTGGTAATTTTCCCCTCAGCCTGACGCACGCAACTGCGCCAGTCACTCAAAGACGTTAAAAACACTTCTGCGCCGAGATAAGTTTCCAAAATCGCCCAATCTTCAGCCAGAGGAGCTTCAGGATCGAGAACATCAAAGATCAAGTATCCTCCTGGTTTCAGAACTCGTTTGACTTCAGCCAGAACCCGTTCCCAGTAATCGAGAGGATAGTAACAACTCCAGCCAGTAGCGATCGCCCCATCAAATAAGTTATCTTCGTAAGCTAAGAGATGAGGAGAACCTAGTTTCACCCCACGAAACAATTTGGAATTAAGTTGTGGCGCACGACTCATGAGGATGTCCCTTGCGGTAGTACTAACTTCCTGTCCGTAAAAAAAAGCATTCCATTCGTACCAAGGATAGATTAAAAAACTCAAACCGCAACCAATATCTAACCAAGCTTGCTTTTTTTTGGGAGTTTTTACTTCCCAAAAGGGAGAAACAATTAGGTTTTGGAGAGTACCCCCTTGCCATTGGTCAAAAAGAGAAAGAGCTTGGACTTCTGAAGGAAGAGAGAAATTTTCTTGACGATATTCGCGTTCAAATCTTTGAGTTGTATTTTCCAGAGCAGTACGCCAGTGGGGTTTAAAATCTTTTGGTAGAGGAGAAGAAGCTAAATTGTGTTGTTCTGAATCTGATTTGCGCTTTGCCAAAGTGTTTGCTTCCCGATCTTTGCTATATGTAAGGAATTTTTCGTATCTAAATCCAATAAATATTGATTATTGAACAAGTAATAACTTTACTTATCATACTTAAACTTACACTAAAATTACTCGCTCTTTTGATAATCGGATTTAGATTGTGTAATAGTTATAGCCGTAAAAGTTGTTTTGTTCACGCTGTTGTTTTTTTAGGGCAATCGCTTTTTTCTGTGACATAATTGATAAATAGATTTTTTCGCTGTAGATGGTTGCTGCCATCTATTTTTTTGTCAACACGGGAGTGGAATAGCGCAACAGCCTTGCAGGAGGGTTTCCCGACCCAGAGGACTGTTGTAAGACAGCTTCTGACCGAGAGCATTTCCTCCCGTCAACTAGCTATAGACTCTAAGCCTATAGCTTGTAGCCTATAGCTTAGAGCTTTTGGTCATCTATTTTTAGCTTCCTTCAGATTTTGCTTTGATTTCAGGATTATTTTCCAGAAAATTCTCGAATTCTTCTAAAGTCTCACAAAAAGGATATCCGGGCTTATCGCTTGTTTCTTGGTTTAGTTTTTCAAAAAAAACTTCTCAAGCTTCTGCATTATTGCGATCGACTTTTAAATGGTTTTTCAACTCTTTTCGAGTCATCGCCTCATAATTTGTTTTACTCATGATAAAAAATTTGGTATCTGATTGAGAAAGAAAATTTTAGAGATGGCTTACCTTTTGAAACTCTAAAAGCAATTGAGGTAGCTTTAGAGACTAGCTTTGGAGTGAATTTTGATAATTTAAAAATATGGCTAATTGATGAAACAGTTTAAACAGGTTTGCTAGCCTACCTGCGAAATGTCCGTTTTCTGCCTAATTTGCCGTCACCAAAACGATTGGTGACGATTTCTCCAGTCTAAATTGCGATCGCCGATGACTCCTGGGTTGCGTAACCGATCTCTCTGCTTTTAAGGAGAAATTTTAGGCTTTTCCGATGAAGAGTTTTTAGTTTCAGATTCGCTCTAGACTATAAACGCTAAAAACTTTACTTAGTAGCAATAATTGTACGATGACGAGGATCGCTAGCTACAGTAGTTTGATAATTAAAACCAATTTCTTGTAAAGCTTTTTCTACATTAAAAGTATAGTAATCATCGCTCCAGGGTTCGGTACTCTTCATGAGAGTAAACAATACAGGAGGTAGATTTTGAATTACGGTCGAACTAGGGTTATTGTCAACAATGGCAATGACTCCATTGGGGCGTAAGATGCGCTTGATTTCCCGAAAAATAGCTTGACTCGCATAACGGGGTAATTCATGAATTACGTACTGCAAAGTTACTAAATCAAAAGAATTATCAGCAAAATTGGTTTTTTCGGCGTTGCTGTGAATCCATTTGATAGTGTTTTTTGTATCTCTTGTAGTAGCCACTGCCAACATATAGGGAGATAAATCTAACCCCACAGTATTGACTGGTGTAACTTGTTTCGCACTGTAGTAATCATGAAGCGTTGTGGTCGAGATACCAACAGAACAACCTAGATCTAAAATATCTGTAATTGGGGTAGGGGTATAAGACTCTAATACTTGATGAAAACTACTGCGTAATCTATTTTGAGCAGCTTCCCAAGTTAAACCAGGTTCATTTTTCCAAACTCGCAACCCCATAGATTGAGTGGCCGATCCTGCTTCAAAAGCAGCTTGCCAACATAAGTTCCCTTCATCATAAGCATGAAAGGGTACACAATAGTAATCAGGATATTCTACATCAAGATTTGCGATCGCATTATATAATTCTTGTACTCCTGATTGGGCTAACTCTTGGCGGTTTTTGCGCCAGGGGATACCATTTTTTTCTGCGGTTTTAATAAGTACCTGTCTTGCTTGGTATTTCATTAAGCTATATACAGGTTTGATTTGAATCAACAGATTGACAAACCGAGATAATAAATCATTCCCAGCCCAGTCTGGCTTGAGTTTATCAGTATTTGCAGTCACAGTGTTTTTTGCTATTTTGTTTCACCAACTAGAATCTATTAAACAATATCATGAGAGACTGTTTGTAAATAAAGTATTAAGCGACTTGTTGTTAATTAAAATGTCCTGTTTTGACGTAGATTAGACAGCCTTCTTTACTAAAAGGAGTGTGAATACTCCCATGAGGATTACGAATCCAAGTTCCTTGAGGATAAGTTCCATATTCATCCTCAAAAACTCCTTGAATCACATAAATTTCTTCTCCACCCCAATGACTATGGCGTTGAAAAACAGTTCCAGGCTGCCATTTAACGAGGGCAACATTTTCTGTGCTATAAGTATGCAGTTAGATTCAGCTTTAGTTATATTGATTGCGTCCAGCCATCACACCACCATCTACATCCCAGATAGCTCCAGTAACCCAATTGGCTTTATCAGAAAGAAGGTAAGCAACCGCTTCGGCAACATCCTCTGGAGTTCCGACTCGACCAATGGGATGGAAACCGTTGAATCCTTGTAGAGCAGAATGTACTTCTTCTTTGGGGATAAAACCTTGGTAAATTGGAGTTTCCACCACCGCAGGAGATACTGCATTTACTCTAATGTTATGTTGTGCTAATTCCATTGCTAAATGCTGAGTCAAAGAATGCAAGCCAGCTTTAGCCATCGAGTAAGCTGACGAAGGAGTTGCCTCTACAGCTTGTTTTGCCCACATCGAACCAATATTAACTATTGCTCCAGGTTTGCCATTGTTAATCATATTTTTGACAATCGCCTGAGTAATCAAGAAAGTTCCTTTATTAATATCTAGATACAAGTCATAATCACTTTCTTCGTAGTCGATAAAAGATTTGGGCAGAAAAACCCCTGCTGCATTAACCAATAGAGTAGCATCACTATGATTTGTATTAATGCGATTAATTAAGGCATTTCTTTGCTGTATATCTGAGATATTAGCTAATTCGCCAACTACACTCCCGAACTTACTGAGTTCGTTAACTGCATCACTAAGTTTAGGTTGACGAGAGCCGATTATCACAGCCGTACCTCCAGCGAGCAGAATAGCTTGAGCAATAGCTTTGCCGATTCCGCTTGTGCCACCAACAACGATGATTTTTTGTTCTGTAAATGCTTGAGTCATGATAATCTCCATAAATTTAAAATAATTCTATCTACTAGAAGGTAGTTATTAGAGTAAAAAAAATTACTTGTTTCCCAGTTTCTCTTTCAGAAATCCCTCTGTAATCAGATCAAAAGCTTCAACACTATTGTCTGCTGCGCGAGCGAGTAGTTGAGATCCCTGTAGCATGGCAATTATGGTTTTTGCTTCAAATTCGACAGATTGGACACATTGCCATGCTTTTGCTTCAATGCCACGTTGCAAAAGTTTGGCTAACCAAGATTCGGTTGCAGCAAAAAAGGTTTGCAGTTCGGCTTGAATTTCTGAATTTAAAACTACAAAATCTGCTGTCAACATTCCACACAAGCAAATTTGATTTTCCTGTAAACCATCTCGGTATAGATTCACAAATTCTCTCAATTGCTCTTGGGGTGTAATTTCTTGTTGCTCAATCTGAAAACACTTACGTGACAAAATTTCTCGGTATCGTTTAACTAATTCTTTTACCAAATCATCTTTTGAGGGAAAGTGGTAATGAATGCTCGCTTTACGAATACCTATTTGTTTCGCAATGTCTGCGTAACTAAAGGCACTATAACCTCGGTTTCGCACCATTGATTGAGCGGTATCTAAAATTTGTTGAGCAGTGTTTTGTTTCATGAATTTATTCTACTTACTGGTAGGTAAAATGTCAACCACAACACAACTTGGCAATTTTACCGAAACGAGCGTAAAGAGAGTAAGGTAAAAATGAAATCTCCATAAATTAACATGAGCGATGACTCCCGAAGGTTTGAGTGCCGAAATCAATGAAATAATTTGCATCCAAATTAAGTTCTTCTGCGTATACAGATATAGTGGTTATTTATTTTAATTGTTCATGAGCAGTAAACCCTTAAATATCCAATAAGAGGATTGGATCGAAAACGAATGTTAGTTACAAATTTTTTATCCCAAATACCTATTTTTGATTTAGCTAGCAAGAGCGTGACTAGAAAACCATTAGATTCATGGAAAATAAATAATGCCGATCTAAGTTGCCAGACTGATGAAGAAATTTTTGCTGCATTTACCAAAGGAGATGTCTCTGCTTTAGGAACAATATACGATCGCTATGGATTGTTAGTTTATCGTTTGATTTATCGAATGTTAAATAATATTCAAGAGGCAGAGGATCTAACTCAAGAGATTTTTCTCAATTTACAAGTAAAGCCAAAATTTAATTCGCAACGGGGTTCTTTTTATACCTATCTAATGATGGTAGCGCGATCGCGTGCTATTGACCGTCTGCGCTTGAAGCGTTCTCAAGGACGTTTTTGGCAAGATATCGGAAAATCAAAAGACTCTGTGGAAGAACAAAAATCTCATACTCCGATGGAAGTAATTTCTTTCAGAGAAAGATCGGCTAAAGTACAAAATGCTTTAAAGCATTTATCTCGACCACAACGACAAGTTTTAGAACTGTGCTATTTTGAAGGACTGAGTCAATCAGAAATCGCCAAACGTTTAAATATTCCTTTAGGAACGGTGAAATCTCATAGTCGTCGAGGACTTTTACAACTCAAAAAAAATTTACATCATTCCCATTTAATCTAGTCAGAGATGAGTAATAATTCTCAACCGCATAATTTGGAAGAAATTTTAGCGGGATATGTTTTAGGAGACTTGGATGAGGCTGAGCTTATCTGGCTTAATAAGCAGTTAGCAATTAATCCTGCCCTGAAAGAGCAGATTGCCCAACTAAAGGCAACTTTTACCCTAATGCCTTATGGTTTATCCGAAGAGATTCCCAAAACTGATTTACGCAGCCAGATTTTAACTAAAGCTCAAGCCCAATCTCGTAGCTCTCAACCCAATCGCTGGAGTCGGATTATTAGTACTGTGACTGTATTGAGTACTTTGTGGTTAGGTTTTAATAATTACAATCTACGTCAACAAATAGCTACGGGAAAAACTCAACTACAATCGCAACAAGAATTAATTGCTTTACTGCGTCAACCCAATAATCGCTTGGTAACTTTCCAAGGACTAAATGATGTTGTCACTGCATCAGGAAGTTTATTTATCTCTCCCGAAAAAAAGAAAGCTGTTTTGGTTTTACAAAATCTCGAACCATTACCAGGTAATCAAGTATATCGCTTATGGGCAGTATCTCAAAAGCAAAAAATTGGCTGTGCTAATTTTATCCCTAACGCTGAGGGTACTGTTCATATAGAAATATCTTCTGATGAAGCTCTGATGAATGCCAGTTCTGTTTTAATCACTATTGAACCTAGAGCAGATACAACAGAGCCTCTAGGAAGTGAGATTTTGACTGGCTCTTACCCAGCGATTTAACATTATCAAACTTAAAAACAGTATGAAAAAATATCCTCGCGTGGTTATTGTGGGGGCTGGTTTTGGCGGTTTACAAACAGCGCGGTCGCTTGCGAATAAAGAGGTGGAAGTAGTTTTAATAGATCGCAATAACTATAACACTTTTATCCCTCTACTCTATCAAGTGGCTACGGCTCAATTAGCTCCCGAACAAGTTGCCGTACCAATTCGGACATTACTTCGCAGAGCTGCTAATACTAAGTTTTTGCGAGCAGAAGTCACACAAATAGACTTTGTGGCTCAAGAAATTAAAACTGATATTAATACCCTGAGCTATGATTTTTTGGTTTTAGCTACTGGTAGTCGCAGTCAATTTTTGAATGTTAGTGGGGCAGAGAAATACACTTTTCCTCTGAAAACTCTCAATCAAGCGATTAGGCTTCGCAACCATCTCTTAAGCTGTTTTGAACAAGCTGCGGTAACGAATAATCAGATTGAGCGATCGCAATTATTAACTATTGCCATAGTAGGAGGTGGTGCTACAGGAGTAGAATTAGCTGGCTCTTTAATCGAATTGATTACTAATTCTCTGCGACGAGATTATCCCCAATTAAATCCCCAAGAAGTTAGGGTATTGCTATTACAATCTGGCGATCGCCTTTTTCGAGAATTTCCTCAACCGCTAGGAGACTATACCGCTAAAAAGCTGCGTCGTTTGGGAGTAAAAGTAATGCTAGGGTCAAAAGTGGTTGCTGTTTCCCCTGAAGGTTTAGAACTTGATGATGCGACTAAGATTGCTACATCTACTGTCATTTGGGCGGTAGGAGTTGAGGGCGCAATTCCTCGATGTTTTCCTTTCCCCGAAAAAAAACAACAAAGACAAATCAATGTTCTACCAACTTTACAATTAATAGACCATCCCCAAGTTTTTGCCATTGGTGATTTGGCACGCATACCTTCTCATCAGAAGTCTTTGTCTGGGGTTGCACCAGAGGCTTTACAACAAGGCGTTTATGTCGCTAGTACCATTAGAAGACAGATTCAGGGTAAAAGAGTTAAACCTTTTAAATACTTCAATAAAGGAAGATTAGCAATTATTGGCTGTTATTCAGGAATTGGACAAATTGCTGGTTTACCGCTCAAAGGCTTTTTACCTTGGTTGTTTTGGCTAGCTGTTCATGTAGTCTATGTTCCCGACTGGCGTAATCGCCTGATAATTTTTTTGACTTGGTTACATAATTATTTAATCGGCGATCGTCCTTCCCGTTTAATTTTATAGTAATTCCCAATAGAAACCACAAGTTACTTGGTAGGGGCGAACGGCCTTTCGCCACTACTTTTTATCCCTCATCCTGTCTTGGTCAGCGACGCGCGAGTGTTGACGGGACGCAGGGTCGCACTTCTCAATAACTAACTGTTAACTAACTATTCACTGAAAAAAAGGAGATTTACCAATGAAAACTAATACTCTGTCTAACAGCAAATTTCAAACTTATGCTTTATTAATTTTACGGATTACTTTAGTCGCTGTTTTCCTTTATCACGGATTACCAAAAGCAATTTTTTGGTCAGCAGCAGCAGAAAAATTTGTCGGGTTTGGATTACCTGGTTTTCTTGGTCCTATAACTGGTATTACTGAAGTAATACTTAGTGTTTCACTTTTATTTGGTCGTTTCTGGCGAATTAGTAATTTAGTATTAATATTTATTATGGCTGGAGCAATTGCTACAGTACAGTTACCAAAATTTCTTGCCGATACTTCTCAAGTTGCAGGTTTAGAACGCGATTTATTAATGATAGTAGGACATTTAGCTTTACTGGCTTTTAATCCTAAAGGAACATTAGCCAAAGAAACTCAGAGGGAATACCAATCCTCAGAAGTAAATTAAAATTAGCTCGCTTGCCATTAGCTGTAGGCTATAAGCTTGAATCGCTTGAGACGAAGGAGTTGACAAGCGAACCTGCGGTGCAAAAGAAGCGGAATTTGTAATCCGTTTACACCCGTCACATCTTCGTGTTTATCCCCATCGCATTTGGGGGCAAAGGAAAAGCCCTAAAGGACTCGGCTTCGCCGTCGCGCGAGTGTTGAACCTGGCTTAGAGGAGGGGCTGTCTCTTGGGGATACGCCCCTGGAGCTTAAAGCTTTTAGCTAATTAAAGCTAAAAATTAGGGAAGTGGGGAAGAGCGGGAATTGGGGCGTAATTATTCCTCTTTTTCTTCTCTAGCTAGATAGACAAAGAATTAATAAAGTAATAATTAATAACCATTTGAAGGACTTTATTTTTTGCTAGTTTACTCTATTCTTCTGGGTTTATTGTCCCATAATCATAAAAGAGGGAATAAGCAAAAAAGGCTTATCCGAACAGTATTGATTAACCACTAACCATCAACTAATCAAACTCCCCTTTAGGAATAGCAGCAATTAACTGGCGAGTATATTCAGTTTTCGGACTGCGATAAATTTCTTCTGCGGTGTCTATTTCTTCAATGTTTCCCTGATTCATGACCAGAATCCGATCGCTCATAAATTTAACAACGCTCAAATCATGAGAAATAAAGATATAGGTTAAACCAAATTCTTCTTGTAATTCTTTTAAGAGATTTAATACTTGTGCTTGAACGGAAACATCTAGAGCAGAAACCGATTCATCACAGATAATAAATCGGGGATTCAAAGCTAATGCGCGGGCGATACAAACCCTTTGTCTTTGTCCTCCAGAAAATTCGTGAGGATAGCGATTTTGCATCTGGGGATTTAAACCAACTCTTTCTAAAAGGTAAGCAACTCGATTTTTACGCTCTTTACCATTATCTGTATTATGAACTTTCATCGGTTCAGCGATCGCTTTTCCAATAGTCATGCGAGGATTAAGAGAGTTATAGGGATTTTGAAAAATAATTTGGATTTCTCTTCTTACAGAACGCATTTTGCGATCGCCTATAGCAATCTGAGCCAAGTTTTTTCCTTCAAAGATAATGTCTCCCCCCAAGCTAGGAATGAGGCGTAATATAGCTCTTGCAAGGGTAGATTTTCCGCAACCAGATTCTCCGACTAAACCCAAAGTTTCTCCTGGATAGACATTGAAAGAAATGTCTTTGACTGCCATAAAATAGTCTTGAGTACGCGCAAATACACCTTTGATGGGGAAGCCTACCTGCAAATTTTTAACTGATAATAAAGGTTCATTATCTAGTAATTGGGACAATCTTGTTTCTTGTTGTTCTTCTGTAACGATATCCTCTTCCATGCTGGCTAAATCAGCATCTTTCTCTTGAATAATTGGTTTACCATCATCTGCGATGGTAACTGTCATAAAATCGCTGACAGTGGGAAGAATTTGTAACTTACGATCTATGCGAGGACGACAAGCCAATAAACCCTTAGTGTAAGGATGTTGGGGATTTATAAAAACCTCTTCGATCTCTCCTGTTTCTACCACTTCACCTCGATACATTACCACCACAGTATCTACTAACTCTGCAATCACGCCTAAATCATGGGTAATAAAAATTAGCGACATCCCCCGTTGAGAGCATAAATCTCTTAATAGATCGAGAATAGTCGCCTGTACGGTAACATCTAAAGCAGTAGTCGGCTCATCCGCAATTAACACCCTGGGATTACAAGAAATTGCCATGGCAATAGTAACGCGCTGTAGCTGTCCTCCTGAAAGCTGATGAGGATAGCGTTTTAAAATCTCTTGTTTTTGCCCATTTACATAGCGCGTAATTACTTTGTCGCTATTTTCCCTTGTTTTATCTGTGTAAGCTTCCCTAAGCTCTCGATCGCTCGGTAATAAACGCACTTCTTGTAAAAGAGCGATCGCTTTTCTCTCCGCTTCTGTTTGGCTGATATTTTGATGCTGCAAAATCGCTTCGATAATTTGAAAGCCAATGGTAAACAAAGGATTTAAAGCACTCATTGGCTCTTGAAAGATCATGGCAATTTCTCCACCACGATACTTGCGTCTGGTTTCAGAATTAACCTTAATTAAATTAACTGGTGGGCTATCTGTTTCGGGATTTAACCATATTTCCCCCTCTGTCACCTTGCCAGGAGTGGGAATTAAACCCATAATACCTAAAGATGTCACTGACTTACCAGAGCCAGACTCGCCGACAATTCCTAGCTTTTCCCCCTTCTTGAGAGTCAAAGTTAAATCATCAACCGCAATTATAGGCTGATTCTCTGTAGTAAATTGTACTTGCAGATTACGGACATCTAGAACAGATTCACTCATATTTAAAATGGTAACCACCTCAATACTTTAACAAAACTCCAGAAAAACTTAAGATATAGAAATATCTGTAATATCTAGGAAATTTTTAAAAGTTCCATCTGCTACTGTATGGGAAAATAATAGTACGGTTTGTTGCTCTTTGCTCCTTGTTCTTTGCTGTTGGAGTTTTTGAACCTCAGAGAAAAAAATCCCTATATTTGTCCTTTCATACCCCGATTCACCAACGCTAGTTAATAGTTTTTTTGCAGCGATTGATATCAAGCAATTTTGCATATTTTAATTGTTTATTTCCTATTTCAAGTTAAATTAAAAGTTAGAAAGATTTAAAAAAATGCAGGGTTCTAAATGGCAACCAAAACAAGGAGTTACTAGACATTCAGGAAATCCCATTACATCAGAAATGGATTTTTTTGCTTCACCATCTCCTGAAATTGGCACAATAACCCTCTTCTGTCACTTTCCGAGAATTAAACTATAATGAAAAAAGTTCTTGTGGGTTGTGAGGTAGAGAGGGTAATGGATGTAGAATTACAAATTCTCAAACATTTGAAGCGAGATGCTCGACCAACAGTTTCCATTATCGATCAATATTGCTCTGCTTATAATGACTTGTTTTCTGATGTAAGAAGTTACGAATGTTTCAAATATTTACATCAAGGAATTGTTTCACCAATTAAAAGAAAATCATTACCTGAAATAGCCAAAGTGGTGGGAGTATCTTCACCCCAATCATTACATCATTTTTTAGCCAATTCACCTTGGTCAGAAGAAGAATTGAGAACCAGAAGACTCAACTTAACTCATAAGGCATTGAAAGACCAACCAATCACATTGATAATTGATGAAACAGGAGATCGAAAGAAAGGAAAGAAAACAGATTATGTAGCAAGGCAGTATTTAGGCAGCGTTGGCAAAATAGATAACGGCATCGTCACGGTAAACGCCTATGGAGTTTATAAAAATATTACTTTTCCTCTAATGTTTAAAGTCTTTAAACCTAAAGGAACATTAAAAGAGTCAGACACTTACAAAACGAAGATTGAGTTAGCATCATCTATTGTTACCGAGCTAATAGAATTTGGATTTAATATTGATTTAGTATTAGCTGATAGTTTGTATGGAGAAGCTAGTTCATTTATTAGAACATTAGACCAACACAATCTACCTTGGGTTTTCCTAAAGGATACCGCTTCGCATATAGCAATTAGAAGTAATCATGGTGTCTGGCTGTCTCCCCAACAGAGAGTTAGAGCTAACAAGTGGTGTAAATTCAAGAGAACTTTTAGCGACCAAAAGTCAGAAATCAGATACATCAGAGAAATAATTTATGGCAAGAGAAATTATAGAACTTATTGGGAAATAACTACCGATACTGAAACTATGCCCGAAAATTCAACATCATTTGTGATGACCAATATTCAGTCCTCTCGAAACAAAATGAAGAAAATTTTAGGCAATCTATATGGATTAAGAACGTGGGTAAAGGATGGATTTCGACAATGCAAACAAGAATTAGGCTGGACTGATTATCGGTTTACTAATTTCAAAGAGATTAATAGGTGGTGGGAAATAATTTTTTCGGCGTACTGGATGGTTAGTTGTTCTTCTAAGGTTTTTTGTGAGCTAAATCAATCTCAGACTTTATCTACTTCCAAAATTCAAGACCAAAAATTTATTCCTAATTTCAATCTTCATCAACAATGGTCAAATCAAGAAGGATGGAAAACTACTTTGAATAACCTACGTTTAGTTATTCAACCAACAATTATCTTCTGGATGATTATTCCCTGGTTAGATTTTTTTCCCAATCGCTCTTTATTAGTTGGTTTTCATCGGCTTCTGGCTATCATGAATCAATTTTATTTTTCTTTTCCTGATGGATAAATTTGGTTTTTACTACTCCTAAATCTCGGAAAGTGACAGAAGAGGGATATACTACAGTGAGAAAGGAAATCCGCAAGATCGAGATTTGTGGCATTTTGCTGACTCAGCAGAAGCAGCTTGGAGTAGCTATTGCTTGAAAAACTTGAGTAATCAGTTAAAAAAACTAGGCTATGTAGAATTTCCTTTAGTGGGAAATCCGAGGTCGGTTCGTGTTGGTATGGGTTTTCTTGAGTTTCTGCTGAAAGATCATTCTACTCAGCGTGTAGCAGTATCAGATATGAAAAATATTTCTTTGGGACGAGGTGTTTTTCGCTTTAACCATAAAGATGCTGGCTGGTTTGGTAAAGGTAATTATTCTTTTTCTTATGCCAAGCTTCCCAATGCAAGACTATTTCTTATCTGTTTAGATCGCTTAGTAGGTATTAGCTGGAGTTAAAATTAATTCACTTACCTAAAAGATTATCAATTGCTAGAGATGTTTGAGCAATTAAATTAACATCAATACTTGTTTGATATTCTTGATAATTAGCAATTTCTTGGACAATTTTTGTAATATCAGCATTACCTTTTCTTGCACCCAATCCATTAAGAGAACATTCAATTTGCCTTACACCAGCTACTACGCCAGCTAAGGAATTCTCTACAGCTAAACCTCGATCTTCATGACAATGAACTGAAAAGATAGCGCGATCGCTATTGATGACATTATTAACAATTTGTGTAATCAAATCTGAAAACTCGTTAGGGTCTAAAGTACCAAAAGTATCAGGAATACAAATAGTTTTCGCACCACTAGTAATTGCTGTTTCTATAGCTCGATAAAGAAAATAGCGATCGCTTCTAACCGCATCAAAAGCCGACCATTGTATATCATCACAATAATTCTTGGCTAAGGTAATACTTTGATTAATTTGTTCTAAAATATCTTGATAATTTAGCTTTGATTGATACTTAGTATTAACATTAGTATAAATATTAATTCTTCCTCTCATAGCATTTTTAATTGCTTCTCCTAAAGTTTCAATTTCTGGCTTATTTGAACCAGCTAATCCACAGATAACTGATTGTTTAATAAGTGGCGAAATTGCCTTCAATTCTGCAAAATCTTTTGAGTTAACCCCTGGATAACCTACTTCGATAATATCAACTTTACTCCCTTCTAAAAGTTTAGCTATAGCTATTTTTTGCGAGAGATTCATGGTAATATTTGGCATAAGTTCACCGTCTCTCATAGTGGTATCAAAAATCAGAACTTTTTGTCGATTATTACTCATCTACTTAATAAAACCTCATTACCTATAGCCCCACATCTGCTGGGTCAGTGGAAATAACAAAATCATCATAATAGGTGTAGGATTCTTTGTCGGGATACCAGCCACTATCACTTCCACCATGGAAATTACTAAAGTAGAGTGAATCAATACCACTTCCATTGTTTACAAACTGCAAACCGTCAATGTTGAGTACCTGTTCGCCGTCCATCCAAACCTCTATCGAGCCATTTTTCCGATCGCCCTCATTAATCTCTACGCGCTGAGTAAGTTCATGCCATTTTCCTGCTTCAAAATAGACAGGTTGACCAGATTCGTCCTCGAAATAAAAGCTCTCTCCCCATTGTTCGGGTCGATCCATATGATAGACATATAGCTTGGCTCTGCCGTCTTCATCCCACATATATCTGATGGTAAATCCATTTGAGCCATTACTGGTTTGACCCCCACTCAACCAGCCGTCTGAACTGGAAAGACCAGGTAATTTACCACCGCTATGGACATCACCATTGAAGTCATAATCTTCTTCAAATTTAACTTTATACGATAAGTAGTACTCATCTTCTTCAGGTAATTCCCACGCAGCACTACCTCCTGACGCTTTGTCAGGGCTATGGGTAATGCGGAGAGAATTATTGCCAGAATAAGCTTCTTCGTTGGTAATTGCAGCGAAATTGGACATTTTATCGTCTTCTGACCACTGCACATTCCAATCCTTTTCTTGGGCAGTGCGATCGTAAACCGTGCCATCGGAATGAACTTCAAAGCTTTGGTAAATGGCGTTAGAGCTTAGTTGGTTTGCACTAATGAATAAGGCGATCTGTAATATCGAGAATAGGATTATCATAAGTAATAGATAAAATAGTACTACCTTCTTTTATTCAAATCTAAATCGATCCATGACATCTAAACTATCAAATATTGAGTGGGTAATTGAACGCAGCAAAATCATTGATGTCATTGTAGCGATTGCTAATGCAATGGATAATAAAAACTGGCAGAACCTGCGAAAATATTTAGCAGACGAGATTCATGTTGATTATTCGGAATTTAGAGGGGAATTACCACAGCAAATTACGGCAGAATCATATATTCAAAAGCGGGCAGAGGGGCTAACTGGGTTAAAGACTCTGCATATTAGTACTAATCATGAGGTGGCAATTGTAAGGGCGCATCCCCCGAATCGAATTCGGGGGCTTGTGTCGCCCGTCAAAGATTATGCCCAGTGTAGATCGGCTTATCGTATTTATAGATTCGATCCTACTGATGAATCAAGGCAAGAGCGACTGGATACAGCAGGAAATTATGAGCATCAGTTAATTCGAGTTGATGGAAAGTGGCGAGTCACCGCAATTAAGCAAACTGTAGTAATGATGAGTGGCAATCGTCGAGTACACAGAGGGCTACAATAATCATAATTGTCTTTTTAATCGTAATCGTTCACTCACCGCAAAAAGCGATTATCAAAACTTTCTACCCAAGGTAAAAACTAGGCGTTGATGAAGCGAATCTGGTACTATGACGATCGCTTTTAGGATGTTATTAGCAACCAGTAATTATTTTAACTATGGGAATTCTTCTATTATTTCGATTACATTTAAACATTGATTGAAAACTGCTCGCCGTATTGACTACCCAAAATTATAATCAAAAGTCATCTTCAAGATAACTAGGTAATTCAAGATAGTAGTAAGAGCAAGTTCTATATCAGGAGAAACAATTGTGAACAGTAAAATGCAAGATGCTTATGCTTTAAGTCGCCAAGGAGTTGATAATCTGCTAGTATTTGCTCGTTTATTAGGTTATATACGCTATTTTCATCCCAGCGATCGAGCAGCAGAAGCAAATTGGGAACAACTAGCAATTACGGGTATTCGCTCTGTAGAAACAGCTAAAGAACCAGTGATATTAATTCAGAAACTCAAGGCAATTTTTACCCCCATTGCGCCTACAGTTCGTATTTTTGCGACTAAAGAATCGTCAACTGTATCTCAAACATTGCAGCAGCCAGCAAACAAAGCCTCATTGCAATTAGTTGCCTGGGAGCATTATGGTGTAAAAGGAGACGGAGAAGAAGATTATAGTATTTATCATAGTAAACGAGTTTATTGGAATGGGGAGCAAAATCAAATTACTGATGAAGTAATTTCAAGCTATCAGCCGTTTAAAGCCGATTTAGGAAGTGGAGTTTCTTGCCTAATTCCGTTGGCATTGTTTGCCAAGAATGGTAAAACACTTCCTCATATTCCTAAAACAAAAGCTGCCAATTCCATAGATTATTCTATAAACGAGCGCGCTACCCGTTTAGCAGCAGTCATTCTTGCTTGGAACGTTTGGCAACATTTTTATCCTTACTTTGATGTAGTAGCTGTAGATTGGTTAGAAGAACTTCAAACTGCTTTAAAATATGCTGCAACCGATAAGGATACTGCTGCTTTTAATAAGACTCTGCAACGCTTGGTTGCCAAACTAGAAGATGGTCATGGCAACGTTTATTTGCTGAATCAAAACACCAGCGATCGCTTTACTTTACCTTTTACCTGGGATTGGGTTGAAGACAGCCTAGTAATTACCTATGTTCTGCCAGACAGTGAAATGGATTTACATCCAGGGGATGTGGTTTTGAAAATCGATGGAGTGCCAGCAGCAGAAGTAATTAGCGACCGCGAGCAATTGATCTCAAGTGCTACTCCCCAATGGAAGCGCGATCGAGCTTTGGGAAGGATGCTTGAAGGGGGAGAGGCTACTTCTGTAGAGTTAGAAGTAAGATCTATTGGAGGAGGAATAAAAACAGTTGTTGCTCGTCGTCACATTCTTTATGCTCCTGAATCTGGCTTTTCACTGCCATTATTTTGGCAATGGCGAGATGAACAACTAATTATTACCTCTGTAATCACAGAAGCAGCAGGAACAATTAAGCCAGACGAAATTGTGTTATCCATCGACGGACAGCTTGGACAAAAAGCGATCGCCCAGCAAATAGAGTCACTTTCTCAACAGTTTCCTGATTGGTTTCCGAGTCAGCCAAAACAAGATCGGATAAGAGATGCACTTAAAGAGTTAAACAATGGGACTAAAGGTTCTACCGTTTTGTTCCAAGTGCGATCGCCATATGGAGAGTCTCGCACTGTAGAATTATCGAGAACATTACGAGTTTGGGATCGAAAAGAGCCTCGTCCACCAAAAATTCAGCAACTGCGATCGGGAATCATCTATATAAATTTCGAGCGAATCAACGATTTGGACTTCCAGCAAGCATTACCATTGTTAGAATCTGCCACAGGAATCATTATCGATCTGCGTGGCTACCCTAAAGTTTCTACAAATCCGATCGGACATTTAATTGATGAACCCGTTACCTCTGCAAGATGGCACATTCCGCAGGTAAAGTATCCCGACCGCCAAAAGCTTGATTTTGATTTTTCTAACTGGAGTATCGAACCCAAAAAACCCAAACTTAAGGCTAAAGTGGTTTTTCTGACTAATGGCAGTGCTATTAGCTATGCAGAAACTTATCTAGGCATCATCGAACATTACCAGCTTGCCGAAATTATCGGACAACCAACAGCAGGTACAAATGGTAACGTCAATGAGCTAATTCTTCCAGGCGGTTATCTAATTTGGTGGACGGGAATGAAGGTACTCAAACATGATGGTTCTCGGCATCACGGTGTAGGTATTTTGCCTACTGTCCCAGTAGAGCGAACAGTTAAAGGAATTGCCGACAAACGTGATGAGTTTTTGCAACGAGCTATTGAGATTGTTAGTGTTTAATCAAAAATTTTCAACCAGGCGATGGGGGTAAGTTTTTCAGGAGAATTATTATCTAGGTTGTCCAAGCCTTGAAAAGCTCATTGGAGATCGTTTTTCTAGTCAGTTGGTTGTTTATAATTGGCTCATTGATTTTTCTCTTGGTATATGAAGTACTTCTACACAATGGACTACCATCTTTCACAATAGAAAATTTTACAAGCGATCGCGAGCTTGTCTTTTTAAATTATTGATTGTTACGATAAAATCTGGGTGTCATTCCTGTCATTTGACGAAAATATTTACCCAAATGACTTTGACTATTGAAACCACAGTCTAAAGCTACATCGGCGAGCGATTTATCTGCTTTTTTGAGCAACCTTTTAGCGAGTTCGACTCTTTGCTGCATTACATACTGGTGAGGAGAGATTCCTGTAGATTTTTTAAATAGTCTGCTGAAATGAAATCGGCTGATTTCGAGGTATGTTGCTAAGTCCTCTAATTTGATAGATTGGGTGAGATGATCGTTAATATAATCTGTTACCTGCAAAATTTGGCGATCGCTCAATCCTCCTTCATAGGTTTTGATCCTGGGTTTAGTTCCAGAATAATCTCGTAATAAATTTACAATCAAGGCATTGGCTAGAGATTCAATGTAAAGTGCTCCAACTCCATTGTTACCTTGATGCAGTTCGGCTCTCAACATCATTGCCAACTGTTCTATTTTATCGTTACGGACACAAAACTCTGTAACTAATTCTAGACGAGTAGGATCGCAATTAATGACTTCGGTGGCAATTTGTTCTAAAAACTGAGGGGAAGTTGTGATTTGTAAATAAGCATCTTCACTATAAGTTCGATAAGAACAATGAACTTGAGCTGGTGCAATCGTAAGATCTCCTTTAGTATATAGTCCTACGTGAGTGCGATCGCCTAAGGTTTGCCAAATGCGATTCGGTCGAGTTCCTAAACACAAACAAATCGTATGTTCTTTATGTGTTCCAGATTCCACTGACCCTGGTGGTTGCTTAAATTCTTCCACAACAATAGATTCCCAACCTAGATCTTGGCTAGAAACTATTGGTGATTGGATTTGGCTATCTTTTATATTCAAGATTTCAACAAGTGATTTTTGTGATGAGCTTCCCATAGATAAATTAAATTAAGCCTGATTGATAACTCGCAGCAAGATTTTGATAAAATTGTGCAAGATTTAAATAGCTATTCAAGTTTGAGTTACTTATTCTGTAAATTGTAACGATTTGATTGACACAACTTAACAAGTACAAAAATTTCTTAAAATATGGTTAATTCGCCCATAATAATCCAGAAGGCAAAAGAATACGATGTAGAGCAAATAGTTAATTCAATATTGCTTGCCTTTAGTGCGGATCCCGTACTGCGTTGGATGTATCCTTCCCCACAGCAATATCTTAAAAATTTTCCTAACTTTGTCAGAGCTTTTGGCGGTAAGGCATTCGATGCCGAAACTGCCTACTACACCGACGGTTATTCAGGTGCTGCTCTTTGGTTGCCCCCTCAAAGTAAGCCTGACAACAATGCAATAGGTGTTTTTTTTGAGCAAACGATATCTCAGCACCAGCAAGAAGAAGTCTTCGCCTTGTTTGAGAAGATGGTTTCTTACCACCCTGATGAGCCTCATTGGTACTTGGCAATTTTTGGTGTAGAGCCAAATCAACAAAAAAAGGGATATGGTTCGGCATTAATGAAGCATACACTAGCTATAGGCGATCGCGATAAGAAAATAGCCTATCTCGAATCTTCTAGTCTGAAAAGTGTTCGATTTTATGAAAAGCATGGGTTTGAAGTAATCGGCAAAGTCCAAGTTGGTGAATCACCGACAATCTTTCCTATGGTGCGCGATCGATGATAGTTCTTGATGTGACTGAGGTTCTTGGTTCAACGAGTCCACTCTATTTAAATATCTAAACCAAGTAAAATACAAAACGATTGAAAGCAGAATAAATATTACTGTAAGAGTGCCGAAACTATCCCAACGCTTCATCATAAAAGTAATTCCCATCATGAATAAAACCAACTGCCAGGGAATGGCAATAAATGTAGAAAGCAGATCGCGACGATTTTCATTTTGAATTGTCTGCTGAAGATCATCGGGGAGTTTTTTGCCCACAATTCCCCAAAAACCAAATGGTCTGGTAACTTTGTAGAAGTTATCTAGTACTTTTAAATCGGTTGGTTCGGTTAAAAATGTGCCAATAATGCAGCCAATAAATGAGGAAATACTAGGGATGAGAAACAAAGCATATTCTCCAAACTGGGGTCGATCTAAACTTGGTATTATCAATACTTTGCTTAGTATGGCTGCTAAGATTCCCGCGATCGTACCAACAGCAAATCCATAGCCATTAAAACGCCACCAATACCATCTCAATACTAATGGAATTGATAATCCCACACCTAATCCCAAGGTAAGCCATCCCCAAATTTCGTTGATATTTTTTATCTGGTAACTCAATAGCACTCCTACTATGACAATGACAACAGATGCCAAACGACTCTGCATTAAGAGTTGCTGAGGAGAAGCTTGAGGATTTAAATATGCTTGATAGATATCTTTTACCCAGTAAGCAGCACTAGAGTTGATAATAGAGTCGAAAGTAGACATCGCTGCGGAGATAAAACAAGCTATTAACAATCCTTTAATCCCTATCGGCACATATTCCGCAATTACCGTGGGTAAAATCAATTCTGGGTCAGCTATGACACCTTGAGTTGCGCCGTAATGGATACCCAACATCGCAAAAGCAGTTACCACAGGCCAGCGAAATGAAAGTAAAATAATCCACAATAGGGAAAGTAAGCCTGCTTCTTGATCGCTTTTAGCTGCAAAGTAACGTTGAACTAAATAGCCTTTACCACCACCAAACCCTTCCAGCAAAACTTTGAGAAGGTAAAAGAAAATTATGCCACCGAATAAATTAAAGATTGCATAGTCTCCTGGTAAGTCTAGAGTTAATGATGGCGAAATACTACTCCAGTCGGCAAAGTTCCACTGCTGTAGTTCAAAACCTTCGCCAACAGGAATAGAAACTGAAAATGTTTCGGGGATAGTTGCGATCGAGAACGCCAAAGTACAAATATAAATTATGGCGACAAAAATCAAAACGCCTTGAAAAACATCAGTCCAAACAACACCGTAAAAACCACTTACTGTAGTGTATGTCAAAGCAAAAACAATCAGTGGAATCGAAGCAAGTTCACCATTAATGCCGAGAAATTCTCCTAAAAACTTACCTCCTGCAACGGTAAAATAACTTATCTCCCCCACAGCAAGTATCAAAGTGGCAACAGTACTAATAATCCGTGCTATTTTTCCTTCTCTTCCTTCCCCAAAACGGAATATGCACCACTCAGCTAACGTCATTACTTGAGCGCGTCGATTCCATTTACCCATAAAAACCATCATAATCGCCATGATTAGAACTACTCCACCGCGAATTTCGATAAAAAATCCTTTTGCACCCACGGCATAAATCAAAGCGGTAATAATCATCGTACCCGCCAAATCGGTATTCGATGCCATTCCCGAAGCACCCAAAACCCAC
Source organism: Hyella patelloides LEGE 07179 (assembly GCF_900659865.1). Classification (GTDB taxonomy): domain Bacteria; phylum Cyanobacteriota; class Cyanobacteriia; order Cyanobacteriales; family Xenococcaceae; genus Hyella; species Hyella patelloides. Next base: position 23,098 of record NZ_LR213858.1, read on the forward strand.
CAAGGGAGATTGCGGTTTCCTAGAAAATAGGAATCAATGCCCTCTCTAGCTTTACGTTCGAGAAAAATTCCTAAGATTACTGTAGAAATTAAGTAAACAATGATAATTAGATAATCAATAGTAGCAAGCTGCATATATTTTCAAACTCATTGGAGATCGATTGTTATAAGCGTTAGCTTAGGACGAGTAGTTCATTGAAGACTCGTAACGGGTGAGCGAAAAAATGATTTAAAATTATGAATGATAGTCAATTTCAGTAAATAAATATGCATCCCATACTAAAGGTTGATATCGCACAATTAAGTGTATCCGAGCGAATACAACTAGCTGAGGATCTATGGGATAGTATTGTTGCTGAAAGTAATACAGATGAATTTCCTTTGAGCGAAGGTCAAAAACAAGAATTAGATAGACGTTTAGAAATATATCACCAAAACCCTAGTCAAGGTTCAACCTGGGAAGAGGTTAAGCAAAAACTGGGTTTTGATCAATGAAAATGTAGAAAGACATTATGGTAAATAATATTAATGAGTATTTCTTTGACTCCTGAATTAGAGCAATTTATCCAAAGTCAAGTTGCAAGCGGTAAGTATGCTTCGACTGAAGAAGTGATTATTGCAGGTATTAAACTGCTTGAGGAAAGGGAAAAGATTTATCAAGGTAGGTTTGAGGAATTGAAGCGAGAAATTGCAGCAGGGGTTGAAGCTTCCGAACGTGGGGAAGTTATTGATGGGGAGATAGTTTTTCGTCAACTAGAGCAGAAATTACAACAGTTCTGTAGGGTGGGCAGATGATAACAAGTAAGTCAACGAATTTTCGCTCACCCGATCAAACTGCCCACCTTACTTCTATATTAAAGATATTAATCAAATTTTGGGGATTTTAACGAATGCAGTTAGGCAAAATTAGCCGTATTTAAGTAATATGAAGTCCGTTAAATCAATTCCAAAAAACTTGATATCGCAACTTTTTCTAAACTCTCGCAAAGTCAAGGACATGGCTTTTGAGGCAGCAATTCTCATTATGAAAATGATTATCAGTATTTGACAAATTTGAGATGACTAAAAACCTAATTCTTTCGCTCTCAGATTGAATTTTGCTCTTTTATTTCTGATTTAAGTTCTTGCGTTTTCATACTACATAAAGATTTCAAACAACCAAGCAGCCAAAACTAACCTAATTATTCTAGTTTCTAAAAATTAGGAGATTTTTTAGAGATAAATGCTGATTTTTTTGAGTTATTCTTAATTTTTTTATTTCCTGTTTTAACTTGTATTAACTGCCTCTCTTTCATCTCCTTCTGTTAAAATAAATATGAATAAATCATTCCAACTTTGAAACCATATATAGTTTAATAAAGCTCGTATATCGTTAAAGAATCTCTTTCTTGT
>NZ_LR213859.1 GCF_900659865.1 Hyella patelloides LEGE 07179
TTAAACAAGCTGATTCTTGTAAATTTTTTCGCTTACTTTTTCAGCAAACCCTATCTAGCTATTGCGCGAGAATTGGTATTATTTGAAAAATTGACAAAAAAAAGTAGGGTAACAATAAAAGCAGTACCCTACAAATAACCTATATTTAATGTTGATTAATTTTCGGAAAATTCTGCATCAATGACATCATCACCACCGCTAGTAGAATTTTTGTCACCACTACTAGCATCAGCATCAGGAGCATCTGTACCATCAGCATCAGGGGCTTCTGCACCAGCTTGCTGATACATATTGCTACCGATAGCGTAAAGAACTTGCTGTAGTTCTGGCATTACAGTTTGAATCTTTTCATCATCTTCTGCTGCTACTGCTTCTTTAAGGTCTTTGATCAAACCTTCTGCTTTAGTCTTATCATCAGCAGGAACTTTATCTCCTAAATCAGTGATTTGCTTCTCTGCTTGATAAACCAGAGAGTCAGCTTGGTTTTTGCGATCGATTTTTTCACGACGCTCTTTATCTGCATTAGCATTTGCTTCTGCTTCTTGCACCATACGATCTACTTCGTCGTCGGGAAGAGTAGATGCACCAGTGATACTAATGGACTGTTCTTTTCCTGTACCCTTATCTTTTGCCGTTACGTTGAGGATACCATTAGCATCGATATCAAAAGTAACTTCAATTTGGGGTACACCACGAGGCGCAGGAGGAATACCATCGAGACGGAAAGTTCCTAAACTCTTGTTATCTTTAGCAAATTCTCTTTCACCTTGCAGAACGTGAATTTCTACATTAGTTTGACCATCTACTGCTGTAGAAAAGGTTTCTGATTTCTTGGTAGGAATAGTGGTGTTACGAGGGATTATCTTAGTCATTACCCCACCGAGAGTTTCTACACCAAGAGATAGAGGAGTAACATCGAGAAGTAAGATGTCTTTAACCTCTCCCGCGAGTACCCCAGCTTGAATTGCAGCACCTAAAGCTACTACTTCATCAGGGTTTACAGTTTGGTTAGGTTTTTTGTCTAAAACTTTTTCTACCAGTTGGACAATCGCAGGAATACGAGTAGAACCCCCTACCATTACTACTTCATCAATGCGGTCTTTACTTAGTTTGGCATCTTTGAGAGCTTGTTGTACAGGAACCGCACAACGGTCGATTAAGTCAGCACAGATTTCCTCGAATTTAGCTCTAGTTAGAGACATATCAAGATGTTTTGGCCCATCCTGAGTTGCTGTGATGAAAGGCAGGTTAATGTCGCTTTGAGTGGCACTAGAAAGCTCAATTTTAGCTTTTTCTGCTGCTTCTGTAAGACGTTGTAATGCTTGCGAGTCTTTTCTGAGATCGATTCCTTCGTTGCGTTGAAACTCTTCTGCTAAATAGTCAACGATTTTTTTATCGAAGTCATCACCACCAAGGTGAGTATCTCCAGAAGTTGCTAGTACTTCAAATACACCATCTCCTACTTCCAGAATAGAAACGTCGAATGTACCACCACCCAAGTCAAATACGAGGATAGTTTCGTTACTCTTCTTGTCTAAACCATAAGCTAGAGATGCTGCTGTAGGTTCATTGATGATACGGAGTACTTCGACACCTGCAATTTTACCTGCGTCTTTGGTTGCTTGGCGTTGAGAGTCATTAAAGTAAGCAGGAACAGTAATTACAGCTTGAGTGACTGTTTCTCCGAGATATTTACTAGCATCTTCGATCAGTTTGCGAAGAACCTGTGCAGATATTTCTTCTGGTGCAAATTGCTTGTCTTGAGCAGGACATTCTAATTTAACGTTACCATTGCTGTCTCGTAAGGATTTATAAGCTACTTCTTTAGACTCATTAGTGACTTCATCATATTTACGCCCAATGAAGCGTTTTACAGAGTAAAAAGTATTCTGTGGGTTCATGACTGCTTGGCGTTTAGCAATTTGACCCACTAAAAGATCGCCATTTTTTGCGTAAGCGACAACTGAGGGAGTAGTTCTCAAACCTTCTGCATTGGAAATGACGTTGGGTTTACCCCCTTCCATAACAGCTACACAGGAATTGGTAGTTCCCAAATCTATACCAACAACTTTTGCCATATAAAGCGATGCTCCAAATTTAAACTACAAAACTAAAAGTATTATTTTAGGTGTTACCACATACACACAGGGAAGCTGAGTTTTCTTGGCTGGCTGCCTTCCCTCAGTTTGTGTTTCTTTAATATCTATAGTGAAGTGAATAACTTTTCTTCGGTAGTGTAGTTTTCCGAACCTTATGGGACGGATAAACTGGTTGGTAGTTGTTTGTTGGTAGTTGTTTGTTGATGAGTATCTGGTTTAGTTTATGATTTCTTTATTAGCTCTTTGAAGTTAGTATCCGTAGTCTGAAAATTTGATTTTTGCTTCATTTTTTTGGCAATTTTCAGGCAACTATAAAAAGTAACAAGAAATGCTCCTCCAGCTAATATTTTAGGCATTTCTTCCACGGCACCAAACCAATGATGAATATAGTTTAGTTGATCAAGGTTATCAGCAAAAGGGGCAAAAGTTCCTCGATCGTGACCGAGCATATCTAAAAAAATAGTCCAACAACTAAAGAATAATGCCCATTTGAACCAAGGTAAAGATGCTATAAAATGCTTAAATTCGTTACGATACCAATAGATAAGTAGTAAACCTGTAATGGCGTAAAATAGAATAATAAAGTCGTCAAGCCTAGTAGTTAAACTGTTTTCTGGTATTTTAAAAGCCCTTAAAATGATTCTATCTAATTGTTCATGGATTTCTAAAGCTTCATCTAAAGCAAAGAAAAACATTCCTAGCGCAGTAACTCGCCAAAATATCGCAGGTCGTTTTTTAAGAGGGGCAGATGATTTGAGCTTTGTTTTTCTAAGAGTGCTAATCTTCCAGCATAAAACAGCAATGAAAAGTAGTTGAAGAATCGAAATCCAAGTCATAAAACCCCCTTCGCCAAAGTAACGCATAGGGCTTCTGTCTAAGATGATCGCTCTACTTACAGCGATCGCTATACCTAAAAAATCGATGCCAAAAGTAATCAAGGCTACTGTTTTAACGGGAAAATTCTTACTCATCAAGAAAAACTATTCTCTACGTTACGGATCGGCAGACTGTGACAAATCTAAGTCTGCGCGATAACACATAAGAATAATCTAAAGATAAACAAAAATTAACCTAAAATAACTTTTTCCTAACCTTTGACTAGTATTTTACCCAGACTATTTGTCTGATTTGGCGACAGTTTGATGAACTTGTACTATTGAAGTACTTGAACGCGAAAATATGGCGTTTGTCTCAAAATATAACTACACTTATGTACCCAAATAAGCAGTATATTTTGTTACAGAATATACAGATAAAAGAAGTTTTAATCTTGAAGAAATCCTAAAGCATTTATAAGAAATAATAATAATGAGTTCATCTTCGGTTATTAATTCCCTTAATAAAGGGAAAATTTTTGATAATAATAAAAATACTTTAAGTAATACAAAACAATGGTGTCAATCTTGTGCTAGTTTTCACTTGCCTAGGGATCATTGGAAATTCATGTCGGAGGATATGCCTCAAAATCCCTTAGAAATGATCGATGATTTGGTCAAAATGGGCATTTATAAACCAGAAGCTTTTAAGATGGCAGACATGGTTAATACAGCTGATTTAAGAAAAGCTTTGTTTCTTAAAATGGCAGGAAAAGGTGACTCTAAAAGAGAAAAATTAGTTTTAGAATTAGCCAAACAAGCAGGAGGTTTGGAAAATGCTTTTGCTGCTGCTTTTGGTGCTAAATCGGGAGAATTTTTTAACGATACTATACAAAGTGGTCAATTTAGTCGCCGTCGTTTTTTAAAGAATTTAGCTGTAGGTGCTGCTTTAATAAGTTTAGCTAATTGCGCCCCCAATAATCAAAGCTCTCAAACAGAAGAAACTTCAGACGCGCCACCGACCAATACATCTAATTTAGAAAAAACAGAGTTACAAATCGGTTTTATTCCTATTACCTGTGCGACACCGATTATTATGTCTGAGCCTTTAGGCTTTTACTCCAAGTATGGCTTTAATGCTAAAGTCGTTAAGATGCCCAGTTGGGGTGCAGTCAGAGATTCTGCGATCGCAGGTGAGCTAGATGCATATCATATGTTAGCACCGATGCCGATCGCCATGAGTTTAGGTTTGGGTTCAACTTCTTTTGGAGTTAAATTAGCCAGTATTGAAAACATTAATGGGCAGGCAATTACTGTGGCGAATAAGCACAAAGGTAAAGTAAATGGGCCAGCCGACTTCAAAGGTTTTAACATTGGCGTACCCTTCCCCTATTCGATGCATAATCTCTTATTACGCTATTATTTGGCTACTGGTGGTATTGACCCTGACAAAGATGTTAAAATTCGTCCCGTACCACCTCCAGATAGTATTGCCCAGTTAATTGCAGGGGATATTGATGCTTATCTGATGCCCGATCCTTTCAATCAAAGGGCTGTTTACGAAGAGGCAGGCTTTATTCATAAGCTAACCAAAGAATTATGGCCTGGTCATCCCTGTTGTGCCTTTGCTGCTAGTGATAACTGGATTTCAGAAAACCCCAATACCTTTAGAGCTTTGAACAAGGCAATTATTGAAGCTGCTGGCTATGCTCAGGATCCCGCTAACCGTCCCGAAATTGCCAAAGCAATCTCCGAAAGAGCTTTCTTAAATCAGCCTGTGGAAGTGGTAGAAGCGGTCTTAACAGGTAATTTTGAAGATGGCTTAGGTAATACACAAAGCATTCCCGACCGCATTGATTTCGACCCCTATCCTTGGCAAAGCTTTGCTAATTGGATTTCTTCTCAATTAGTACGTTGGGATTTGCAAGGAGACGGTAAAGTTAAACAAGCCATTACTAACGAAGCTTATGACGAAGTAGGTCAAGAGATATTTATGACCGATCTTGCCAGAGAATTAGCGGTCGAATTAGGTCAAACTCCCCCAACAGATATCTATCGCACCGAAACCTTAGAATTTGATACCTTCGACCCTACTAAACCAGGGGAATATGTCGAAGAACAAATCAAGAAATATGGTGTCTGATGTTAGTATCAGTCAAAACTGCGATTGGATGTGTTCTCTAAACGGATATCAAGGGCATCCCTCGCGGTCATTATTAGACCTCTTGCGTGAATACGAATTTTCATGGTTTGAGCGATTACCTTGAATTCTCTAAAATTCATATTTTAAAAAGCATTTAGACGTTGAAAAAAATAATTTGTGCAAGAGGTCTATTAAATAGTTATTTAGTTATCGGTTAAAAAAATGACAGTAGTAGAAAAGAGGAGTATCCAAGGAAAAGAAAAGCCAAAATTTGTTCTTAATGAAAATCTCCAGGCATTAGTGCTGTTTTTGGTTTCATTAGTTATATTTTTGCTTTTTTGGGAATTAGGGGCAAAATTTAAGCTATTTGCTAAAGGTTTTCCCACAGCTTCTTTAACCATTCAAGAATTATGGTACTGGGTGACTCATCCCTTTTATAATAATGGCCCTAACGATCTCGGAATTGGCTGGAATCTTTTAGTTAGTCTGCGACGAGTCGCTATTGGTTACACCATTGCCTCATTAATTGCTGTCCCGTTAGGGATTTTGATTGGGATCTATCCCGTAGCTGCTAAAGCCTTTAACCCTTACTTTCAATTACTAAAACCTGTTTCCCCGTTGGCTTGGCTTCCTTTAGGTTTATACCTATTTCGCGACTCGGAAGTTACAGGAATTTTTATTATTGCGATCGCCAGTATTTGGCCCACCCTAATTAATACTGCTTTTGGTGTTGCTGGAGTTAGCCAAGAGTATTTAGATGTGGCAAAAACCCTTGGAGCATCTCGCTTGCGGACTATTTTTAAAGTAATTATCCCTGCTGCATTACCCAATATTATCTCTGGCTTACGCATTAGTATGGGAATATCTTGGTTAGTAATTGTAGCTGCGGAAATGCTTTTAGGAACAGGCTTAGGTTACTTCATTTGGAATGAATGGAATAATCTATACATACCTAATATTATTGTGGCAATTTTCATTATTGGTGTAGTAGGTATTGTGCTAGATCAAATCTTTGCCTATCTAGAAAAATTGGTTAGTTTTGGGAAAAAAGCATGAATCTATCATTATCATCCGAGACTTTTGTGAATAACCAGCATCAAAATTCAGCCCAAATATCCCTACGCCATGTTTCCAAGGTTTTTCCTGGGAGAAAGGGTTTTTTAAATAACATTACAGGTCAAGCTACCTCCGATTATGTCGCCTTAGAAGATATTAATCTTGATATCGAACACAATACCTTTGTTTGCATTATTGGCCCTTCTGGTTGTGGTAAATCTACTTTACTAAACATTATTGGAGGTTTAAGCTCTGCCAGTAGTGGCTCAGTAACTATGAATGGTCAAGCCATTGAGCAGCCTGGACCAGATCGGGGTATGGTGTTTCAAAACTATGCTCTGATGCCTTGGATGACAGTAGAGGGTAATATTCGTTTTGCTGTGGAAACAGTTTATCCCAAGCTATCTGCTATCGAAAGGAAAAGAGTAGTCAAAGAGCATATCCAGCTAGTTGGTCTCACAGGAGCAGAAAGCAAACGTCCCCATGAAATATCGGGGGGAATGAAACAAAGAGTCGGGATTGCTAGAGCTTTAGCGATTAATCCCCAAATATTGCTAATGGATGAACCTTTTGGTGCATTAGACGCTTTGACCCGTGGTTTCTTACAAGATGAAATCGAACGCATTTGGGAGCAAGAGCGCAAAACTGCTATTATGATCACCCATAGTATCGAAGAAGCTTTACTGCTATCCGATCGCATCATTATGATGACTAAGGGCCCTGCTGCCAAAATCGACGAAATTCTCGATGTACCATTTCCTCGTCCCCGCGATCGAATTCAAGTAGAAAAGCATCCTGCATATCTGGGGTTAAAGCAAGAAATGGAAGACCACTTATATCGAGAAACCCGTGCCGTAGAAGAAGCAAGACTGGGTAATTAAAGGATGAGTGATCGAGGATCAAGGATGAGGAATGAGGGATGAGGTAGTAGAAAAGTAGCAAGGTCGATAATAGGCGACAATCAACTATGAGCTACGAACCACGAACCACGAACCATTAACCTTTGACATAATTAGGAGCAATTTACAAATGGCTATTGCAGAAATTACCACTAAACTTTTAGCAGCAAAAAAAGACAAAGGAATCACCTTTGAAGAATTAGAAAAAACCATTGGCAGAGATGAAACTTGGATTGCATCAGTGATCTATCGTCAAGCAAGCGCAGACATGGATGAAGCAACCAAATTGGTAACAGCTTTGGGTTTACCAGAATCAACCGCAGAAGAATTAACTATCCCTCCTTTAAAAGGCTCTCTCGAACCTCAAATTCCTACCGATCCTCTCATTTATCGCTTTTATGAAATCATGCAGGTTTATGGAATGCCGATCAAAGCAGTAGTTCATGAAAAATTTGGCGACGGTATCATGAGTGCAATTGATTTTTCTGTCGAAGTAGATAAAGTTCCCGACCCTAAAGGCGATCGCGTTAAGATTACCATGTGTGGTAAGTTCTTACCTTATAAAAAGTGGTAGGTAAGATAATTTTTGTGAGGGCGAATAACTATTCGCCCTAAATTGAGATTGCTATTTTGTGAGGAACGTCCTTAAACCAATATCCCAACTGGGTTGAAATCAGAGAATTCGTAGAACAAATCGTCAATAACGGCGTTGCTGATTCTAGTAAGAACGTATTAAATAATACTGTTTTAGCATTACCCATTCACTAGCACCTAGATCGTTAATACTTAATCAGTTCTTTGGTATCGCTATTAGCAGCGTTTTCAACCACATACTCGATAATTTTTCCTGCTACATCAATTTTTGTCGCTTTTTCAATTCCTTCTAAGCCTGGAGAAGAATTAACTTCCATGACCACAGGTCCATGATTTGAACGAAGTAGATCTACTCCCGCCACATTTAACCCCATAGCTCTTGCTGCTTTGATTGCGGTTGTTCTCTCATCGATGGAAAGCTTAATTTTTTCTGCGTTGCCACCACGATGTAAATTTGAGCGAAATTCTCCTTTTGCCCCTTGACGCTTCATAGCAGCAATTACTTGATCGCCAACCACAAAACAACGTAAATCTGCACCTCCTGCCTCTTTAATATATTCTTGTACCAAAATATTAGTGTCCAAGCCTCGAAACGCCTCAATTACTGACTTGGCAGCCTGATAAGTTTCGGCTAAAACTACCCCAATTCCCTGAGTACCTTCCAAAAGTTTAATCACCAAAGGTGCGCCTCCCACTGTCTCAATCAAACCATCTATATCTTGGGTGGCGTGGGCAAAGCCAGTTACGGGTAGACCAACCCCTTCTTTTGCCAGTATTTGCATACAACGTAGCTTATCCCGACTGCGGGAAATTGCTTGAGATTCATTGCAACTAAAAACTCCCATAACCTCAAACTGACGTACTACAGCAGTACCATAAAAAGTCCTAGATGCTCCAATACGAGGAATTACCGCATCAAAATTTTCTAGAGGAGTACCATTAAAAATAATGCTGGGACGACTGGAAGTAATGTTCATATAGCAACGTAAATAAGGAATTACTCGCATTTGATATCCTTGTTTTTCTCCTGCTTCTTTCAATCTTCTAGTGGAGTATAAAGCAGCGTCCTGAGATAAGATAGCAATTTTCATTTGTCTAATTTCCTGAATAAAAATTTAATAGTTATTGGCGATCGCTTTGTAAAAAGGATTGGCTCGGATCGACTAAAAAGCGATCGCGCACTGCCTGTCTACCTAACAGCATCCGAAAGCCCATGACATCACGATTAGTTAAAGTTAGTTCCACTTGCCATTGTTGTTCTCCCAATTTTATCGTGGTGATAATTACTGGTCTAATCTGGGCGTGTCCTCCAGAACTGCGTACTTTACGATATTCGAGTAGTTCTGCTTCAGCCAATACAGTTTTTTGGTTATTGCGTTGTATGGGATGAATCTGAAAGCGAATCATCGTTTTATCTTCCAGTGGGAATTCTTGACAATGAAAAGCGTGTAAAGCAGAAGTTCGCGCCCCTGTATCGATTTTGGCTTTAACGCGCCCTACATTTAACTCTGGCAATGATAAGGTTTCTCGCCAACCAATAATCGATAATTGTGGGGCTTCATCTTTAATTTTCCTCATATAGAAGTAATAAAAAATTTATCTTCTTGATTTTGACTTAATATTTCCCTTTTTGTCACTATTGCTACGCTTCGTTTCCTTTATGTTATTGGGGTGAACCAAGATTGGAAACTGTAAGGCTCAAAAAAAAGGCAGTCAGATAGAAATCTACTGGCTGTCTTAAAGGTGTAGGAATTTTTTTAGGTAATGAGCAATTAATCAGCTAAAATACCAATTTTGTTTAATTATTGAAAAACTTAGAGTTACTGAGGGTTATCTCTGTATGAAAAAGCTTTAGGCTACCAGCTTATGTTTCAATGAACCTCTATCGAATAATTGAGGTGAACCAAGAGGCACAAAACGCCACTTACTGATGGTGTCCTCTATGGGCGATCTGAAATAAAATCCTTTCAGAGGCTTGACTTTGAGAGTTAAACAATACGTACGGTCTAAAACTCGACATCCGTAACCCACTACTGTGCCAAGTTTACCCGTCACCTTATGTTGAACGATATCACCAACTTTAAACATGATGCGAGTCTCCTTTGTAACTAAACGAGCTTGCTGCGATCGCACTAATCAAACTAATACGAGCTAAACAGCTAAATGTAGAGAGCAGTTAGTAACTAAGGATTATGACGAGAACAATACTATTTTAGACATTGCCTCTTCAATCTCCTCTCAATGCCGACGAGGTTAGCTGACGGGCTAGGACTGAGAGATGTCCCTTACTACCAAAACCGTAGCAATGCGCCCCAAATTGGTTTCCCCGCTCCCAGACTAGGCTTAAGATAAGCTAAACCATAGGACTAGGCTGACTGACACTCTGTTTTTTATTTGTTGCTATCAAATGTTAAATCAACAATGTTTCTACGATGTGTCTTTTTTATGTCAACTTTGACAAATATAGTAATTTGCAATGGAGAATGATGTGTGATTAGCTTTTAAACTTTCGCTTCGCGGTTTTAACTACTCAAAGGAAAGTGAATCACCACTACTGAAATATTTTCGTGAGAACGAGCGATCGCTTCAGGAAGAGTGCCAACGGCAGAACGATTGCGAATTCTTGCTTCTGCAGTTTTGACGGGTAAAAGTAATAAATCGTTTTTATAAACCTTTTGAGAAACTTCTTTGATCGTATTTCCTTGAGCTTGACCAATAGGAAGATCGCGACTTATTTGGGCTAATTCTTGAGGGGACAGTTGGGTTTGCTTTTTGCTAACTACTACTAATACTTCAAGACTGGTTTTAAGTTCGTTAGCTAGCATTTTAGCGATACGGAGAGTCTGCTCAAATTCCTCTGACAGTGCTTGCCTTTTAGTAACTGCCAAAAATACCCTAGCAGTATTGGCAATGGGTTGAACAAAGCGAGCGATTAAAACAGGAATAGGTAACTGTAGTGCCACATTATCGATCGTGCTGCCAAAAAAACTATCTTGATAAGTAGAATAACCCCTCCAACCGCAGACTACCAAACTGGCATCCTGTTCGAGCGCCGTGCGGACAATACCGCGATCGATCTCATCATCTACTCGACCAATGGTTTTTACCTTCGCGTTAGCACTGTGAGCTATAGTTTCAGCTTTGGCTAATAGCTGTTGCTGCTGGATTCGAGCTTCTGGGGAAACGGTTCTATCGCGATCGCTGAGGACGTTGAGAGGTAATAAAGTGCCGTTAGCTGTTTTGGCAAGAATAAGAGCCAAACTTAACAGATTATCTTCGTTATTGGGGGGGGAAACCCCAGGCAACGCGACCTCACAAAATTCCCCTATTTTAGAGCTAAAAAACAGTATTAAAGTACTGAATTTCGGGGGAATTTTGTCCGCAAAGGCAAAAAACTATCGGCTCACAACCCTTACACTATGGAAGTCTGTCCTACTTTGTCTATGTTTTCCTTCGGGGTTACGGCGCATAGAAAATTGGAAGACAATTACAAAAAAATACTCGCCGTCTTGGTCAGCTCCAACCTACGCCAACATTTAATTTTTGTTGAGCAAACAGTCTCTAAAGGATAGTATTTAACTGCAAAAAAAGCAGTCAAGTATAAAATTACTGGCTGCCTAGAGTGATTATTTGCCGTTAGTTAAATGATCTGTTTTGATATACACCATGAGCTAAATTTTGCTGCATCATGTATTCATCCAATTAAAGGAAGGGTTAAGCTATTGTAGGCTGGGGAAATTGGTAGCAAGTAGTCAGCAATTGGATCGATAATTAAGTATCGAGTCTGACCATTGTTGGGGTCTTGGGAAACCAAAATATTTTTTTGATTTAAACTAAAAATCTTCATCCCTTTTAGCCATAACCTCTGGAATAAATAAGCAGTTTGAATTTTAAAAAGTTGACGCTGCTTATCTCTATCCAGATATCGGTGTAAGGCAAATTGAGATAAAGTACGGATTTTTTCAAGACTGGGAATCTGAAAAACTTCACAAAATTCCCCACTAAATCCCGACTTGGTATTTCCCAAGGTCGTGTCACCCTCTACCCTCTGCATAAACAGATTCTGTTTAAAAAAGAAACTTGGAGAGTTAATTTGGACATATAGATAGACTGGGCAAATCTGGAGGAGAGCTTTTTGATCGCTATTGAGTTGCTCTTCAAAATTCTGGGCGAGTTGAATACTTCGGTAGAATTGTTTTCTTAAGTTTTCTGCCAAAGGTTTACTTTGTGAACATTTCAGTACCAAGTGGGAATCTGGAAATATTCCTAGCTCGGAGTCATCTTTGCCTAAAATATAAATCCCTCTCTTAATTTTGTCGGTATAAGGATTAATGTTGTATTCATCTTTATGGCTGGCGACTTTGGTCATGAAAGATTTTAACCTATCAATAAATTCTGTTAGCTCTCCATAATTAGATATCAATCTATCATAAACATCGCGATCGAAATCAAGAGAAATTTGACCTATTTTTAACGTCTTTATTGGGTTCATAATCAATATTGAAAAGCAATTGCTAACTAAATTTTTTCACTGTTTTAATACGTTCTCTTTAACATCTAAGGCTGGATTGAACACCTGATATTCGATTCTATTTTTGCCACTCTTCTTGACTTTATACATTAAGCTATCTGCTTGTTTGAGCATCTCATCTACTGAATTAGGAAACGTCAAAAATGTAACTACTCCTATGCTGAGACTCACGGTAGGAGAGTAAGCTTCCATAGCAGTTTTAAGTCTCTGCTGAAGACGCAGTAAAATGGCTTGCCCAGATTGATAGTTAGTTTCTGGTAAAAGTAAAGCAAATTCATCTCCGCCTAAGCGGGCAATGATATCAGTTTCGCGAATTTGTTTTTGAATAGTCCGAGCAACAGTTTTTAACAACTTATCCCCTGTATTATGTCCAAAGCGATCGTTAATCTGTTTGAAGTTATCTAAATCGAAATAAGCCAAAGTTACATAATGACCGTAACGAAGAGAACGCTTATATTCTATTCGCAATAGTTCTAGAAAAAACCTTTGATTGACTATTCCTGTAAGTCCATCTGTTTGTGCTAATTTTTTTTCTTTTTCGTAAGCTATTTTCAGAGTTGATATAAGATAAGCTATGGTTAGAAAGACAATTAATCTTACTACTGTATTCCAAAGAAGAACAAGTACATAAAGATTAGTTTTAGCCGTAAACTCAGCAACAAACCAGCCAGTAGTACTAATCAATACTAAAAGAATTGAAAACCATCTTTTCCCATACCAACTTGTGAGAGAAATGGGTAATAAATAAATAATAGATAGAGAAATATCGATGACGACGAGATAGTCAATAATACTAATAATTATGATCGCCAAAAATCCTATTAATTGAGCGTAATATTTTGACATTTTTTCAAGATTTTTTTGGGGATCGTAACTAACATCATAAGTATTTAAAAAGTAAGGTTTTGGGGTGTGCAGTTTAATGCATCAGTTTTGAAGAGACTGTTGACTGTTTTTCTGGCAATAAAGATTGTTGAGGGGAATCGTTGGAACTCTTGTTAATTGCTTGTAACATAAGATAATTTAAAATTGTTCGTATGGCAATAATTACTGCCAATTGACCTATGTCATTCCAGGTTGGTGCGATTGTTGTCTTTAAAATGCTACCTCCTACTAAAAAGCTCAGCCCTAGGGAAAAAGAATAACCCAACTCTAATCGACTTGCCTGAAATGCGATCGCAGAACGAGAATTAGAAAAAATGTACTTACAGTAAATAATTAGAGCTTTAATAATCCCCGTGACGATTACAAACAGTGCTAATAATTGACACAAACTAACCACCCAACCATTAAGGGTTCTGACTAGGGTTAAAAACATTATGGTTTCTTACTCTGTTGCTAGGATAATAAGATTGCTCAAGCTAAACGTCGCTTTTGAAACCAACGATAAAATAACTTTTCTCATTCTATCTAAACAAACATCAACATTCTGAAACTCGAACAAATTGCTAATTCTGGAGCGAACTTCGGCCGTTTCTTGGAGAATTTTAGCGATCGCTATAGGACTGATTGCCAATTTTGCCAATAAAAACTTGATATCCTGAGAAAATTTGAGATACATCATAAAAAGCAAAATTAAAGCCCATACAGCCAGATAATCTAAAGCACTGGTAGCTTCATCAAGGATTAAAATTTCTGGATCGCGCAAAATAGCTCTAGCAATTGCTATACGCTGACGTTGTCCTCCTGATAAACGGACTCCGCGATCGCCTAAAATAGTATCCATTCCTTGGGGTAATTCTTGAATAAATTCCCAGGCGTTCGCCTGTTTAGCCACTTTAATGATTGCTGATTCTGCTATATTGTCTAAACCATAGGCAATATTATCTCGAACAGAAGTAGTGACATCCTCCCAACACCAAATCAAAGATTATGGTGTGGGCTTCCCGATATCGCTATTGGGCATTGCTCCCCTAAAACGCCACTTATCTACAACAAAGTTGCCCGACAGTACGACTTGAGAGCCAATTTCTGGCTTTTCGGGAGTCCCCCGATACGTTTCTTGACCTCTGTTACAAATTTCTTGTGCAGAGGCAATATCTCTATCAACAACATAACTACACTCATGGCATTCGTGTAATCTAACACTCAGGTCTTTTCTAACTTCAGTTCTACAGTTAGGACAGGTCTGAGAAGTTCCACGATGGTCAACTCGACCGACAAAAACATCTCTTTTCTGGGCTACATATTCTAATATGTCTCTTTGTTTACCAAAAGCAGCATCTAGCGTATGCTTGCCTAACATTCCTTTAGCCATGATACGGAAGTCGCAATCTTCTATATAGATTGTGTCTGCCATGTCACAAAGCTTATGAGCTAGTTTGAACTGATAGTCAGTGCGTTTGAATGCTATGTGATTATGTTGTTTAGCTACTTTGATTCGAGCCTTTTCATAGTTTTCACCTCGTTTCTTTTTCTTTGACAAACGCTTTTGTAGCACTTTCAGCCGACTGTAGGCTGTCTTGAAAAATTTAGGTCGCTTTTCGGTAGATCCATCAGATGTAGCTACATAAGATAGTAAGCCAACATCAACGCCGATAGCGTGACCGTGAGGCATAGGCAGAGGAAGCTCAATATCCGATTCTATTGCGACCACAGCAAACCAACCCATAGCTTTCTTGACTACTCTAATTTGTTTAACAATAAAGCCGTCAGGTATCGGGCGATGAATATTAATCTTTACTTTTCCCAGTTTAGGTATCTTGACCTGCCCCACCGAAGGTGCGCGAAGCGACCCTGTTAAAGGATTGGATTTGAACTGGGGGAAAAGTATTGACTTCATCTGCCCATACTTTTTGTAACGAGGAAAGCCGTAGCCTCTAACTCTAAAAGAATCCCAGCTATCGTGTAACCGCCTAATATTAATTTGTAATACTTGAGATGGTACAGATTTTAGTCGAGGGAATTTCTTTTTTGCTTTTGGTAGGTTGTTTTGCTGTTGATGGTAACTAGGGAACGGATAACCCGCAGCCATAATATATTCTGATTCTAAACTGCATCTATCTATAGGACATTTTCGAGAAGCTATCCAATCTTTCAACTCTCGCAATGCATAGTTATAACTAACGCGACAAGTTTCAAGCCACTCATTTAGTGTCTCGACTTGTTCTGCATCAGGATAAATTCTATAGCGATAATTTAAAATCATGAGAATATTCTATCACATTTTGTCATTAATGGTAGAATGTATATCTACAAGGCATCGAGCCTTTTGATATACTTGAGATGTCCCTGGATGAGGGGCTGTCTTCTGGGGTTTCCCCAGAAGTTTATACGCCCCGTCCCGACGCTAAATCAAAGATTATAGCGCGGGACTTATCGCCCCTCAAACTCCCCAAAAGTTAAAAATAAACGTATCCTGACTGACAATACCCATCTGACGACGTAGAGAATTTATTTCGCTCTCTGATAGTGCGATACCGTCAATTAATACTTGACCTTTAATTGGATCGTAAAACCGAGTGATCAGATCTACTAAAGTGGTTTTACCAGCCCCAGAAGCCCCCACTAAAGCAGTTGTTTGTCCTTTGGCGATCGCTAAATTGATATTTTTGAGGACTAATTCATGAGGATTGTAGCCAAAATCGGCAGCCACAAACTCAATGCTGTGTTTGAGTTTTGCAAAGGGAATTCCGCCATTGGTTAAATAAGTTTTATTCTCGCGACGTAGTAGTTCTTTAATATTGCCAATTGAACCCTGAAACCTACTTAAATTCTCTCGACTGTGATTAATTTGGGATATCAAGGGAATCATTCGAAATAAGACAAACATAAAGGTTAGTAAAGATGCTGCTCGTATTTGTCCCGTTTCGATCAACAAAGCAAACGCTCCCACCACAATTACAATCAGTACCGTACTCGATACTCCCTCAGCTAATGGTTGAACTAATGCCGAGGCGGTTTTTACTTGTGTTTCGGCTGCCATTACTTGATTGGTAGCCCGATAAAATCTTCTTCGTTCAAAATCTTGGGTGGCTGATGCCTGAACAGTACGAATGCCGTTGATAAACTCAATTGCCACAGAAGTTAACTGTCCGTTAGCTTTAGGTATGGCAAAACTTGCTTCACGTACCCTAGCAATGAGAGTTGATAATCCCACAGATAGCAAACTAAACATTAATACTGCCACCAGAGAAAGCTGCCAAGAAAGCCAAAACAGGGATATGACATAAGCCAGTAGTGTCGAACCTTGAGCAATGATTTTAGCGGTCAGGTTAAATACCTGTTTGAGTTCATTAACTTCACGGGTAATACTATTAAGAGGTTCTCCCGAATGAATTTTAGAATAGTAGCTCAAACTTAAACTTTGTAACTGTTCAAAAATTAATTTGCGAATGCGATTGCTTAAATGACATTGTGCCAATCCTGTATAAAGTTGTCCCCAATAGTGCAGTAGCGATCTGAGCCAAATTGCTATGAGAATTACTGCTGCTAAACGATAAACTCTTACTGATGCCGTCGCTTTAGTTGCTAATATTACCCCATCAAACCAACTAATACCTGTTTGAATTGGTGGTTCGTTAGGATTAGTTAAACTTTGTAAAAAAGAGGCAATTAAGCTAACGGTAATGCCCTCAAAAAAAGCACCAATTAAAGTACAACTAATAGCAACAGTAGTGATAAATTTGAAATGCTTTAATTGTCGTAAAATTAGATAATTGGCTTGCCAAAAATTGGTTGTCTTGACTAGATTAAAAATTACTTGATTGAACTTAAAATTCATAAACAATATTAAACTCAAAAGATAATTAACAATGTTTATTCAAGGGCAGATTAAACTTTTTAATTGTTAATATTAATGTTGCAAATAAACACACAATCGTCAAGTTACCGATAATCAGAAACAATTCTAAATTAAAGATATTTCTACTAATATTATTAATTTCGGTGAGCCGAGATATTCTGATAAGTATCGACAACCAAGCTAAATTAAAAGAAATCAAAAATAATAAAGTAGTAATTAGTAAACCCAGAAAACTCTTTCTGGCTGCTTTTTCTGAAGATTCATAGTAATAATTTTTTAGCATAAATCATTCTTGAGAAAAATTATTATAGGTTAGTTTTAAGCTTTTTTGATTTTGGTTTTTTTGGAATTTTTCTCTACAGGAAATAGTAAAGAAAGGGAAAAAATATTGAAAGCAATAAAAACTAATGCTATTGCTTGGAATAAAAGAAAAGGAAACATTTCTAAAGACTCACTTACTTTTTAAAGACTTTATAGTTCAAAATGATCGGGAAATAATGTAGCGTAGCTTCACGCTTTTTAAACATAAAGTAGTTGTAGGTTGGAGAGCTACTAGGTTGCGATTTGAAAACTAAATATAGCAATAATTTCAAGATCATTTAGAACTTATGGCAGCTTCCTTAGTCTTAAATATTAGAGGATTTTTCTGGATTTTTTTGATATATTGCAATATTTGTCTTGTATTGAGAAACATTTGTGGATCTCCGTTAGATATAAGTAACCACTTATTGTTTTTATGTTCTTGCAGCAATAATTTCCTATGGTCTGTAGGAATTTCGATTAACCATTGATTATCAAGATTTTGGTATGTGGTACAACCCAGCAATTTGATTTGATTCAACCGATTTTTTTGATCAATTTCTCCAGACTTTTAGGATCAGAAATAGCTCCCTTTGACTCTAACTAACAACTTCGTTAGTTTTGCCACCTATTGAATTTT
Organism: Hyella patelloides LEGE 07179; assembly: GCF_900659865.1. GTDB lineage: Bacteria > Cyanobacteriota > Cyanobacteriia > Cyanobacteriales > Xenococcaceae > Hyella > Hyella patelloides. The sequence continues at coordinate 17,822 of NZ_LR213859.1, forward strand.
TTAACGATCTATTTAATAACTCTAGCTCTAAATTTTGTTTCAACAACTCTAGATTATGAGCTTCTATAAGTTCTTGATAAAAATCACTTAGTTGATTGGCAACACCATCCCAAGTAAATAAATCTTCTACTCTTTCTCTAGCAGATACCCCTAATTTCCAACGTAATTTGGGGTCAGCTATCAGGCGATGGATGGTTTCGGTTAAAACAGTAGTATTTTTAGGCGGAAATAATAACCCTGTTTGTTCGTGTTCCACTACATATTTCAAGCCATCCACATTTGAAGCTACAACAGGTGTTCCGCTTGCCATCGCTTCTAGTGCCACCATTCCAGAAGGATTATAATAGCTAGGAACAACGCAAACATCAGCAGCAGCATAATACATTGCTAGTTCTTCTCGGCTGATTCGTTCTGCAAAAGTAGTAATGTTTTTAATACCTAAATCTTCAATCAGCTTTTTAATTCGTTTTCTTTCTAATTGATTACTAACATGACGATGGGAACTACTAACTAAAGTCAGATGAATATTTGGAATACCAGACAAATAAAGTTTGTGAACTGCCCTTACTAAGGTTTCAATTCCTTGAGGACGAGCAAATCTACCTGCGTAAAGAAGATTAAAGACACCTGATTCAATATCTAGTTTTCCCTTTGCTGTTATGGAAGCCACAGAGCCAAATATATGAGTATCTGTGCCACAAGGAACAATTTCGATGTTGCCCTTCGTAGAAACTAATTTTCTAAGATACTCTCTTTGTTGAGGGCAAGTAGCAATAGTTAAATCGGCTCTTTCCAGACAAGCTTTTTCAATTGCCAGACGAATTTTAGCAATGTGGGAAAGATGGTCAATTTTGGCATATCTAACTGCACTGAGGGAATGAAATGTATGAACATGCTTCAGAGGTTGGATTTTTTTGAGTTCCATACCTACCCAAGCTGATAACCAATAATTGGTATGAATCAAAGAATATTGAATATTATTGGCTAGTTGAAACTGACGCAGTTGTTTAAGAAACTCTGGTAAATAGCCAATCAGTTTTTGCCGAGGTACAAATTGTTCTACTCCAGCACTCAGGCGAATAGTTCGACAGTTAGGGTTGTGTTGCACCATATCTGATTGACTAGCATCAGTTTTGCGAGTAAACATATCTACCTGCCATCCCAAGCGGGATAAAGCTTCTCCTAGCTGACGCACATAGACATTTTGGCTTCCTGTTTCCGTAGCAGGATCGCTGTGGACAGATATTAAGGCAATAGTTGGGCGTGATTGCATAGTTCTTAAAATGAGCAATTATAGTGAAGAAACTAAGGAAAGATTATGAGATTTTAAAAGCTTGAATTCAGGGGGTATCGATCTATTCTGGGCTGTGATAAAGCTATCTGATATTTCTGAACGACAGTGTGAACAATACCAATAGCGATTTTGGGAACGAAGATGAGGCAGTAAATTACAAGCGCAATACGGACAATTATTCATCGCTTTTCCTCCGATAATGAAAAGCCTGTCAACAACAACTTGGATTTATCTATTGTTTAAGTTAACAAGCTGTTCTTTCATCGCTATGACAATTTGATGTCAATTTTGACAAACCTTGTTTCAATCTAAAAATTAGGCATTAAACGCGAACATTCATCGGTAAAAAGAATTTGAAGGTGCTGCCTACTCCCAACTGACTTTCAACGAATATTTCTCCACCGTGTATTTCTACCAAACGACGACAGATTGCTAAACCAATCCCAGTACCACCATATCTTTGATCGCGGGATTTTTGCGATCGCCAGAAGCGACGAAAAACATGGGCTAATTCTTCGGTGGCAATTCCCGAACCAGTATCAGTGAAAGATATCCAGACTTTATCTATCTCAGACCAAGCTTTGAGGGTGATTGAACCAGATGGAGTGTGGCGAATGGCATTACTCAGTAAATTAACTAAAATCTGCTCCAGGCGATCGCTATCTATCATAACGTAGGGTAGATTATTCGGACAGTCTAACTTTAAAGCGAGATCGCTTCCCAGCAATTGCTCGCTGAATCTCTCGATTAATGGCTCAAGAATTTGCCGTAAATTAGTGGGCTGCAAGTTTAATGATAAATTGCCCGTTTCCGCTTGGGATAGTTCTTGTAAATCATTCAGTAAACGCTGTAAACGTTTAGTTTCACGAATTAAGCGCGAATAGATTTGAGAATTAGCCGTAATAATACCATCGGCAATTTCTTCTAAACGTCCCCGAATGATGGTTAAGGGTGTTCGCAGTTCATGGGTAAGATCGTCGATAATCTCTCGTCTTCTTGATTCTACTTCTTCTAAACTAGCTGCCATGCGATTAAAACCAATTGCCAGACGATCTAATTCAGGAATCTCGAAGTGAGACATTCGCTCATCCAGTTTACCGTTGGCAAATTGGTAAACAATAGTTTCCATTTGATTTAAGGGCTGGACAATTCGCTTGGCAATCCAATAGCTTAAAATTGCTGCTGCCAACGTACCGATTAAAAACGACCAAAAGTTGCCCCTTGCCCAAGCTGTTTCAAATACTTCTAATAACTGAGAGTGAGCGGTACGAATAGTTAAGCCTCTTCCTTCCAAATCTCTAACATGGAATTGAAAAAAGCGGGGAGAAAAAAAATTACCCACTACCGAAGATGCCGTTACCCCCACAATAGTTACCAGAATATGAGAAAAAAACAGTCGGGCTTGCAGATTGAGATCGTTCATTTTACGCTATAAATCTTCAAATTTGTAACCTACACCGACAACAGTTTGAATAAATCTCGGTTTACTAGAATGAGGTTCAACTTTTTTCCGCAATCTGGCTATATGGGTATCGATTACTCTTTCTTCACCAAAAAAATCATCTCCCCAAAGCTTTTCGATCAGTTGTACCCTTTCCCATACCCTACCAGGATGTTTGACAAACAAAGCCATGAGCTTAAACTCAGAAGAAGATAAATCTAATTGTTTTGCAGGTTCAGCATCAATATGAAGACTGATACAGTGCTGTTCTAGATCGATGGTAAAAGATTTTGTCCGTATTAATTGAGAGCGATCGCCCTCTCGCAAGCGACGACGTAATAAAGCTCGTACTCTGGCGACTAATTCTCTGGGGCTAAAAGGTTTAACGTAGTAATCATCTGCCCCTGTAGATAAACCAATAATGCGATCGATTTCTTCTCCCCTAGAAGTTAGCATCAAGATATAAGGATCGTGAGCTACTGTTTTCTGGCGGATTTGGTTGCATACTTCCAAACCATCTATACCTGGCAACCTCAGATCGAGAACAACTAAGTCTGGTTGATGTTCGCTATACAATCGCAGGGCAGAATGACCGTCATAACAGACGCGACAGGAAAAACCTTCAGCCTCCAGGCATTCTTGGATAATTTCAGCTATTTCGCGCTCGTCTTCAACAATTAAAATCTCCATTTTAGTATTTTAAATATTCCAAGGCTATTTCTCAAATTTTGCCCCGTTTCAGGTTTTAGGCATTCATTTCCTCTTGATTTTAATAACCTATGTCCGCTTTAAGTTGTTCTCTGGTTTGAACTAATAACTTTTTAAAATTTTATTGAATTGGATGAACGATTGGCATAATTATTAAGCCAATTTAAGAAAGCAAATTCTCAATTTGAAGAGCAGAAGTTATCTTTATCATCATGAAAAAGTAATTAAAGATTTAGAAAAAGATAGAAGATATTGATAATTAGTTAGTAGACAAAATTGCTAATATTTTATTAAGTTATTTATCATCAAAAATACAATTAGCTAAGAAATTTCCGAGTCGATCTTAAACAGCGTTCCTTTCTAAAAACACGGTTTATTGACAAAATAGCGATCGCCTAAATAATTAATAATCTTTACTCAATTCAATTTCAAGCCATAATTTCTTTACCTACAGCACGATACCTAGACCAACCTATTTTAGCTCTAGGGTCAGGATAATCTTGAATAACTACACCACGGCTGGGGGCGCGTTGGAAAGCAACTAACAAAGGAATATCTGTTTTGAATGTGGGAAATTTCTTTTCTTTCATAAAGATTCTGGCATCTCTACCAGTGGTGGTGCGAGAATCTACTTTAGTCAGCAATACTCGATAATTGACGTTCAATGGTTCTAATAGTTCGGTAGCTTTTGAGGTGCTATCTAAATCTAAAGGATTAGGGGTAGTGGGTATAATGACAAGATCGCTCCCTTGTGCCAAATCTTTGAGTTCTTCTGGTTCTGGTCGAGCCTGAGTATCAATAATAATGTGGGTGAATTTTGCGATCAATGCTGGCGAACCAGCTTGAGAAGCGACGTAAAAGGGTAGTCGATCTTCTTTTGACCAGACTAGAGCGGAGCGATTTTTATCTGCATCAATCAATAATGTGGGTGCTAAAGTTTGCAGATATGCAGCTAAATGAACTGCTGTAGTGGTCTTGCCGACACCACCTTTTAAAGCTGTAATAGCAATTATCATTTTGATCCTGAATCCTCAAACTTAGCAGTAGTAGTTTAGCGATAATTGAGATACTCATAAATAGATCGATCGCTTTTCTTAATTTATTTGAGCCAAATATGTTAAATTGAGAGTGCTGAAAATATCGAGTAATTTGTAATCAATCGGCAATTACTCCCTACAATATTTTCTGGCTGCTGAAATCAAACCTTTAACAATCTAAATATTTTCAGAGGTAAATCACCACAGTCATTTACTACTGATTTCTTATGCAGTCTAAAAATTTATCTAGACTCTTACGCGCTTTGTCGCGTCAGGGTTTAAATGTCTCCTATCAAAATGGAGTTTATTCCGTTCGTCTTGATAACGCTTTTGAATCTCCCACCGCAGAGGTATTGCTTCCAGAAGGATTTGCTGTAGAAGGCAAAGCATTAAAACAACTAGCTAGTCTAGCTACTGTCTCTCATCCTTCAGGGGGGGAAGTAACTCGCGTTTGTGCTACTCCAGATTTTCATCCAGGTGATGCTGGTGTTGCTATTGGTTCAATCGTGCAAACAAAAAACATGGTTATTCCCGCAGCCGTCGGTTCAGATATTAACTGTGGAATGCGCTTACACGTCGCCGATCTATCTTTAGAAGAGTTTTTAAGCCAGAGAAATCATTTTGTGGAACTCATGAAAGGAGATTATTTTCTCGGTACTCGCGATGTCAGTATGGATGCGGTAACGGCTCGCGGAATGTTCCAACACGGCATTTTAGGATGGTTATCAGCGATGACAGCTAATCCTTTGGGTAGTTTTGTTGCATCTAATTTCGAGCAACTTTGGCAAGAGTGCGACAATGTTTATTTATCTGGTTCTTTAGAAGGCAATATTAATTATGCACCACCCGAATTAGTTCCCAAAACTGGAATAGTACGAGATGGTGAATTAGCTACCATTGGCGGTGGTAATCATTTCGTGGAAATTCAAATAGTAGAGAGAGTAGAAGATAAAAGTGCTGCTTACTCTTGGGGAATCAAAGAGGGACAACTAGCCTTTATGATTCACTCTGGCTCTCGTAGCGTGGGTAAATACATCGGGGGAATGTGGCGCGATCGAGCCTGGAAAGCTTGGCAAATTGGCACAGCTTATCCTAATTCTCGTCTCTTCCCTCTCAGTAACGATAGTAATCCCGATCTTGTTTCTAACTATTTAGAAGCAGAAGCCACCGCAGCTAATTATGGTTTTGTAAATCGTTTACTACTGGCTGAATTATTACGTCTGCGCTTACGTCAAGTATATGGAGATATTGCAGCACCTCTAGTTTACGATTTACCCCACAATATCACCCTACCAGATGGCAAACGTTGGATTGTGCGTAAAGGTGCGTGTCCCGCATACCCAGGACAGCCTGTAATTATTCCTGGTTCAATGGGTTCGTCTTCTTATTTGTTGATGGGTTTAGGTAACGAAAGATTTTTGTCTTCTGCTTCTCATGGTGCGGGAAGGGCAAAGTCACGCTTTGCTATGTCTCGTAAGGGTGCTTGTCGCGATGAGTTGAGTTTAGGCTTGACTGGTGTTGACTGTGTAACCTTAAGAGAAGAGCGTCGTCTCGAAGAAGCCCCTGCTGCTTATAAACCAATTCAACCAGTAATTGATGCTCAAGTAGAAGCGGGAATGGTGAAGGTAGTAGCCAGGTTAAAACCAATTTTGACTTTTAAAGCTTGAAGTCTAGCTCTAATATAAATTAGTGGAGCAAATACTTTAGAGCGATCGAGAAATTACCTTAACATCGTACAAAGTCTCAATCCAAACCCTCGCACGACCACAGGTAGGATTATCAGGATAATACAAAATACGGCATCCTCCTGGTATTTCTACCTCATGTCCATACCAATTAGTATTTCTCTGTTTAACAGTAATTACTGGTTCGTTTAAAGAGTGTTTTTGATTGTGCTTAATTTTGTGGGTATTGACGTGGATTATAGTTTTAGCTGGTTTTTGAGGATTACGCCATCGAGGAGCAGGACCTCTTTTTCCTTTTTTAATAATGGGCTTGCCTTTGTGTAAAGGAATTAA
>NZ_LR213860.1 GCF_900659865.1 Hyella patelloides LEGE 07179
TATTTCTGACAATCTATTACATCCCATTTGTTTGGGTTCTGACAATAAAAACAATGTGTAGTGTTCGAGATTGCATTGTGCGGTGGAAGGTTTGCTGATTTTCCTGATTGTTCGATACCTGTTTTTTTGATGTCTTCTACTTAAGAGTGCATTGTCTCATTATTCTGTCAATGCGTAAGTCCTATAATCTTGTTTTCCGATCTACTTGTCTAGATTGCGATCGCTATGTTGAAATCGCTTACTCGACTGCTGTTTGATGCTACAAAAAAGAATATATGAATCAAAATTAATTTCTCTTGATTGAAATGGATAGTTTGCCAGACTTTTCTCAATTTGGTTATCGAATAGTAAATACTTTAGGCAAAAATCATTTTGGCGGTCGTACTACATATTTAGCGACAGAAGTAAATAGTAATAATAATGTAGTTATTAAACAGTTTCAGTTTGCTTCCTCTAATTCTGATTGGCTGGGTTATAAAGCCTATCAACGAGAGATAAGTATCTTAGAACAATTAGAACATTCTGGTATTCCTCAGTATTTAGCTTCTTTTGAAACTATAGATGGTTTTTGCATGGTTCAAGAGTATAAAAAAGCTCCATCTTTAGCTATTTCTCGCAATTACGAGCCAGAAGAAATCAAAGGTATTGCGATCGCAATTTTAGAAATTTTAATCTATCTACAAAATCGCCTTCCTACTGTTATTCATCGCGACCTTAAACCTGAAAATATTTTAGTTGACGAACAAGGAAAGGTTTATTTAGTTGATTTTGGTTTTGCTCGTCTGGGGAGTGAAAATTTAGCGATGAGTAGCGTAACTTTAGGTACATTAGGCTTTATGCCACCAGAACAACTTTACAATCGTCAATTGACTCCCGCTACAGATTTATATAGCCTCGGAATGACCTTAATTTGTTTATTAACGAGAATCAAATCGAGTGAAATAGATACTTTAATTGACGAAGATAATAACATTAGTTTTCAGTATTTGTTACTTCAATTAAGTCAGCGTTGGCTCAACTGGTTGCAAACTTTAGTTCAACGCAATCCCAATCATCGTTATAAAAATGCAGTACAAGCTCTTGAACAATTAAAACCAATCTATATCTTTAAACAACCAGAAACAAAACTAAGCACATCCCATTTAGAATTTACTGCTAATACCTACGGAGAAAAACTAACTAAAACGATTACTGTTACTAACTTTATTGCCGAAACAATTTTAGAAGGCGATTGGCAAGTTGCATCACACCCTAGCGATCCACCTCATACACCAGATAGTCATGCCTGGATTACTTTCAGCGAATCAAAATTTGTCAGTAATAAGGTTGAGTTAAAGATAACAGTCGATAGCAGTCAATTATTAGCAGATAGTAACTATCAGCGCGAAATCTTACTCCAAACAAATTCTTATCCTGAAACTCAAGTTATAAATATTAACGTTCAAACTGCAAAGATCGTAACTGCTAAAATTCCCTATTTAAAATTATTTGTTTCAATCCTTTTAACATCAATATCTTACTTTTTATTTTTGTTTTTATTGGGCGAAAATAACGATTTTACTGTTGTTTTTCTTCTGCTAGGGTTATTAATTGGTAGTATTTTTATGCTATTGACAGGTAATAAACGTGGTATGAGCTGGAAAAAAATTTTATGGGGTGGTATTCGAGGTTTTCTTTTAACGGGAGGATTAGTGACAGGCTTAATATATGGACAAAAATATATGAACCAAAACACAACTTTATCTATGGTTATCGCTGGAGTTCTTGGAGCAACTATACCAATCTTAACTTTGAACACGATCGCTCGAACGAGACTAGATTTGCAAAAAGAGAAATTAAATAACTTTAGTATTTATAGTATCTTGTCAATTGTTATATTTTTGGGCTGTAGTATTAGCGAGTATCTCAATAGCTACGGTGATTCACGTTATAGTTTTATAAGGAGCTTTCTGGCTCGAAGTTTTACAAGAGGCTTTAACGATGTTAGCGACATTCTTTTGTGGAAAATTGGAATAGCAAGCTCCGCTTTATTAGCTTTAGTTTCTCATCATAGTTTTAAGTCTTTCATTATCTCGAAAAAATATCGTCAATCAAAACCAAAATTAATTAAACCATAGTTATTCTAACTATCTGAATGCTTAGAGCTTAAATAAGCAGAAAGCATTTTAGCTAGCAAATCCATTTGTTGCTGGATATCTAATGATTCTGGATCGAAGGCTCGTTGAAAAATTAAACCATCGATAAAACAAGAGATATGATTAGCAATCGCCAGATCGTATATACCGAGAAACTCCATGGTTTCTTCTTGATAGCGTTTGTAGGAGCGTTTGACTGCTTCAACAAGCTGTTGTTGTTCTAAATCTAGCTGTTGAAAGAAATTCATATATAGTAAAGTTTGCTTGTAAAAGTAGTCTTCATTTTTAAAGATAAATTGACCGAGAGCTAATATTTTTTCTTCCATCGTGTCTAAACTTTGATTTTCCATTAGATCGGTTGCATGAAGAATATCTTGCTCGGTTATTTCTTCGATTAGTTGTACAAATAAATCTTCTTTACTAGAAAAGTAGTGATACAGTGTTCCTGTAGACACACCAATTTCTTTAGCTATCTGTCGCATAGTCAGCGAGCCATAACCTCTTTGGGCAAACAAATCGAAACATTTTGTCAGGATTTCTTGACGATAGCGATCGTGGTCAACAATTTTAGGCATAAATTAACCTATATTTAACTGTACTTTTATTATATCTAACATTCGTTATAAATTAATATCAGCAAAAAAATCGATACCTTACCCAGCAAGGTATTTTCCTCCAATTGATGACACATCTTAGTATTTTGTAACTTAAATTACAAAAGTAATCTAGTTTTTATTACAGACTTAGCCTAAGTTTTGGTCTTGATAAAGCAAAAATTTTGATGAAAAGCGCAAAATTCTCTTTTTTTTCCCGATACTCGTTACTAATAATCGTTTTATTTAGTTTAACTTTGACAGCAGGTATCTCATCTGCACACTTAAAATCAACAGAAGATGCAACCCCCACAAATCATTTAGTTAAATCCACGCCAGAAAATGTCATTTGGGGAGAATTGTTTACATCTGAGAACCAGCCAATTTTGCAAATAAAATCTGGAGATGTTGTGACTATTGAAACAGTATCCCATGAAGGCATTTTACCCGACCAAGGAGATACAGTAGCATTTTTCACAGAAGCAGGAATTGACGAGGCTGATATTCTACCAGATCAGTTAGCAGTCAAAGAACAAATCGAAAGAACCGCACCTGGCCCTCATGTAATTACTGGCCCAATTTATATAGAAGATGCTGAACCAGGGGATGTTTTAGAAATCCAAACCATGAGTATTGATTACCGAGTTCCTTATGGAGTAATTTCTAACCGTCATAGCAAAGGAGCATTACCAGGAGAATATCCTCTCAACGATGCAGATATTTATACAAAAGTAATTCCCCTCGACACCGAAAGAGACATCGGCATTTTTCGTCCCTCCAATGAAAGACCAAATATCGATCTTCCTCTCAAGCCATTTATGGGCATTATGGGAGTCGCACCTGCCGATCCAGAAGAAGCTGTCAACTCAGTTCCACCAGGTAATTATGGCGGTAACATAGACATCAAACATTTGACTGCAAGTACGAGTTTATATCTACCAGTACAAGTCCCTGGAGCATTATTTTACACTGGCGACCCTCACTGCGCTCAAGGAAACGGAGAAGTTGCCCTCACAGCCATTGAATGTTCACTCACTCCTACTTTTAAATTAATCGTCCACAAAAATAAGCAACTAGAATCGCCAATGGCAGAAACGCCTGAAGCTTGGCTAGCAATTGGACTCGATGAAGATTTGGATGAAGCGATGAAAAAAGCCGTACGCGAATCTCTGCAAATTATGGAAGATGAATATGGTTTAACCAAACAAGATGCCTTATTGTTTGGCAGTGCTGCTATTGACTATGAAGTTTCCCAGGTTGTAGATATCGTTAAAGGCATTCACGGAGTTATACCCAAAGATATATTGCAACCTCTGGAACAAGAATAAAAAGCGTTCTTTACCAATGTATAATTGACAATTGAAAATTGATAATTATCAATTATGTTGGGTTTAAATGCCTCTCCTTTTAAGAGGACACGTCGTCTGAGGTTTCCGTCATAGCTCGTGATGTCCGTGGAGAAGAAAGAAAAAAAATATTTCCGCGCTTATCAATCCTTATGCCAATCACGGATTCCCTACGGTCACGCGACGGCGAAGCCGAGTACGACGGCGAAGCTAGTCCTTTAGGGCTTCATTTATGGAGAGGTAATTATCAATTGTCCATTATGAATTATCAATTATTGAATTTACTGAATAAGAAAGAAAAGATATTTTGCCAATTATAGAGATAGCTTTGTTGATGAGGGTATTGGTATTGCCTTTTCTGCACTAATTTAATTATTAGCCATCAATTAATCAGTACAGAATGGATTGTGCTTCATCCCGATCGATATTATTGGTAAATGTGAATTTTTGGCACAAAATTATTTTGTGCTTTATTTATTCAGGAAATGCTATACACTAACAATATCCTTGGCAGGGAGTCACAAAGATTAATGGTATTGCCTTAGCTTTGTGGCTTTTGTATTTTGAGCAAACATTGAGTTTCAATAACTGTAAATTTGTTGGTAGAAAAAGCCTGACAAGTATCTTGATAAGCTTTGACGATCGGAATTTGATTGTTTTCTAAATTAGAGATCGCTTGTTCGTGTTCTAGTTTATACTGTTTAAACCAACGGTTTTTAATAACATATTCAGAAGTAAAACTTTCTTCTTCGATTAACCAATAGCTAATATTATATTTGCGAATAATTTGTTGAACTTTTTGCAAGTTGTTACTATATTGTGCTGTAATTAAATCTCTTATTTTTCTTCTAAAAGGTTTGTAATATCCCAGTTGATAAGGAATAGCATATTCACGACTGACCAGAGTAGAACGTTTCGTAAAAGTAGGTAAATTATCTGCTTCTTTTACTAGAGAAGCAATCATAATATCCTTGGGTTGCTGTTGAAAAAAATGATATAACTCAGGATAACTACCAATTTTATAACCAGTAGGAGAAAAAGGATCGAAGAAGCTAGAATAAGTTAGTAAAGCGATCGCAAATATAACTAAACTAGAGAATACTTTACTTTGTCTAGTATTAAATTTCTTTTTAAAACTTTTAAATAAATAGTCTAAAACAACTGTAATAGTAATACCTGCACTAATAGTAACTACAATTCTTAAACTATGGGTTGTATAACGAGATGGTAAATGTAAACGAAATAAAACTATATGCGCTAAAATATACATCCCTAAAGATGCTATTAATAGTTTAACTAAATTATCTAAATTAGCATTAATTTTTTTTGCTAAAGTAAACTTATGAGATTTTTTAATTACTAAAGGTAAAAATAAACTAGATATTAAAATAATCGGGCTGAATACCGCAGTAGAAATCATTACCCCGTTACCTCTACCAACCAAATATTCAAAAATACTACCCTTGAAAAAATTAGATCGTCCTCCATAATGAAATTCAGGCATAAGGATCGCTTCAGCGCGAGTAATTATAGGGGCATAATCACTGGTTTTAATAGCATAAGGAAGCATTACGAGAAAGGCAACAGTTAATCCAATTAAAGAGAAATATCTGTATTCTTGATTCGGACTTAAAGTAGGAATTAATCCTTGCCATTTAATTAACCTCATTACCAACATTCCTGAAGCTAAAAAAACAGTTTGTGGATAAAACCAACTTAATAACACAATCGTAATTAGACAAGGAATTAGAGACTGTTTGGTAAAATAATAAAGAAATGCGATCAAAAAAGGATATAAAAAAGCTCTTGGTGTTCCAGAAACAATATCATCTTTGAGCCAGATATTATGATTGAGTAATAATGTAGAGATAGCACAACCAATCGGCACAGGAAAAATTTCTCGACAAAGCAGAAAAAAATAATAAGTAATAACTAATCGTAGACCAACGGGAACTAACTTATTAAAAACTAAAGGATCGATGCCAAAACTGGCTGCTACTTTATACAAAGAAGTATAGCCAAAAGGCGCAACTGATTGAAAATAATCAGCAATTAAATCATTAGGAAATAATTCTGGATCGAGATAACGCATCATCCAAAAGACGTGCTGTCGCGCATCATCTTGGACTATCCAATCACCCTGAAAAGCTGTTTGTAAATCCAGTAAACCATAGACTATAGGAGCTACTAAGGTAATAATGAAACACAATTGCCAAGAGCGATCGCAATTTTTCTTAATAGTCATTAGTTATCAATAAACAGTTATCAATAAACAGTTATCAGTAAACCGCGATCCCGTCAATAACTAGCAACTAAATCACTGTACAGACACAACAGTTAGATAAATTGAAGAGAGTTTCAGTATAGTTGTACATTTTCTTTAATATATGAATTGAGAGTCGCCTTAAACTAACCTAAGCAGCCTCTACTATTTCTGGACTATTCCTCCATTGGTTAGGTGTAGTTCCATGTAAACGTTTAAACTGACGAATAAAATACCCTGTATCTACATAACCAGTTTTTTCAGCAATCTCTGTAATTGATTGCTCAGTGTTGAGTAGTAGTTCGCGAGCTTCATTCATACGTCGCTCAATAATCCATTGTTTGACTGTGCGTTCGGTCTTCTGACGAATCAGATTAGTTAAATATGCTGGAGAATAACCGACAGCTTGGGCTACGTCTTTAAGTTCCAGAGGTTTGTAATAATTTTCCTCAATAAATTTAAATACTCGCTCGACTTTGCTACATTTAGGCAAGTCGATACTTTCAAAGAAAGATTCAGAATTAGATGTATTAGTGGGTGAAACGTACCATTTTTTCAATTCTTCTTTTCTTTTTAGTCTAGTTGTAATTGCAGTCAAAAAGCGATCTACGTTGCAAGGTTTGGTTAAATAATCTTCAGCACCCAAATCCATGCCTAATCTCAAATCCAACATGGATACTTTCGCAGTTAAAAAAATAATGGGAATTGCTAGAGTTGAAGAATGTTTTCTTAAAGCAGAGAGAACTTCATAACCATCCATTTCTGGCATCATAATGTCACAAACAATCAAATCTGGATGACACTCTTGAGCTAGTTTTAATCCTGACTTACCATTATCAGCTTCGATCGCTTTAAATCCTTCAAATTTGAGGCAATTAAGTAAAACTTTTCTGGTTTGTGCTTCATCTTCTATGACTAAGATTGTTTTCATACCAAGTTGCATTGTTTCCCACACAAGTTAAACCTGCTATTTCTAATAAATACTTGAATAGAAGATGTAGTAGTAGCAAAATATACAATTAGTTCCATAGATAAACTATAAAAAATTTTGATGAGAGACTATGCAACCACCATCTAATCGGCAAAGTGATATTGAATTAGCCAACTTGCGTCGCCAACATCAACTGATTCTTAATTCTGTAGTAGAAGGAATATATGGTTTAGATTTACAGGGTAATGTCACATTTGTTAATCCTGCTGCTGCGTCAATAATCGGCTGGGAAATGAAGGCTTTAATTGGCAAATCGATGCACGCTGTTTTACATCATTCCCATTCTGATGGTACTCACTATCCTCGTGAGAAATGTCCTATATATGCTGCTTTTCAAGACGGAACTGTGCGTAAAGTGGATGATGAAGTATTTTGGCGCAAAGATGGTACTAGCTTCCCCGTAGAATACATCAGCACGCCAATGCACGACGAAACAGGTCAGTTAGTAGGCTCTGTGGTTACGTTTCGTGATATTAGCCAACGTAAACTTAACGAGTCTATCTTACAAAGGGCTAATGAAGAATTAGAGCAAAGAGTTCAAGAACGAACATCTGAATTAATTAAAGCTAATGAACAACTGAAAGAATTAAATCAAGCTCGTTCTCGATTTGTTTCAATGGTATGTCATGAATTTCGTAATCCTTTGAATAATATTGCTTTTTCAGTATCTTCTTTAAAACGCTACGAACGTCAACTATCTAACTTACAAAAAATTGAATATTTATCTGATGTTGAAATTAATATAGAACGTATGACTCAAATGACTGATGATTTGCTAGTCATCGGCAAGATAGAAACCGAAAAAATCGAAATAGAACCAAAGAACCTAGATTTAGTTAAATTTTGCCAAGAATTAGTAGCTGAATTTCAAGAAACTCATCTCAATCACCAGATTCAATTTCACAGCGATCGCCAACAATTAGAAATTGAAATAGATTATCGATTGTTAAGGTCGATTTTAATCAATATTCTGGCTAATTCAGTCAGATATTCGCAAAAAGATCGGTTAATTCAATTTAATCTGTCATTAAGTAGCGACTACATTATTTTATCAATTGAAGATCGGGGAATGGGAATTTCGCCTCAAGATCTACATAATATTTTTGAGCCTTTTTATCGTGGTAAAAACGTCAGCAATATTCCAGGTACGGGTTTAGGTCTTAATATAGTCAAACGATTTAGCAATCTTTTAGGGAGCAAAATAGATATTATTAGTCAAGTTAATCAAGGCACTAAAGTTAACATCCAAATTCCGCATTAAACAGGGATATTTTGTTTCAAAGTACTGTTCTTATTATTAAGGTCTGCTATCAATAGTTAGAACGATCTAAAAAAAGTCCTATTTTTGCCATAACTAATCCAATGTCAAACTTTCAAACTGACTGATAAAATAAGACAAAGTTTGACGTTGTCAGCGATGTAAAGTATCTATTAATTAATTGCATATCAATTAAAAAGTAAGATAAAAATTTTACTGATAATACATATTTATCTGGAAATTTAATTTAACTTACTGAACTATTGACCAAGAAAACTTGAGTTACAAAATACCAAGTTTATAAATATATATATGGAAATATGACAATGCTATCAAAAACTGATGAACTCAATCAGTGGAGTAATCTCGACCATAAACAACAAATTATCAGCAAGTTTAACTCATCGTGTAGTGTCTGTGGAGGTTTCCACATGAGCAGCGATCACTGGAAATTTATGGCGGAAGATATGCCAAAAGAACCAGTGGAAATGATCGACGATCTAATCAAAATGGGGGTTTATAAACCAAACACCTTGAAAGTGGCTCAGACGGTAAATGCAGCAGATATCCGTAAAACATTACTATTAAGAGCAGCAGGAAAAGGAAATCCCCAGCGAGAAAGACTAGTGTTGGAGCTAGCAAAACAAGCTGGTGGGATAGAAAATGCTTTTGCAGCTGCTTTTGGAGCTAACGCGGGTGAATTTTTTGGCGATGTGGTTCATAATAGTGAGTTCAGTCGTCGTCGCTTTCTGAAGAATTTAGCTGTGGGTGCTGCTTTAGTCTCCTTAACAAATTGCGCTCCTAATCAGCAGAGTCAAGAATCAGTTACGGATACTGCTAATGCTCCAGTAATAGTAGATAACTTAGAGAAGAAAGATCTCAGAATCGGCTTTATCCCCATTACTTGCGCCACGCCGATTATCATGTCAGAACCGTTAGGCTTTTACAAAAAATATGGTTTTAATGCTCAAGTAGTCAAAATGCCTAGTTGGGGTGCTGTTCGCGATTCGGCGATCGCAGGAGAACTAGATGCTTATCATATGCTCGCGCCAATGCCCATCGCTATGACTTTAGGCTTAGGTTCAGCTTCTTTTGGAGTTAAGCTAGCCAGTATTGAAAACATTAACGGACAGGCAATTACCGTTGCCAATAAATACAAGGGAAAAATTAATGGCCCTGCCGATTTTAAAGGTTTTAATATAGGCGTACCTTTTCCTTATTCGATGCACAATTTGTTGCTCCGTTACTATCTAGCTACAGGAGGTATTGACCCCGATCGAGATGTCAAAATCCGTGCAGTACCACCACCAGATAGTATTGCTCAGTTAATAGCAGGAGATATTGACGCTTATCTAATGCCCGATCCTTTTAATCAACGGGCAGTATACGAAGAAGCTGGCTTTATTCACAAATTAACCAAGGAATTATGGCCAGGACATCCCTGCTGTGCTTTTGCTGCTAGTGATAATTGGATTGACCAAAATCCTAATACCTTTCGAGCATTAAATAAAGCCATTATCGAAGCTGCTGGCTATGCCAGAAATCCTGCCAATAGAGTCGAAATTGCCAAAGCCATCTCTGAAAGGGCTTTTCTCAATCAACCCGTAGAAGTAGTAGAAGCAGTACTAACAGGTAATTTTGATGATGGTCTAGGTAACTCCAGAAGCGTCCCCGACCGTATTGACTTTGACCCCTATCCTTGGCAGAGTTTTGCTAACTGGATTTCTTCTCAACTGGTGCGATGGGATTTACAGGGAGATAGCAAAGTCAAAACTGCGATCGCTGCTGACAAGTACGAAGAAGTCGGCAAAGAAATATTCATGACCGATTTAGCTAGAGAATTAGCGGTCGAATTAGGACAAACTGCACCAGACGATATTTATCGTACCGAAACTTTAGAGTTTGATACGTTCGATCCCGCCAATCCTCAAAAATATGTAGACGAACAAATCAAAAAATATGGAGTTTAGATCGATAGTTAGTAAAGGATTTACTGATTATTTGAAACAATCAATCAACACCAATCACAATGACCGCACTAAGAGCAAAATCAAGAGGAAATAGCCCAGAAAATAGTTGGCTTGATAACGAAAATGTCCAAGCCTTACTTCTATTCTTACTTTCGTTAGGAATATTTCTCCTATTTTGGGAAGTGGGAGCAAGAATGAAACTTTTTGCAAAGGGAGTACCGACTGCTTCTTTGACTATCAAAGAATTATGGTATTGGATTACCCATCCTTTTTACAACAATGGCCCTAACGACTTAGGAATAGGTTGGAATCTACTAGTTAGTTTGAGAAGGGTTGCCATCGGCTATACCTTAGCATCCATCATTGCAGTGCCTTTAGGTATTTTAGTAGGTATTTCTAAAGTTGCTTTCAAAGCTTTTAATCCCTATTTTCAACTTTTAAAACCAGTATCTCCACTGGCTTGGCTACCTTTAGGACTGTACTTATTTCGCGACTCAGAGTTGACAGGAATTTTTATTATTACCATTGCCAGTATTTGGCCCACTCTAACTAATACAGCCTTTGGGGTGGCTGGTGTAAATTCAGATTATCTAGATGTGTCTAAAACCCTTGGTGCATCGCGACGAAGGACGATATTCAAAATAATTATTCCTGCTGCTTTACCTAATATTATTTCTGGTTTGCGAATCAGTATGGGTATCTCCTGGTTAGTAATTGTTGCAGCAGAGATGCTTTTGGGAACTGGTTTGGGCTATTTTATCTGGAATGAATGGAACAACCTTTATATTCCGAATATTTTAGTTGCCATTTTTATTATTGGCATTGTTGGTATCCTCCTCGATCAAATCTTTGCTTATTTAGAAAAACTAGTATCTTTTGGAAAATAATCCTCATGAATACCTATTTATCATCTAATAATCTTGCTGTGACTAAGGACAATGCTCTCAATACTCAAATTTCTTTGCGTCATGTATCTAAGGTTTTTCCTGGTAGAAGTGGTTGGTTTAATAAAATCACAGGACAGACAAGTTCTGACTTTATAGCGATCGCAGATATCAATCTTGATATCGAACACAATACTTTTGTCTCGATTATTGGGCCTTCAGGTTGTGGTAAGTCCACATTACTAAATATTATTGCTGGTTTGAGTGAGGCGACAAATGGCAACGTAATGATTAATGGGCAGATAGTCAATAAGCCTGGGCCAGATCGTGGAATGGTATTTCAAAGTTACGCTTTGATGCCTTGGATGACAGTAGAAGAAAACATTATGTTTGCCGTAGAAACTGTTTACCCAAATGTATCTGTGACACAGCAGAAGCGCGTAGTCAAAGAAAAGATTCAATTAGTAGGTTTAACAGGTGCAGAAAAAAAGCGTCCTCATGAATTATCAGGAGGAATGCGCCAGAGAGTAGGAATTGCTAGAGCTTTGGCAATAAATCCTGAAATTTTACTAATGGATGAACCATTTGGGGCATTAGATGCCCTAACTCGTGGTTTTCTTCAAGAAGAAATCGAACGTATTTGGGAGCAACAGCGAAAAACCGCAATTATGATTACCCATAGTATTGAAGAAGCCTTACTATTATCAGATCGCATCATCATGATGACCAAAGGCCCCGCAGCAGGAATTGATGAAATATTAGAAGTGCCTTTTCCTCGCCCTCGCGATCGCACTACTGTGGAAAACCATCCTGCCTATTTGAAATTGAAACAGGAAATGGAAGACCATTTATATCGTGAAACCCGTGCCGTAGAAGAAGCCCGTATTAAGTAGAAAATGTAGGTAAGTGGCAGGAAATAGGGATGGGGAGGTGGGGAAAATCGAAAAGAAATCTACTAACTACTAACCTACCAAAGATTAACATTAAGCAAGAGGAAATAAATTATGCCTATCTCAGAAATTACCGAAAAGCTATTAGCAGCAAAAAAAGACAAAGGAATCACCTTTGAAGAATTAGAAAAAACCATTGGCAGAGATGAAACTTGGATTGCATCAGTAATCTATCGTCAAGCCAGTGCAGACATGGATGAAGCAACCAAATTGGTAACAGCTTTGGGTTTACCAGAATCAACAGCAGAAGAATTAACTATTCCTCCTTTAAAAGGTTCATTAGAACCTCAAATTCCTACCGATCCTTTGATCTATCGTTTCTACGAAATAATGCAGGTATATGGAATGCCTATTAAAGCTGTAGTTCATGAAAAATTTGGTGATGGCATTATGAGTGCAATTGACTTTTCTGTAGAGGTCGAAAAAGTACCCGACCCCAAGGGCGATCGTGTTCAGATAATTATGTGTGGTAAGTTCTTGCCTTACAAAAAATGGTAAATATTGTTATTTAACAACCTTGGTTAGGGCAATTGATTAACTGCCTTAACCTTTATTGATGTAAATGTCGTCCTTGTAAACTCTATTAAATACCTACTTTAAAAGCAGCACCTTCTTCGATAAAGTTGGGAAAATTGTTTCTAATACTTTCAGCTTCATTGGGTCCTGCAAAGAGATAAGTACCAGGTCGCTCCTCATTTTGGAAACGAATAAATTCTGTGCCTTGCTCAGATCCTACACCATAAACATAAAAGGCTAAACCTTCTTCGTTAAAGCTATCAGAGAAATTGGCGTTAATACTTTGCCGTTCGGCTTCCCCTGCAAAGATATAAGTACCAGGAGTAAGGGTGCTTTGGAAGCGATAGAGAGGAATTAAATCATCACCTGGTTCGTCAGCGACTTTAAAAGCTAATCCTTCTTCTTCAAAGTTGCTGAAATTGTCTCGGATACCTTCGCTTTCGGCTTCACCTGCAAAGATATAAGTACCTGGGATGTCACTATTTTGAAAGCGGTTGATGGTGCTTGTTAAGGGTGTAGATTCTACGGTTACCAATTCCGACCCTTCTTCAATGAGAGCATTATCACTGGGACTATTTAGTTGCACAAAAAAGTTTTCATTCTCTGCCGAATTAGGATCGCTGGAAAGCTCAACCGAAATAGCTTTTTCAGTTTCTCCTGGTTCAAAAGTAGCTGTCCCCGTGAAAGCTTCAGAGGTGGCGTTATTTTGAGTAATATTGTAATCAACGGTGATACGTTCGGAAAAAGATTCATTGAGAGCAATGCTAAAGTTAACTATCTGCTCTCCCCCATCCCCTTCACCTATAGTGGCATCAGAAATTTTAACTTTTCTGCGATCGTCATTAGTAATTGTTCCTGTAGCACGCTCATCAATAATCACCGCATTATCACTGGGATTAATTAGTTGTAGCCCAAAGGTTTCATTTGTTTCAATCTCCAGATCGCCTGAGACAAGAATCGAGATGGTTTGTTCGGTTTCTCCTGGGGCGAAAGTAACTGTACCTTCCGTATCGATATAGTCTCCTGGGGTTGCAGTATCTTCAAAGACATCATAATCAACGGTAATATCTTCAATGTAAGATTCGTTCAGAGAGATGGTAAATTCTATTGCAGTTTCGCCTTCATCACCTTCATCAACGCTAGCATCAGCAATGGTTATTTCTCTAGGTAAGTCGTCGTTGGTAATTGTTCCGATACCACTTTCATCAACAATAACGCCATTCTCATTAGGATTACTCAGTTGTAGCGCAAAGGTTTCATCTGCTTCAATCTCCAGATCGCCTGAGACAAGAACTGAGATAGTTTGTTCGGTTTCTCCTGGGGCGAAAGTAACTGTACCTTCGGTATCGATGTAGTCTCCTGGGGTTGCAGTATCTTCAAAGACATCATAATCAACGGTAATATCTTCAATGTAAGATTCGTTCAGAGAGATGGTAAATTCTATTGCAGTTTCGCCTTCATCACCTTCATCAACGCTAGCATCAGCAATGGTTATTTCTCTAGGTAAGTCGTCGTTGGTAATTGTTCCGATACCCCGACTATCGCTAAGAATGGCATTACCATTTAAGCCACTAAGTTCGAGAAAAAACTTTTCGTGGTTTTCAATTAGTTCATCTCCCAAAATAGGAATATTAATGGTTTTGGTAGTTTCGCCAACGCTAAAAACGAGAGTTCCTTCGGTAGTTGTGTAGTCTGAACTTGCTGTAGCAGTATCATCGACAGTTTCATAGTTGACGCTAACTTCTTCGGCAGTGGCTTCCCCTAAAGAGTCCAGCAAAGTAACGGTAAATGCTGCATTAGTTGTTCCATCATCTCCTTCTACGAGAGTAGTATCGTCAATAGACATAAAGACACCATACTCATAAGCACCAATATCTACTGTGTCATTAAAGATACGGGGGTTGGTAATAATATCGGTTGTTTCATCGACTACATTGTTATTCCCTGCATCTACACCAGGAGAGTTTCTTCGCAAACGCAGATCGTTATTTTCAGTATCGAAGAATAAGGGGTCAGCATCAATAATATTTGTCCCCGATCCATCGTAACCACCTTCTACTATGCTGTTATTAACAATATTTGTTCCCCTTCCTCCTGAGACGATTTGATTATTACTGTCACTTCCTGAATTGTTGGAGAAAATGCTATTTTCAATAGTTAGAGTACCCGAACCTTGGGATGAATTAAAGCTATAAATTATTGCACTACCTTCATTCGCCTGATTGTTGTAGAAAGTGCTGTTAAGAATTTCTGCTACGTTGAATGTACCATCTCTTAAGGCAATTGCCCCTCCTGATTGACTTTCATTCTCGATAAATAAGCCATTCTCAACGCTAAGAGAGTCCCCAAATACATAAATCGCTCCACCTCGATCGTTAGCAAAATTATTACTAAAAGTTACATTGATAAGATTGGGACTACCACCACCAGCATAATAAAATCCACCTCCATCATCAGTGGCTAAATTATTACTAACAATCAGATTTTTTAAGGTTGCATTAGAATCACGAAAACTATATATTCCACCACCATCATTTTTCCCACTACTACCTCCTCCGTCAGCATTACCGTCTGAAATAGTAAAGCCATCTAAAATAGTTGTATTCGTAGTATTACTTATACCCACAACATGATAACTATTATCTGTTTGAACATTTTCTGAGCCGATATTTCCGCTTAGAATAGTTGAGTGATTAATCCAGTTTCTTTGTTCTCGATTTGTTTCTCCTCCTGCAAATCCCCCATAAATTTCGACTCCACTGGGAATAACAAAAGAACTATTTCTATCTCCATCATTTGTGGGTTTGTAAGTACCGTCTGCTACCCAAATTTCATCGTTGGCGGTGGCTACGGCTAAAGCATCTTGTAAGTCAGAATAGGCATTAATCCAAGAACTACCATCATTGTCACCAGTTGCATTTTGATTAACGTAAAAAATTGCCATTTATCTTGACCTCGAACTTTCTGATTTTTTAAAACTATTTATTAAGTGTTCCCAATAAAAGTAACTGATTTATCAAAAAGGCTCTCCCCAGAAAACAGCACTTCCATCTTCTTGAGGTTCTTACACAAATATTGTCTAGTCAGCTTTCTCTCTTTTCCTGAACTCAATACCTAGACAGTTACGATGACTTTCTAGTACGCAACAATTAAAGATTAACTTTCGTCAAGGTAAAGTAGCGATATTCTGTTAATATAGAGAATAATTTTTTCCACTATGCTCAGACGATTTTCTTTATTTAATTTATTTCATCCTCGGAGACGTTGGTTATACGGACTATTTTCTTTAGTATTAGGTTTTGCGATCGCTATTAGCAGTGTGACAATAGTAAGAGCAGCATCCTGGATTGAATTGCTCATTCAAGGAGCGCAAATTATTCAACTTTCTAGTATTTCTGACAAACAGGAAGTAGAGTTAGGTTCACAAATCAACCAAGAATTGATTGACTCTGGTCAAGCTAAGATATATCGCAATCAGGCAATTACTAATTATGTTAATCGTATCGGACAAGAACTAGCTAAAAAAAGCGAACGCCCTGATATTACCTATACTTTTCAAGTGGTAGATAATAAAGCGGTTAATGCTTTTGCTACCATGGGAGGCTATGTTTATATTCATACTGGCTTAATGCAAAAGGCGGAAAATGAAGCAGAATTAGCCAGTGTAATTGGTCATGAAATCGGTCATATTGTCGGTCGTCATTCTGTCGAACAAATGAAACAAAGAGCGATCTCTCAAGGAATACTTTCTGCTGCTGGTTTGGATCGTACTCAAGCAGTACAACTCGGTGTTGAGTTAGCGGTTAACCGTCGTAATAGTCGTCAAGATGAATTGGAAGCGGATCGCTTTGGTTTAGACAATCTTACAAAAGCTGATTATGCACCTTCGGCAATGGTAAGTTTTATGAAAAAACTTTTGGAGGGTGGTAATTCTGTTCCCACTTTTCTGAGTACTCATCCCGCCACATCGGAACGGATTAAATTACTAGAGGCTAATATTTCCGAGCAATCTGCTAATGCAGGGAAAGGTTTAGATCGACAAGCTTATCAAAATCAAATTAGTGCGTTGTAATTAGGTAATAGTTAACTAATAACTGGTCACTAGAATATGATTAGCGATCGCATATTGAAGAAACAACAAACTATATTCGATTCTTGGTTATCTATTTTGCGCCAAGAAAAAGCAATCGCTGTGATTCGCTCTCCTCGGTTCGATCTTGGTTTAGCTATGGCTGAGGCGGTAGCTAAAGGTGGTATCAGACTAATAGAAATTACTTGGAATAGTGAGCAACCTCAAGAATTAATCGCCGAATTAAGAGTAAGATTCCCCCATTGTTTGATTGGTGCAGGAACGGTTTTAAACTCAACACAATTGCAAAATGCGATCGCTTGTGGCGCACAGTTTATTTTTTCTCCCCACTTCAATCGCGATCTCGTAGAAATATCGATACATCGTAATCAAATACCCTATGTACCAGGAGTCCTAACCCCCACAGAAATCGTCACAGCTTATTCTACAGGAGCAAGCGCGCTCAAAGTATTTCCTATTAGCACAATGGGAGGAGCAAGTTATCTGAAAAGCCTCCAAGCACCTTTAGGGGATATTCCTTTGATCCCTACAGGAGGAGTCACCATAGATAATGCTGCGGAAATGATTACAGCAGGAGCGATCGCTGTTGGCTTATCGGGTAGCTTGTTTCCTGCTTCTTTAGTTACAACAGGTAATTGGCAACAAATAAGCGATCGCTCTCAACAATTATTAAGTAAGCTTAATCAAATCTAATTGATTCGCTAAATTACCATTATGATACGTTTAAGTAAAAATTCGGTTCTAATGAAGAGCAGTCATTAGAAGTAATGGGGAAAGTTTGGTGTAAGTCCAACACTGTCCCGCAACTGTGATGAGGTTAGTAGATAGCAAATCTCTTAGTCAGAATGCCCGCCGATAAAAGTAAAAACGGAATATTTCCCGTTTATTCATAAATATATCTGCGAGGTACAGATGCAATTTAATTGGCAACAAAATTTATTTAGTACTCTTGTATCCTCTCAAGTATTTGTTAGGAGTACGATAATTGAAAAAAAGTAAAATATTACACCTGGTAACTATGGCAGGGTTGAGTGTTTATTTGGTTGTTGGTGCAGCAACATCCGCTCAAGCTATGCACATTGCCGAAGGATTTTTGCCCGTACAATGGGCTGCATTTTGGTGGATTTTGGCATTGCCGTTTTTTCTGTTTGGCTTGCGATCTCTATCACGGATTACCAAAGAACATCCAGAAATCAAACTTTTACTCGCACTGGTTGGATCGTTTACCTTTGTCTTATCTGCCTTAAAAATACCATCAGTGACAGGTAGTGCCTCTCACCCTACAGGAACTGGATTAGGAGCAATTCTTTTTGGTGCTTCAGTAATGGCTGTTTTGGGTTCATTGGTACTGCTGTTTCAAGCTCTGTTGCTAGCACACGGCGGTTTGACAACATTGGGAGCAAATATGTTTTCTATGGCGATCGCAGGGCCTTTGATCGCTTATGGAGTTTATCATCTGTTGTTAAAAACGGGTAATCAAAAGCTGGCAATATTTATCGCATCGGCGTTAGCAAACTTGCTAACTTATATCATCACTTCGATTCAATTGGCACTAGCTTTTCCCGCAGCATCGGGGGGAGTTTTGGCAGCATTTCTTAAATTTGCGGGAATTTTTGCCCTTACTCAAGTGCCACTGGCAATTATTGAGGGATTACTTACCGTATTGGTGTGGAACTGGCTACAGGAATACAACCAAAAAGAATTAGCAACCTTAAACTTAATTAAAAATTAGATCGGGATGAATAAACCTTCATTGACGCGCCAGAATTGGTATCTTGCGATCGCAGTTGTCACCTTAACAGTAATACCTTTAATTTTTGTGCGCGGGGAATATGGTGGCGCAGACGGTCAAGCAGAAGAGGTAATTTCAGAAGTTAATCCCAGCTATGAACCGTGGTTTGAACCTTTATTGGAACCTCCCAGTGGTGAAATTGAAAGCCTCTTATTTTCTTCCCAAGCAGCAATCGGAGCAGGAGTAATTGGTTATGCCATTGGTTTGTATAAAGGGCGAAATCAAAATAAATAGCTGATATGCACTTATGGCTTGATAACCTGTCTTACAATAATCGCTTGCGACAGTTACCCCCAGAACACAAGTTAGGATTCGCTTTAGTGGGATTAACAATCGCCCTAATTTCCCATCCACCCGTACAAATAGCGATCGCTTTATGGATGAGTGTTTGGATTGTTGGTTATGCTCGAATTCCTTTCAATATCTATGGGGGAATGCTGAGTTTAGCGATCGGATTTTGGGTAACTAGCATCCCTGCATTGTTAATTTCTGGCGTAGCTGTCTCAGCCCGTGCATCGATTCAAGCAGATGCTTTGTCTGGCTTAACCATTGGCTCTTATTATCTCTATCTGAGCTATCAAGGTTTTGTCCAAGCAGGTTTAATTTTTGCTCGTACCCTTGCCACAGTTTCTTGTCTTTATTTTGTCTTGTTCACGACTCCCTTTACAGAACTGCTACAAGTATTGCGTCGGATTGGCTGTCCTGTAGTATTAACAGAACTGTTACTTTTGATGTATCGATTTATTTTTCTTCTGTTATCCACAGCCAGGGAACTCTGGATTGCTCAACAATCTCGCAATGGCTACCGTACTCGCCAGCGATGGATTTATAGTCTGAGTCTACTGATAAGGCAATTATTTCAAAAAACAATGAAACATTATCAACAATTCGTTCTTTCCACCGCAGCAAGAGGTTTTAATGGGCAGTTTAGAGTTTGGTCATCCCAAAGCTATCAAGCTTCTCAACGATATACTCTAGAAGCGAGTCTTGGTTGTCTTGTGTTGGTAATCGGGAATTTTCTATTTTGAAGAATTGAAAATAAGGTGTTGGTGAATCAAGGTATGATTTTTTAATTTTCATATTGTACTCTTCTTAAAAGAGCTTAGAGCTTAGAGCTTAGAGCTTAGAGCTTAAAGCTACGAACAGAAACATTTTGTACGTCATAAATCAAGTTACCAACGCCGAAAATAATATGTCCCAGTGGCTAGTAGAATTTCAAGATGTTTACTATACCTATCCAGGTACAAATCAACCTGCGATCGCCAATTTAACATTACGTATTCCCCAAGGGAAACGCTGTGCTGTTATCGGTCAAAATGGTTGTGGTAAAACGACCCTATTTTTGTTAGCTAATGGGTTGTATAAACCTCAGCAAGGCGGCATTTGCTATGGAGGAAAGCGAATAAACTACAATCGCAACTCCCTGATAGAATTAAGACAACAAGTGGGACTTGTCTTTCAAAATCCCGAACAACAATTGATTGCATCCACTGTTGAAGAAGATATTTCCTATGGATTGTGCAATCTCGGACTTTCAGGAAAAGCGATCTCTAAAAGAGTTCCACAAGTGCTTGACCAATTTGAATTAACTTCTTTTGCCAAAAAACCCGTTCATCAGTTGAGCCTCGGTCAAAAAAAGCTTGTATCTCTTGCAGGTGTGATGGTTTTGCAACCAAGCTTACTATTACTAGACGAACCCACTGCTTATCTCGATCCTCTACATACTCGTCAGTTGGCGCAAACTTTAGCCACAATTCATACTGAAGGAACGACAATTCTCATGGCAACTCACGACTTAGAATGGGTCGATCGCTGGGCAGACTGGGTGTTTGTCTTAAATCGAGGCAAATTGTTGTTAGAAGGAACTCCCAAAGATGTGTTTACTCAAGGAGATCTGTTGAACAAAGTCAAGCTTAGTATACCGTTAAGATTTCAACTATCATCTCTACTCGATGAAGTAAATCAATCCACAACTATTGAGCAACTTAAAACTAAAATTCTACAGATATTAGATTAAAAATGAAGTCTCTAGAAAAAAACAAATAATTAGAGCTTGATTCCCTCCGAATCTGCCCTGACTTCCAAACTATCAAGGGTTAAATTCATGGCAGACAGCTTGGAAAGTTCTTATATGCGATCGGCCTTCGGCTGGCACTGCGCGATCGCTGGAAAGAGACAATGGCTGTTAAAGTCAGTATTCCCAAGTCCGCGACTGCGTGGGTTTCCAAGGGGTCGTCGCCTGGGGTTGCCCCAGACGGGGCTTTCAAGGGGGCGAATTCGATTCGCCCCACAGCCCCTCCGTTTATGAACCCCGTCGCGCTTCTTTCTGTCGGACGCTTGCACCCAAAACGACGGGCATAAACCCCCAAATGCGACGGGTATAAATACCCAATATGAACAATTGCCTTGTATGTAAATACCCATGAAATCGTGGCTCTTTCTATTGGCGATAGCGCAGCACCGCTCCGCAGACTAAGCAGTGCTGCCAAAGCCAGACCGCGACGAGAAAGCAGATCGAAAACTATGGAATTCTTTATCTCCAGTCTATCGTCAATGCGCGGTTGCTGACACTGATTTTTAGTCTGCCTATGGGACAGTGTTTCCTCGCCAACGGCATCGAGCAGTGGGGAAAGAGACTGGCAAAACCAGTTATATTAAACGATTTAACAACACACTTAGACAACGAGTATCTCGATTAGTGTGGAATACTTTGTCATTTTCTAAATCCCTAGAGAATCACATAGGTGCTATCTGATATTTCGTACATCACTATATGCGAAGCGGTATCCTTTAGGACAATTCATCATTACATCTTTAGCACTACAAAAAAGTCTTATATTCTTAAAATGTTAAGATGATTTTCAAATTAATCTAAATAAGCAAATCTCTTATTCACATCAAGAATATACAGAAACACCAATGAAATATAGCAGAAATGGTTTTCATTTATTTATAAAACATTATAATAAATGGGGGTCTGCATTTACCTCTATCGAAACTTCATATTAGTCAAAGTAGCTTATTTGGAATACATAGAAATTATGAGTATTAAGTCATATCTTTCACTAAGCGTAGCATCCGTTGCTGTGCTAGCTGGGGCGAATGCCGTACAAGCTGCTGCTCTTCAAGGTGCAGTAGGAATTAATCCTCCCAGTCCTACTCCAGGAGGAGATCCAACAGGCGTTATTTATACTGGAACTGGTCAAACTGTTGGCGATTTTACTGGGGATGCGAGTGATACTAGACCCCTAACCGATTTTGATTTCGCCCCTCCCAGTGGAGGAGGTGTTGGCTCTGTAGTTGAATTGAATGCCAATCCTGTAGATAGTAGAAACGACTTTGCGCCCTTTATCGGTCAAACTGGTTCGATTCGAGATGTAACAGCACTAGAGCTTTTAGATGTCGCCAGTGGAAATACTATCGAAAACTTTATCAATATTCCTGGTGCATTTTCTGTGACATTAACGGATGTTGAATTCCCAGTATATACATTTGATGGTGTTGGAACTACCGTTGCTATTGGTGCCAGGGGAAATTTCCTCAATTTATCTGATGGTTCTGGAGATGTTTCTGATGGTGTAGGTACTCTTAGTTTTGACTTTGCAGGTTTAACTATTGCTGAAACTCAAGCTCTATTTGATGAGCCTGATGAAATGCCCGACCAGTTTAATCCTGGTACTTGGTCTAGTAACTGGGTAGTAAGAGATGATGTTATTATTCCTCCCGATCCTAATATTCCTACTAGTGTTTCTGAAGCTTCCAACTTATTAGGTTTATTGATAATTGGTCTTGGTGGAGCAACCGCATTAACGTACAAAAAGTAATTTTGGCAAACAAGCCTTAGAGTAAATACTTGAGTAAACAGCTTTGCTGATTCACCTCTCTTCTGTCACTCTAGGCAGAGGAGAGGTAATTTAGATTAACAATTTACTTAAATCCCATAGTTTTTAATGCCAATTCAATCTCAATTTTTTTGCTGAAAAGAAATAAATTCCCTAGTTATTCTCGATCGCAGTTTAACTTTTAAGGGGTTCGAGTAGCTATAATTTCTAAGCTATAATCTTTGATCGTGGCATTGGGAAGATTCACTTTGAGCGAATTAAGATAAGAAAATTTAATAACATGAGCAAAAATATTCTAATTATTGATGATGAAGAGGATGTCAGAAGCATCGCTCAAATGGGTTTAGAAATGGCAGCTAATTGGAATGTCATCACCGCATCTTCTGGAGAGGAAGGATTAAGGTTAGCTGAAACTGAGCAACCAGAGATCATTCTTTTAGATTTAATGATGCCCGATTGGGACGGCAAAGAAACGACAAAACAGTTAAAAAACAATCAAAAAACGGTAAATATTCCAGTAATTTTAATGACAGCTAAAACTCAATCGGTAATAGCACTAGAACTGACTGAGTTAAATTTAGCTGGTGTGATTACCAAACCTTTTCGCCCTCTACAGTTATCAGAGCAAATTTCTCAAATTCTTAGTGAAATTGAATTGAATAATTGATTGGATAGATATTATTATTGTATTAATATAGTATTGTATTTATTTAGATAAGAAAAATCTGCTTTAAAATAAATTGAAGCTGATAAAACAACCAGCATATGGGTTGAGAAACTTTAACAACTTTTAAGATAGAGTGTTATTGACTTGGTAGTTTAGTATACTTTTCTACGAAACAGCCAAAAAATCTTACTTATTTGGAGAACTAGCAAATGGTTCAAGTTGTTTTATCGGGTAACAGAAAAATGATGAAATTTAATTCATCTCGTGATTCTACTCATAAAATAAGTTCTGCTTTACCATTTACTATGAAGAATATCTGGTACCCTCTTGATGCTATAGATTTAGGAGCATATCTTAATTTTGATCGCGGTTATCATTTAATTCATTCATTTAATAGAATTCCTGTAACAAAAAAAATTTTTCTTGTTACTTTTGAAGGACACTTGCCTATGCTATGTTCTCGTGGTTCTATAGTTAAAAAAATCATGAGAGAACGACTATTATTAGACAATTGTTCAAAAATAATAGCTATGTCAAATTATGCAAAACAAGAATTTATTGAATATAATAAAGATTATATATATCTCAATAATTTACTTAACAAGCTGGAGGTAATTCATCCAAATATAGTAATTAAAACAAATGAGCCAAAAACTTATAGTAAAAATGAAAAGTTACACTTAGTTTTTATTGGTAATGCCTTTGCGAGAAAAGGAGGGATATCTGTGTTAAGACTAGCAAAAAAA
>NZ_LR213861.1 GCF_900659865.1 Hyella patelloides LEGE 07179
AACATTCGACTCCAAGGAAAAAATATTCGGTTGCAAAATGGCTCTGATATCTTAAATATTACTTTAGGTACGGAGAGTGGAGGTCAAAT
Source organism: Hyella patelloides LEGE 07179 (assembly GCF_900659865.1). Taxonomy (GTDB): domain Bacteria; phylum Cyanobacteriota; class Cyanobacteriia; order Cyanobacteriales; family Xenococcaceae; genus Hyella; species Hyella patelloides. Next base: position 90 of record NZ_LR213861.1, read on the forward strand.
ATCTCTCGTTGCCAGTGACAATATAGAATTGACGAGCCTCGATTCTGAGGAGGGTGGTAATATCAACGCCAGTCTTTCAACCAGAGCCACAGGAAAGGGTGCGGATATTACAATCAAAGCCCGAAATCTCTTTCTTCAAGATGAGTCAGTCATAAGTACAGGAACAATTGGTGCGGGTGATGCTGGGAATGTCACTATTGAAACAGATCGCCTTTTAATGGGAAGTGGTGCAGGCATAATTGCAATAGCATTTAGTGCGGGTGATGCTGGGAATATAACGATTAAAACAGATCGCCTTTTACTTCGAGAGAATGCAGAAATAAATACATCAATATTTAGTGTCAGTGGTTTGGGTGATGTGGTTGATGCTCCTGGTGTGGGTGATGCGGGTGATATCTTAATTCAAGCTTCTGATATTGAACTAATGAATAGTGCGAGAATTTCTTCATCGACAAATCAAGATTCTATAGGAAATGCTGGCAATTTAACTATTGAAACGGATCGCCTTGCGCTTCGAGATAGCTCACTAATAGATGCAGGAACATTTAGTGCGGGTGATGGTAGCGATCTACTGATTCAAGCTTCTGAGATTGTGATTGATGATTCGCTAATTTTGACATCGGCAGAGCTAGGAGCTACGGGAAATGCTGGTGATTTAACTATTGAAACTAATAATCTTTCTCTACAAAATGGAGGACGAATTACTAGCGAAACTTTCGGTATGGGCAATGCTGGCGATGTGATGATTCGTGCTTCTGAATCATTAACCATTGATGGTACGGTAAAGATTTCTAGTCCAGAAAATGAACCCAGAGTGTTTTTTAGTGGTATATTTGCCAATGCTCAACCTGATACTATAGGTAATAGTGGTAGTGTCAAAATTGAAACTAATGAACTTCAGATTACTAATGACGGTCAAATTTCCGTGAGTAACTTAGGGAGTGGTAATTCTGGAGACTTATATATTACCGCTAATCAGTTAAATCTTGATTCTGATGCCACTATAGAAGCAATTGTGAATGTAGGCGATCGAGGCAATATTAATCTGACAACTAATAATATTTTTCTGAGAAACAATAATCAAATTACCGCTCAAGCTATCGGAACAGCTACAGGGGGTAATATTATGATTAACAATCGTGATAATCTGGTTTTGCAAAACAACAGTCAAATTATTGCCGACGCAATACAAGGCAATGGCGGTAACATAACCATTACAACCCAAGGCTTATTTGTTGATTTTGACAGTAGTATCTCTGCTAGTTCTCAGTTTGGTTTAGATGGCAATATTAGAATCGATATCCTAAATGGCGATCGCTTAATCGAACTCACTGCATTACCAATCAATCCAATCGATGCTACCCAGCAAGTAACTTCTGGTTGTGGTGTCGGCAATGATTTCGCCCTCTCAGGAAAAGGTGGTTTACCAGAAAATCCGACTCAAACTCTGAGAAATCAAACGGTTTGGCAAGATACAAGGCTGATAAATCGAGATGCTACCGACAATCAAGGAGCAAACTCTAATATCAAGAGAAAATTGTTACCACAGACTCCAATTTTAGAAGCCCAAGCTTGGAAAGTAAATCATCGGGGTAAGATTGAATTATTCGCCACCACAGCCAATTCTCACTTTTTCCCCAATTTCAGTAATTGCGCTCCAAATCCCGAATAATAAGCAACCAACAACCAGCAACCAACAACCAACAACCAGCCACCAGCAACCAACAACCAGCCACCAGCAACCAACAACCAGCAACCAACAACCAGCCACCAGCAACCAACAACCAGCCACCAGCAACCAACAACCAGCAACCAACAACCAGCCACCAGCCACCAGCCACCAGCAACCAGCAACCAGCAACCAACAACCAACAACCAACAACCAACAACCAGCAACCAACAACCAACAACCAACAACCAGCAACGAACCCGTATAATAAATTACTTTACACTGAGATCCTCAACGTCTCAATTTCCCAGTGTAAACAACGAGGTGAGAAAAAGTAACTAAAGTTAAGATCGCGATAATTTATAACGAACTTACTATATTTAGTTACCAAATTATGGATCTTTTTCACTGGCACTTTGTAGATTTTGCCTTTAATCTGGGAGATTTTTCCCATCATTCTATAACTATTCTGGCTCAGACTTTTGATGATGTCGATCTCATCGGAGATATGGAAGAAGCTTGGAAGAACTTTGTCGAAACTGGTCAATGTTGGGCTTTATTAGTTGGTGTATTTGTAGGTTATGCTTTTAAGGGTTTGACTAATTACTAAATTATCAACAAAAAAGCGAAGAGCGAAGAGCGAAGAGCTAAAATAGAGAACTTGAACTATATTTAGTGATTGGTTGTGACTAAAAAAACTACCTGGAGCGATCGCTTTGAATCGGCTTTACACCCTGCGATCGCAATTTTTAATGCGAGTATCGGTTTTGATATCGAATTAATAGAATACGATCTTACTGGTTCTGTTGCTCATGCCAAAATGTTGGCAAAAACGGGTATCATCTCAGAGGAAGAAGCCCAACAGTTGGAGCAAGGTTTGGAAAAGATCCGCCAGGAATATCGTCAAGGAGAGTTTAACCCAGGAGTGGATGCGGAAGATGTTCACTTTGCAGTGGAAAGAAGGTTAACAGAAATCTTAGGAGATGTGGGTAAAAAGCTTCATACGGGGCGTTCTCGTAACGATCAGGTAGGCACAGATATCAGATTGTATCTCAAAGCAGAAATCAACGAAATTAGAACTTATTTAAGAGAATTTCAAAGTGTATTATTAAACTTAGCCGAAAATAATATTGAAACCCTGATTCCTGGTTATACCCATCTTCAAAGAGCGCAACCCCTCAGTTTGGCTCATCATTTAATGGCTTATGTGCAAATGGCGCAGCGAGATTGGGAGAGACTGGGAGATGTTTTGAAAAGAACTAATATTTCTCCTTTAGGATGTGGTGCGCTAGCTGGTACTACCTTTCCTATCGATCGCCATTACAGCGCGGAATTACTGGGTTTTGAGAGTATTTATGAAAATAGTCTCGATGGAGTCAGCGATCGTGATTTTGCCATTGAATTTTTGTGTGCAGCCAGCCTAATTATGGTGCATCTGAGCCGTTTGAGTGAAGAGATGATTCTCTGGGCTTCGGAAGAATTTAACTTTATCTCTCTTAAAGATAGCTGTGCTACAGGCTCTAGTATTATGCCTCAGAAAAAAAATCCTGATGTGCCAGAATTAGTCAGAGGTAAAACAGGTAGGGTTTTCGGTCATTTACAAGCTTTGTTAGTAATTATGAAAGGATTGCCTTTAGCTTACAATAAAGATTTACAAGAAGATAAAGAAGGCATTTTTGATGCTGTCAAAACAGTTAAAGGCTGTCTCGAAGCGATGACTATATTATTATCAGAAGGCATTATCTTTAATCAAACCAGACTCAATAGTGCAGTGGCAGAAGATTTTTCTAATGCTACCGATGTCGCCGATTATTTAGCTACCAAAGGTGTACCTTTCCGCGAAGCATATAACTTAGTAGGAAAAGTAGTAAAAACCAGTCTGGCTCAAGGTAAGCTACTAAAAGACTTAACCATAGAAGAATGGCAACAAATTCATCCTGCTTTTGCCACAGATATTTATGAAGCGATCTCGCCTAAAACCGTAGTTTCTGCCCGTAATAGCTATGGCGGTACGGGTTTCGAGCAAGTTAAGATAGCAATCGCTAACGCTAAGTCTGAGTTAAAACAATAACTAAATAGATTTAGGGGGTTTAGATAAAAAATAAAATTTGTCAGGTAACAGGTAACATGAATTAAGCAAAAACTTTGGTTTTAAAACTGATTTTTTAATACCTGATACCCCAAATAAAATTATCTTAATTATTTTTTGTTACATATTATTTTCACTAACTAATAATTTATTATGCGTCGTTCTTGGCGATTTATTTCTACAGTAATTGGTATTATTTTCCGCCATCCTATTGTTGGTACGACGATTGTTCCTTTATTACCCGATGGTCGAATTGTTTTGATTCAACGCAGCGATACGGGTAAATGGGGTTTACCAGGGGGTATAGTAGATTGGGGTGAAGATATACCTACTGCTACTACTAGAGAATTAAAAGAAGAAACAGGATTAAAACTAACTAAAATTCGTCGTTTAGCAGGAGTTTATTCTGCACCAGATCGCGATCCTCGCATTCATTCAATTTCTGTATTAGTAGAGGTTGAGGCTGATGGTATTTTAGAACCAGAAGATAAGTTAGAAGTTCTACAAGTTAAAGCTTTCAAACCAGAAGAACTACCTTTAGGAAACCTTTGTCACGATCACGATCGCCAATTAGAAGATTATTTTAAAGGTGAAACTATTATCGCTTAATTAGTTACAGCGTCTTGCGCAACTATCTAGTACATCATATTATCCATTGATTTTATAACGAATAGAATTAACTTATCTGTGTTTGCGGTGCGACCCCGATGAGTTTTACTCATCTAGGGAACGCGCACCAAGACATCTGTGTTTATCTGTGTTTATCTGTGGACGAATTGTACTGTCTCAAATTGAAATTAAATTCGCTGTAACAGTTATTTTGTTAATAACTAACCACTAAATATTACTATCTTGCCATTCTGCCAAATCGCGATCGATAGCATATTGCCAATTTTTAGATACGATTACTATTTCAATTGTTGACTTATTATTATCTGTAATTACTTGGGCATAAATTAATTTTGGATCGATTGTTTCTTTTCCTAGTAATATTTGTTGCTGTTGACCATTATTTAGTTCTATAGTGATAGTTGCAATGGGTGATTCTAAACCATATTGTGATAGTTGATTAGGAGCTATTTCCAGAATGCGATCGCTTTTACCTTCGGCAATTAAATCCAATAAAAATGCCATCACCCCATCACTAGCTATCAATTTTTCAGGCTGAATCATTTGCCAACTATTATCACTAGCAATAAATTCTAAAATGGTATCTGATTTTTGAATAATAATTCTTTTGATATTCTCAACATTAATATTAAATAGTTTTTGTTCTTGGATAGTTATTTCTTGTTGCTGTTGCTCGCTTCTAATTTCAACAAGATAAACTAAACCTCCTAATATTATGGCAATCAATACTAAAAATAAAGTGCTTTTTTGTAATTTCATAAAAAGTCAATAAGATTAGCCAATATTTTATACAATAAGATTGATAACAATTAGATTTAGATAAAAAAATTAAGAATATACTTTGATGACTACAAAAAAAGCAAGACATTTCTTAAGTAGATTTTTTGATTTTTTCTGATGTTGGTAGGTTTATAATATGTTGACAAAATTCGATTAATTCTCGATCTGTCAAGTGTAAACGCGATTTTTTACCATAGGTCTTTAGTAAATAATTTCTTCCTATTTCTTTTGTCCAGGAAACACGCTTCATTTCTAGATCTGTAAATTCTCTTATTTCATTAAAATCTAAAGTAAATGGTTGAGATGAATTCAATTTTTGAAAGGTTTTAATACAAATTTGAGATAGTCGTTCTTCTAACTCTAAAGTAATATTTGGATTTAGTCTAATACTCAACAGTATTGGTAGTATTTCATTGGTGTCTTGATTATTAATTGCATTTTTAGCTAATTCATTCAAAAAAATAAAGGTCATTTTTTTATTTCGAGCTAAAGCAGCTTTGACCGAATTGCTTTTATCTCTTAGAAATTGTTTCATAATGCTTAAAGATATGTTTTGATTACTTGCCACAGCTTGGCGAATACTATTGTCTTGATGTTGTGATAGATTTTCTAAAATATGATGAGGTGTCTTTTGATTTTCTGCTAAACCTCGAAGGACTTTAATCTCTCTATCCTTGGCTAATTTTTCAATCATCTCCTCTGATATATTGGGATTTATTGCAACAACAGAACGAATATAGCTGTGTTTATTGAATGCTAGATTTTCTAAAACATGATGAGGTGTTTTTTGATTTTCTGCCAAACCTCGAAGGACTTCAAGATCGCTATCCTTGGCTAATTTTTCAATAACATCTTCTGATATATTAGGATTTCTGGCAATAAAACAACGAACATAGCTGTGTTTATTTGATGCTAGATTTTCTAAAACATGAGAAGGTGTTTTTTGATTTTCTGTTAAACCTCTAAGAACATCAAGATCGCTATCCTTGGCTAACTTTTCAATAATATTCTCTGATATATTAGGATTTCTGGCAACTTGATAGCGAACTTCTCGATCGTCGTACGATGCCAGCTTTTCTAATATAGATACAGGTGTTTTTGTCGCGATGGCAATTGAGCAAAGCAACCAACTATCAGCATGATTAATAGCCCATTCTAGAAAAAATAGTGGTAGAGGAACATCTTGAAAACAATCAGGACAGCTTTTACATAAATCTGTTAAAAAATTAGGATTTTCGAGTATTAACAAATCAATTATTGGATTATTTAATACTTCTACAGGAACTAGCCCAAATAACTCTTTTAGTGTTTTTGGTGATGTGTTGGGATGTTTTGCTACTTGCTTGCAAACTTCGATGTTATTGGCGTTTGACTTAATTGATTCTTCTAAATCTTTTGCCGTAGCATCTGGTTTAATTGAAAATAACTGTTCCATTAGAATAGATATTTATTTTTCTCGATTATTGGAACATAATATATTTTATTGATTTTGAAGTCAACTAAAGCGATCGCTTTTCAAAACCAAAAACAAGATCGCACTACAAAAGCTTTTATTTTACTTTTACAATATGGTTTGTTTTAAAAAAAGAGAAACAATATAAAATCAAAAAATAATGGCATTTAGATTAGTATTACGATCTTTGGCATATAAAAAATATTGATGCTCTAGATTCATTAATTGAGACAATTTATGTAGACTCATTTTTTTTAACAGTTCAATAGTGATTGGTCTTTTATTATCCCAAAATATCATTGATTCATAAAAATCATGAGCAACTGATGAATTTAATATTTTTGACAAAAAAATTGCTTCTTTTTCAGTTTTACAAGATAAAAAATAGACAGTATCATCTAGAATAATAGGCTTATTCTCAATGCAACTAATAACTTCAAATTTTAGCTTTTTATATAACCCTGATATGGCAACTTTCCAAGGAAAAAAGGTATATTCTCCTATACCAAAAATAGAAAATTGAGGTCTATTACGATAAATTGAACTAGCTCTTTTATCTAGCAAATGTTGATTCTTTTGTAAATAGTTCCAAGTTTGAGGTGCAATATCTTTTATGTATTGAGTATCCTGACCAATATATTTTTGAGTAACTAATATATATTTACGGCAAGTATTAGTATTTCCCCTGCTAATATCAGAACTTTTTAATAGAGGATAGATTAAAGTTTCTTCTAAGTGTAATTCTTCCTGATAGCCATTGATATATACATTTCCTTCTTTTCTTAGTTCCATTATTTTAGAGCGATCGTGTTTAACTCCCGATCGCCAAGTATAAAAAGATTCTTGTCCCTGTAAGTGCTTTGTTTTCTTGTATAGATTTGTATTTGCTATTAATTGTGAATCTTGATAACTAAAAATTTTAGAGTTTTGCTTGCTATCTAAATTATCATAATAGAAGCATTGTTTTTGAAATTGACCTTGGTTCGATCTAATTATTAATAAACAGGCATTAACAGCAGCATTAAAATATTTAGCAGTATTTATTTCATATATTCTACTATTATCAATATAATAATCATTTTTCCAAGCATAAGTTAATACTTTACGAGCTACTGAAGTTTTACAAAGCATGGCTATTGTACCTGAATATTTTCTTAGCCATTGTAAATGTTGCAAGAGCATCCATTCAGAAATATCAAAATTGCTTTTTCCTGTTAAGGCTTCTAATCCTTTATATGCTTGGAAATTAGATTTTTGCGGTAAGTTATTACTATTAATTTTACTTAATTCAGAATTTGTTACCCAAGGAGGATTTCCTAAAATCAAAAATGGCTTAGGTATATCTGCTAAGATTTGATTCCAATTAACGTTAAAGAAATTATCATTAATCAGATTAACAACAGATGATTTTTTATGCTTTTTTAATTCATTAGATATATCTTTAATATAGGCTAAGTTAATTTCTACTCCTATACAGCTTTTTAGATTATCAAAAGTATTAATAGCGGATATGATAAAATTACCTTTTCCACAAGTTGGTTCAATTATAGACTGAGGATTAATATCAATATTCTTAAGAAGCTGTAATATTTTAGATGTTAATTCGTAAGGAGTTTGAAAATCACCAAATTCTTGTTTTTTAAATTTATTGTTGGTTTTCATATTATATTGTAAATATTATCTAATTTTATAAATACCATCAACCTCTCCTGCTTGTTGAATAACACGACGATATTGTAATCTCCACTGTAAAGCATTAGAAATAGTTAAATAACCTTGTTGTGGTGGATTACTGAGTATAGCTTCTGCAATGTTACTCGCTTCTATTTCATCTACGGGTAAATTGCGATCGTACATAAAAGCCATTAAGTCATCTTGATTACCATCTCTAGCTAATATTTCTAATATGCCACGAGTCATTTGATAATCTGCGGTACGCTCTTTATTTACAAATATCGTGTTCTGAATTAATAACCGAGATGTCTTATTCTCAGAGTTATCTTGTTTCTGATAAACGAAAATAAGTAAACTATATCCCAGTCCATAAATTTTTTGACGAGCCGATTTAAAAGGACAAGAAGATTGAGGTTGTTTAATACTGGTAACTTTCATGTCTACATCAAGACTGGGAAAATCAATTCCCGATGCTGCGTTACCAATTTCGTATTGATACAATCGTTGTAAATAATCTTTGAACTTTTTTTCTAAATATGTCCCTACAGCTTTACCATCAGTAATTCCATATAAAGATGGTTCATTGTGTTGGTTTTCTTCTTCAGCAAAAATTGCAGCTTCTTGAATTAGTGTTCCTATTGTCAATTCTGGATTCATATGTGTTTACCAAAATAATAAGTAATTATAGGATTTACATACCAATTTAATTGGCGATATTTTAATTACTATAATAAATTATGGATTTAATGCTTTTTCTTCCTCTAGTTATTTCTTGAAGCTCAATTATTATCTTATTAGCGAAAGTATCATTTTTGATTTATATTTTTACTCAAACTAGAATAATTGCTGCGATCGTGTATTTAATTTATGTTATTCTTATATCTTTTCCTCTAGGTTATCTAAAGCTTTATCTGGATGATATAGGAATTGATGAGATTGAAAATTAAAATGGTTTATTATGGTTAGGAGAAACTACAGGAGAAAGAACAGCTAATTTCTTCTAAATTTATTATACTTATTACGATTGCTTGATAGTGTTATCAATTTCATTGAATTAATATTATTTATCTGTTTGATAATCTCTCTTATTGAAAATAGTCGTTAATAAAAAAATCGTAAGCAATAAATAAAAACACCATGCGTAGGATGGGCAATGCCCATTCTGATTTAAATTCTACTTTAAATTTTTATGTTTTACTATAAATTATCCACGACACAATCTGTATTTTGATTTGTATTAACAGGGATAATTCATTAATCATCCCTATAAAAAAAACTAAAACAAAAAATATCTTTGTGCCATTGGTAACTCTGATGCAGGTTCACAGGTTAAAAGCTCGCCATCGGCTCTTACTTCATAAGTTTCTGCATTCACTTCAATATTGGGTGTCGCTTCATTTAATTTTAAATCTGCTTTGCTCAAATTGCGGGTATTACTAACAGCAACCGCAGAATGTTTTAAACCTATTTGTTCGGGAATTCCTGCATCTAAAGCAGCCTGAGAAACAAAAGTAAGAGAAGTGGCTGCAATAGCACCGCCAAAGCTACCAAACATAGGACGCATATATACAGGCTCAGGTGTGGGTATACTAGCATTAGGATCGCCCATTTGTGACCAGGCGATCGCTCCTCCTTTGATTACTATCTCTGGTTTAACACCGAAAAAAGCAGGTTTCCAGAGACATAGATCGGCTAGTTTGCCCACTTCGATTGAGCCTACGCGATCGCTAATTCCGTGGGCAATAGCGGGATTTATAGTATATTTAGCTATATAACGCTTTGCTCTAAAATTATCATTTCCAGAAGCATCCATAGGCAAGCTACCACGCTGTAGCTTCATTTTATGTGCCGTTTGCCAGGTACGAATTATCACTTCCCCCACTCTTCCCATTGCTTGAGAGTCCGAAGCGATCATACTAAATGCGCCCAAGTCGTGTAAGATATCTTCGGCTGCAATGGTTTCTCTGCGGATACGAGATTCAGCAAAAGCCACATCTTCAGGAATGCTTTTATCTAAATGGTGACACACCATCAACATATCGAGATGTTCTTCTAAGGTATTAACAGTAAAAGGACGAGTGGGATTAGTGGAAGAAGGTAAAACATTACTTTGTCCGCATACTTTAATAATATCGGGGGCGTGTCCTCCTCCTGCACCTTCGGTATGATAGGTGTGAATTACTCTATCTTTAAAAGCAGCGATGGTATTTTCTACAAAACCCGCCTCGTTGAGTGTATCGGTGTGAATGGCTACCTGGACATCATATTCATCTGCAACTGTCAGACAAGTATCAATCGTAGCAGGAGTTGTACCCCAATCCTCATGGAGTTTTAATCCCATTGCACCCGCTAAAAGTTGTTCTACTAAGCCTTCTGGTTTGGCACTGTTTCCCTTACCTAAAAAGCCCAAATTCATCGGGAAAGCATCCGCAGCTTGCAGCATCCGCCAAATATGCCATGCACCAGGAGTACAAGTAGTAGCATTTGTTCCTGTAGCAGGTCCCGTACCCCCGCCAATCATGGTAGTTATTCCCGAAGCGATCGCTGTTTCAATTTGTTGGGGACATATAAAGTGAATATGGCTATCAATACCCCCCGCAGTGAGAATCATTCCTTCTCCTGCAACTATCTCGGTACTAGCTCCGATAATAATATCTACTTTATCCTGTATGTAAGGATTTCCCGCCTTACCAATCTTGCAGATATTGCCGTCTTTTAGCCCCACATCTGCTTTAACAATTCCCCACCAATCCAAAATTAAAGCATTGGTAATCACAGTATCTACCGCCCCATCTTCCCTAGATATGGGGGACTGCCCCATACCATCTCTAATTACCTTACCACCACCAAACTTTACCTCATCACCATAGGTAGTATAGTCCCGTTCTACCTCAATAAATAACTCCGTATCTGCTAATCTTACGCGATCGCCTGTTGTTGCGCCATAGGTATCAGCATAAGCCCGACGATCCATCCGATAACTCATAATTGCAATTCCTAATATTGATCTGGTGAATGCCATTCGCCCCTACAGTAGATTAAAGGAATTAATTGTGATTATTACCAGGAGATAGGAATATATTAAGAATTTAGAGAAATGCGATCGCGCACGCGCCAGCTAAGCTGTCCGCATCGAGCCTCGACTTTGGTGAGATCGCTTTTTATTAAATAGTTGGGTAATTGAAAATTATGAAATATGTCTTACAAAAACACCATCGGCGATACTATTAGACTAAAAGAATACTATTTATATATTTATAGTAAATCTGGATTTTGTTTAACTGTTTATGACTATTTAGTGGGCGGAAATGTTGCGAAGCCAATCAGCATATTCACGCGGGCGTGCTTCACAAAAAGTTTGAGTTTTCGAGCTACTGCTGTTTTAAAAGCATTAATTTTTCATGGTTTTAGCTACAGCGATCGCACCAATTACTTTAATGTTATGTTGATGTAATACCTTGGCTGCTTCTTTGACTGTTGTACCTCTAGTATAGATATCATCAAGGAGTAAAACAGAAGAATTAGGAGGATTTTGTTGCCAAGTATCACTTACTCTAAAGGCATTTTTAATATTGTTTTGTCTTTGTAGAGAATTCAAACCAAACATAGCTTTAGTATCTTTAATTCTTATTAATCCTTTGGTTACTAAAGTATATTTAGTAACTTTACAGAAGTCTTTAGCTATCAATTCTGCTTGATTAAACCCCCTAGTTTTTAACTTTTTTTGAGATAAAGGAATAGGTAAAACTGTTAGTTTTTGTTGCGAATTAACAGGACAATTTTTGAGCCAACTTTGACCTAACCAATTACCCAATAAAACACCAATTTCAGGATGATTATCATACTTTAACTTGGCTATGCCCCTACTCAATTCACCATCATACTTTCCCCAAGCAAATAGGGGTATCTTGCCAATCCAGTTGTGCTGAGGATTAGAAAATTGATAACTGGCTAGTTTTTTCTGACAATATTCACAAATAGTATCTTCTGCTATTCTCTGACACAAGGGACAGGGAAACTTCAGCCACAGAGAAAGAAAACTTTTTAGCATTTATCATTTTTTAAACTGTATTAAGCTTGTATTCATTAATCAAAAACAATTAAGAAATATGCTAATACTATTTGCCCAGACATAAATACTGTTCTGATAAATGATTTAAGCAGATTCAGAAGTTCTAAAGGAAGCAGGATGAACTAATAATTCTGCTGTAGAGCGTTTTTCTACCATTTCTTTAGTGATAGTACATTTTTTGACATCTTTGCGAGATGGCAACTCATACATTAAATCCAACATAATCTCTTCTATAATACCCCTTAAAGCTCTTGCACCAGTACGACGACGATAAGCTTCTTGAGCAATGGCTTTAATAGCATCTTCGCCAAACTCCAGTTGAATGTTATCCATACGCAACAGTTTTTGATACTGCTTGACTAAAGCGTTGCGGGGTTTAGTAATAATTCCGATTAGGGTTTCTTCATCTAGTGGTTCTAAGGCTGCCATAACAGGAATACGACCCACAAATTCAGGAATCATACCAAATTTAACCATATCATCTGGTTGTAACTGTTGTAGCAAACCAGCAGACCTTTCTTCTTTGGGCTGATTGATATCTGTGGAAGGGTCAATCTCAAAACCCATTACCGAATTGGTTTTACCGACTCTTTGTTCGACTACCTTTTCCAAACCAACAAATGCACCACCACAAATAAACAGAATATTGCTGGTATCAATCTGGATACAGTCTTGATAGGGGTGTTTGCGTCCTCCTTGGGGCGGGACATTGGCTACTGTCCCTTCTAGCATTTTGAGTAAAGCTTGCTGTACCCCTTCTCCTGAAACATCTCTGGTAATCGAGGGATTTTCGCTCTTGCGAGCAATTTTATCTATTTCATCGATGTAAATAATACCTCGTTGAGCTTCTTCAACATCCAAATCTGCTACTTGTAAAAGGCGTAAGAGAATATTTTCGACATCTTCTCCTACATAACCAGCTTCAGTTAGGGTCGTAGCATCTGCTACTGCAAAAGGTACTTCTAAAATTTTGGCTAGGGTTTGAGCCAAGAGAGTTTTACCGCAACCAGTAGGACCAATCAGTAAAACATTAGACTTTTGTAGTTCTACTGAGTCTTCATCTTCGATCTTTCCCTTGCCAGCTAAACTAAGACGCTTGTAGTGATTGTAAACTGCCACTGAAAGAACTTTTTTCGCCTCTTCTTGTCCAATTACGTGTTCATCAAGATGTTGCTTGATTTCAATGGGTTTTGGAAGGTCACGAAAAGAAATCCCTTCAGAGGGAGTGCGTTTTTTATGAGGTCTGCTTTCTGAAGTAGAGCTAGTACTGGAGACTGATGCCCCTTCTTCCATCAACTCTTCATCTAAAATTTCGTTACATAGTTCTACACATTCGTCACAAATATAGACCCCAGGTCCCGCTATTAGTTTGCGTACTTGCTCCTGAGATTTGCCACAAAATGAACATTTTAGATGGGAGTCGTATTTAGACATATACACCTCTTAAAACTGGTAATTAAAGATGAGATTAGGTTACTGGAGAAGGTTGTTTGCTAATCACATGGTCAATTAAGCCGTATTTTTGTGCTTCTTCTGAAGACATATAAAAATCTCTTTCGGTATCGGCAGAAATACGATCAAAGGGTTGACCAGTGTGGTCGGCAATCAACTCGTTAAGTTTCTTTTTAATATAAAGAATTTCTTTTGCCTGGATTTCTATGTCCACCGCTTGCCCTTGTGCGCCACCCAAAGGTTGGTGAATCATAATTCGTGAACTTGGCAATGCCATTCTTTTTCCTTTTGTTCCACCAGAGAGTAGAAATGCTCCCATGCTGGCAGCAATACCATAGCAAATAGTAGCTACATCGGGTTGAATTTGTTGCATTGTGTCATATATTGCCATTCCTGCGTAAACTGAACCCCCAGGAGAATTGACATACACTTGAATATCTTTCTCAGGGTCTTCGGCTTCTAGATATAGCATCTGTGCCACTACTGAGTCGGCAACTTTGTCGTCTATGGGAACACCTAAGAAAATAATACGCTCCCTCAACAATCGAGAATAAATATCAAAGGCTCGTTCGCCAACACCAGATTGTTCGACAACCATTGGTAGGTTGTTACTCAAAGAATAAACTTCCAGACGATTGCGACCAACCAAACTTTTGTAAGGAGAAAGGGACTGAACCATATATTTTAAGACATCTTAGTGACTAACTTTGATTTTTGGGAAATTTCCTGTAATACTTCTTAGTCTAAACTAAATCTACTTGTAGTATATTACAACCCAATTAATTTGACACAACAACGAACTCTGTAGTTATTATAAGGTTTTTAATCTCCATAGTAGATAGTGTGTTCGGAAATTTGATTGCTAAAAAATACTGAGATAACCAAAAAAGGCGACTTCTGATGTAGGGTAATTTAGATTGCAATAGTAAACTTTTAAGGTTCACTGCACTTGGTTTTCAGCTTTTTTAACATAAATTTAATTCTGTTTTCGACTTAAGTTATGTAGAAACTAAGGTTAAGGGAGTGCCATCTTTATCTAGAAAATAGTTAATTTGATTCTATCAAAAAAATTTTAGCTTCCCTTAACTATTTAATTATGATTTATACAGATGTTTCAGGATTTGATTCTGCTTCTGCACCTTCAGATTCAGTTTCTGTCTCTTCAGATTCAGCTTCTTCGGCTTCGGCTAAAGAACCTGGAGGAAGAAGTTCTACTTGTGCTTTTTCTCTTAGCCAATCAAGGGTATTTTCAGTGGTGAGGTCTTCTTCTACCATAGTTCTGAGCTTTTCTTGGTCGATTTCTCGATCGACAAGTTCTTGGCTGATTTCTGCCATTTTATCTTTGATGGCTGATTCGTCAGGTTTGAGATTTTCTTGGGCAGCGATTTCTGCTAAAACCAAAGATTTTTTCAAGTTAGTAATTGCTTCAGGACGAGCATTTTCTCGCATCCTAGGTACGGTATCAGAATTAACTATCTGTTTGACATCAAGTCCCATTTGCTGCATTTGCATCAGGGTTTGAGTTAATACCTGAGTTACTTCCTCTTGCAACATAGTCTCTGGTATTTCTACTTGAGACTGTTCTAATAGAACCTCAATAAGGGCATTATTGATATTATTTTTGGTTTCATTGTCTGCTTTTTCTTGAAACTGTTTTTCCAAACTTTCTTTAAAAGCAGCTAACGTTTCATGTTCGCCGTTACTTGCTTCTTCTGCAAAGTCATCATCGAGTTCTGGTAATTCTTTGGTTTTAAGTTCTTTGAGAGTAATACTAAAATCTGCGGGTTGTCCTGCTAATTCTTCTTTGGGGTAATCTTCAGGGAAAGTAACAGCAACTTCTTTAGTTTCTTCTGGTTTCATACCAATAATCCCTTCTATCATGCCAGGGATTAATTTGCCTTCTACTAACTCTACTTGAAAGTCCGTCGCAGTACCACCTTCAATTTCTGTTCCTGCTGCTTCCCCCTCTGTCAGTTTTCCTGCAAAATCAACAATAGCAATATCTCCTGACTCTGCTGCACGGTTTTCCACGGGAACTACATCTGCTTGTTGGTTACGCAGTTGCTCCAGATAGTCTGACAACTCCTGAGATTCGTATTGGGATTCTTCTGCTTTGACGCTCAGATTTTGATAGTCTCCTAGTTCGGGAGATGGGACAACATCAACGGCAGCCGAAAACACTAAAGTTTCTCCTGGTTCGTATTGTTGAACTAATTCATCGAAACTAGAACGCAGGGTATAGTTACCCAAAGCATTAATGTCTTCTTGTTTTAGTGCATCTGCCAAACTGGTTTGAATAATTTCTTCTAGGGCTGCTGCTTTGATGCGTTGTGTTCCCATTCTTTGTAGCAGCACAGGACGGGGAACTTTACCTTTACGAAACCCAGGAATGTTACTGGAGCGAGCAAGCTGACTAATTACTTTTTCATAGGTATTGCGAGAAGTGTCGCCTGAAATTTCGATTTCTAAGCCAATTTGACTATCTGGCAATTTTTCCTGGGTTACTTTCATCGATGCTTCTATTATTTTTTCTCTATTTGGTTTAATTATGAATTGATAAGCGAGCGATTAATTTAAAAAGAACCTTAAGAGTAGTAAGTTTGGTTCTATTTATACCAATTTAGCGATCGCTTTTAGTTCATTTGCAACATCAAATTATAAGTCTATTTAAGTTTTTTTGTCAGAAGTCAGGAAAGGAATCAAGATGAACGAAAATTGCTTGGGAAAAGAAGAGCAAGAAGATAACCAACTCTCAATAGTTAACAATTTTTAATTGTTTCTGCTCTTACTCTTGAAACCCGTAACAGGTGCTTGTTGAATTAATTTTGCTCGCTAGACTGGTTAATGTTGCCATTAACAGTGTTGTTTTTCCCAACTCCGCTATAGTTTCCTGAAGCGTCTTGAATTGCTGATTGCTCGCGGGAAGAACGAGATTGATTTTGTCGTGCGGATTGATTAGTATTGCCCACCACATTATTGTCTTTACCGCTCGCATTGCTGTTTACATTACCGTGTTGAATGATCGTTTGGTTAGGATTATCAGCATTATTTGAGTTGCTTCTTCTTTGTTCTGCGGATTGACTAACCCCGCTAACTCCCAAATTATTTCTCCCTTCTGCGCTGGCTCCACTGCTGCCACTTTGGATAATCACTTGTTCTGCATCAGCTACATTGGGAGTAATAACTAGAGCAACTGTGGCAATACTTAAGGCTAAAATTTTTTGAAACATAGTTAATTTAGTTTAAGTTTGTTTTGTAGTTAATTGGGAATAAGCGGTAATTAGTTGTTTTGCGATCGCATTCCAGCTATACTTGTCCTTTACTAAATTACGTGCATTGCTGCCAATTTGTTCCCAATCTTGAGAATTTTGTAAGGTTTTACGCAAAGTCTCGGTTAGTTTTTCTTGGTTACAAGGGGTTATCCAACCCGCACCAGCATCTTGAATTGCTTCCCAGATATGTACTTTGTTCGATATTAACACAGGGGTTTGCGTCGCCATTGCTTCGGCTACAGCAATACCAAAGTTTTCGTAGTAAGAAGGCAATACAAAAATATTGGCATCTTGAAGTAAGGCTAGCTTGGCTTCTCCTTGGACAAAACCTGCGATGGTGCTGATATCTCCTAAAGGTGAATTGGTAATTTGCTCTTTAATACTGTTTTCGTATACTGGGTCTTGAGGATTTGCTCCCGCTAACACAAAATGAAATTGCCAGCCTTCTTTCTGCAAGGTTTTTAAAGCAGGAAGCAATAAGTCTAAACCCTTTTTCGGGTCGATACGAGACATAAATAAAATTAAGGGTACAGTCTCATCGATACCAAACTGTTCCCGCGCAGTTTTTGGCGCAGGAAAGTTATCAGGAATCTTAACCCCTAAAGGAATGATTAAATCATTAGTAGTTGTACCATATCTTTCTGAGACTTTGGCTTCTTCTTCGCTGGTGAAGTGTACCGCAGCAGCACTGGCTAAATTAGGTTTTTCCAGTAACGAGCCATAAAGTTTTTTAAGCAGTTTTTTCTTTTGTAAATCTGCGGGATCTAAAGTACCCAAAGGACGCAAAACATAAGGAAGTTTCTTTTGTCTAGCAACCGTAGCGGAAAAAGTGCTGACAGGAGAAAATAAGGCATGAATATGAGCTAAATCATAATTAGCTGCATTATTACTTAACCATTGCAAGAGATCGAGAGAAAATTTGTAACGCTTGAAAGGAGAGCAAGGAAAATAAATGATTTCATAACCATGCTGCTTAATAGGCTTCCCCAAAGGCACATCTAAAGGAGGTTGTCCCGCATCCCCATTAGAATTGGTAGTAACTAATGTTACCTCTATTCCTTGATTAGCAAGAGCCTCAGACAGTCCTAATACCATTTGACTGGGACCTCCATATACCAAGGATATAGAAGGAACTATTTGCAGAATTTTCATGGCTTTTTTCTCAAGAAAAAGAAGAAACAAACTATTTTAAAGTACTATAGTAACCCTCTTTTTTCTTTACCTATTTCCCACTACATTCTTGTGATTTTCAGGCTTATTAATCTGGATTAGGAGAGTTTTAAATATGCGATCGCATTTCAAATAGAAGATATAATAATTACAAAATAGCCTTACCAATTGCTTTATCGGAAAACTTCTCAAGGATGCACACTTCCATCAGGCATTATTGTCCCTTTCAAATTAATATCACTCAAAACGCTATTTTGAAGATTAGCACCTCTCAAATCGGCACCTCTTAGGTAAACATCAATTAAGCTGGAGCTTTTGAGACTAGCTTGTCGTAAATCAGTTTTATACAACAGTGCAAATCTTAGGTTGGCATCTTGAAGATTTACCCCATTCAAATTTGCTCCACTTAAATTAGCAGAACGCAAATCTACTCGACTTGGTTGATTGACACCAGGAAGATTTAATTCGGAAATAGTAGCTAAACTACTACTAACCTCTTTTAATACTGCTCCAGTTAGACTGGCTGCACGAAGGTTTGCATTACGAAAATTAGCTCCTTTAAGGGTAGCTTTGTATAAATTTGCTTTACGTAGGTTACTATCGCTTAAATCTGCTTTATTTAAGTTAACTCTAGTCAAATCTGCCCCACCTAAGTTAGCATTACTTAAATCAGCACGACTGAGATTTGCTCCACTCAAATCGACTCCTGTTAAATCAGCATCACTGAGATCGGCACGGCTGAGATTTGCTCCAGTAAGGTTGGCTCCACTCAAATTAGCTCCTTTGAGATTTGCATCTGTTAAATTAGCACCACTTAAATTAGTTTGTTTGAGATTTGCATCGCTTAGATCGATACGAGTCATGATCGCGTTTTCCAAATTAACCCAGCTTAAATCTGAGTGAGCCAAATCTGCTGCTTTCAAGCTAGCACCTGCTAATTTGGCACTAATGAGCTTGGCATGAATTAAATCAGCACGATTCAAATTAGCCTGAGTTAAGTTAGTTCCGCTTAAGTTTGCCCAATCTAGTTCAGTACGACTAAGATCGATTTCTGGTAAATCTGCTTGAATAATTTCTGCTTGGCTGAGATTTGTACGACTAAAATCTCTTCTTCCAGTCTGGTAGTGCCATAATAACTCTTCACCATTCATTTAATTAAGTTTTTATATAAGTAATAAGAAGATAAAACATCTAAATTTATAGTTCCCGATTCGTGGTGAAAAATTGCCACGAACCTATCCCAGCAATCCGAAAAAGTAAACTATTCCTTTTCAAGTATGAGTAAAGATTAATGGCAGGACATTATAAAGGTTTGAGCGATACAGAGACGGAAGCTTTTTGCAGATTTAGCGATCGCTTTTAATCATAAATCCTAGCTTATTTTGCGTGTTGTATACAAGTACTCTAAATAAGAAATTAATACTGGCTATTTTGAAAATTAGTAGCAAAATCTACCAGTACAACCAAACTTATCAACCTAGACTTCATTTATGTCTTATCCCAGAGATTTAATCGGTTACGGTGCAAATCCTCCCCATCCTCAATGGCCAGGAGATGCCAAAATAGCTTTACAGATTGTGCTTAACTATGAAGAAGGTTCGGAGTATTCGATTCCCGATGGTGATGAAACTTCGGAAATTTACTTAAGGGAAGTTCCTGGCTCTTCTATGGATAAGGGAATGCGGGATTTACAGGTAGAATCTGTGTACGAATATGGCAGTAGAGCAGGATTTTGGCGTTTAATGCGTCTTTTTGCCGACAAAAATCTTAAAGTAACTATTTTTGGCGCAGCACTAGCATTAGAAAGAAACCCCGCAGCAGCCCAAGCAATTGTCGATGCAGGATATGATATCTGCTGTCATGGTTGGCGGTGGATTGGTTATCATTTACTGGATGAAGCCGAAGAAAGAGAACACATTACCAAAGCAGTAGCGTCTTTAAAAAACTTAACAGGCGATCGCCCTTTAGGATGGTATTGTCGCTATGCACCTAGTTTGAACACTCGCCGTCTGATTGCAGAAGAGGGGGGGTTTTTATATGATTCTGATGCTTATAATGACGATTTACCCTATTGGGTAGAAGTTGCCAATAAACCCCATCTAGTCATTCCCTACACTCTTGATAATAATGATATGAAATATTGTGTTGCTCCTGGGTTTAATAGTGGCAATGATTTTTACACTTACCTCAAAGATGCCTTTGATGTTTTGTACGCTGAAGGGGAAACTGCACCTAAAATGATGTCTGTAGGACTTCATGCCAGATTAGCAGGAAAACCAGGAAGAATTGCAGCTTTAGCTCGTTTTATTGACTATGTTCAAAGCCACGAGCGAGTTTGGATTTGTCGTCGTCTTGATATCGCTCAACACTGGATTAAACATCATTCTTTTGAAAAATAAGACGTTACTAAATCGAAGCATAATAACCAACTGTGTTATGTAAGGTTCAATGGTATTCTTTTACCAATCAATAAGGGAGTGCAATAGAATTCAGCATTTTCCCCCTTAAAGACATTTATGTCAATTAGCTATAAGCCATAAGCCATAAGCTATCAGCTAGGCATCTTTCAAAGAAGCTCGCACTCCTCAAGAGATACTAATCTCACGCTTTGGGAGAGGGAATTCGACCCTTCTTTAGCTTAAAGTGAGGGCGACCCTGCTGCTGTCTCAGCAGCCAAGGAACGCGCCCGAACCCGAAGGGCTTAGAGCTAAAAGCTAAAAGCTATTTAATAGCTAATAGCTACAAACCTCATAGCTTAAATTAACAACGTTCCCATGATTTAGATAACAAAGAAATTTTGGTAGTTAACTTAGTAATCTGAGGAAAAGGAAAACCAGCTTCTCTATAAAATTCTTGAGGAATTTGATCTTTTATTTTTTCATGTAATTGAGGAAGTTCAGCCCAATGTTTGCCATATTGAAGATGATGGGCAGTATGATAACCCAAATTACAGGTAAACCAATTATAAGTAGGATCGATTACATTGTAGGTTGCTTGATAAGGGTCGTTTGTATCCAGTCCAGCATGATGCTTGTAAGTGTCAAAGGCTGTAGCGTAGAGCAAAATTAGCATGGGAAGGATAAAAACTATAAGGGCATTGTACCAGTTAATCCAGGCAAATAAAGCGATCGCACCTAGAGTAACTATTATATTTTGAATTAAACGTTTTTGCTCACGAGGATATTTTTTACCAACTCTCAACCCTCTCGCATAAGCAGTACTACCAACATTGATAGTGTACTCGACAACATTCATGGTTTCGCCATTATCTTTCTTCCAACCAGATTCATCTTTACTTTGATCGAGATAATTTTGATGATGTCCTAAAGTATGGTGTAGTACCCACAGTTCGCCGACTATGCCAGTTTGCAAGCCCATCATAAATTCGATTACTCGGTTTGCCCACTGTTTTGAGAAAAACTTATAGTGTTGATGATGATGATTTAAGGAGCAAGTAAAACCTTTGATGTAAATGCTTATAAAGCCGTAAAACAGGGTTAGTAGCCAAGAAGGACTAAAGAAAAAAACTAATAAATCGAGGGCGAATATTAGTACAATGATAGTTATAGGGTAGTAGTCGATTTTTTTTCTAACAAACATTAAAGATCCATATTTGCAAACACCCTATTTTAATCGAAATAAGCTGTAATTGAGAATTAATTTGGGATTTTCGGCATCAAGAGTCAACTAAATGTTATTCAGGTTTATTGCTTTTACTTTAGTCATCTATTTATCTTTGACAATAGCTTTATTTTTTGCTCAAAGGAAATTATTATATTTCCCTACTAATAGTTTACCTACTGAACAATTATTACAAACAGAAGGTTTACAAGATTGGCAGGTGGAAAATGATGATTACCGTGGGTTTATTTCTACGAAATCCCAAGAAAATCCTAAAGGAACAATTATTGTTTTTCATGGTAATGCTGGTACAGCCTATAATCGTACCTATTACTCTCGTGCCTTAACAGCTAGAGGTTATCGTGTTTTATTAGCAGAATATCCAGGTTACGGAAATAGAAAAGGAAAGCCTAGTGAAGCAGTTTTTATTGCTGATGCTAGAGAAATAGTTAATAGTATAGATCGAGAATATGGAACTCCCATTTATCTTTTGGGAGAGTCTTTAGGTAGTGGTGTGGTTGCTGCTACCGTAGCAGATTCTACATTACCAGTAGAGGCAATTGTTTTAATAACTCCTTGGGATTCTTTAGCTAATTTAGCACAAAGTATTTATTGGTATTTTCCTGTTCGTTGGTTGCTATTAGATAAATTTGATAGTCTTAATAATTTAAAATCCTTTAAAGGAAAGGTAGCAATTTTAATAGCAGAAAAAGATGAGGTAATACCGCCCAAATTTGGCTTAAACTTATATGAATCGGTAGAAAGTAAAAAAAAGCTCTGGATATTTGAAAATGCTGGACACAATAGCTTTCCCCTCAATTATCAAGAAACCTGGTGGCAAGAAGTTATTGATTTTCTAGACAAATAATAAGTTCACGAAGAAAACCAAGTCGTTACAGTTGAGAATTTGCATATTAAGAATTTAGTAAAAAACCGTTTATCAATCGAGAAAATATTATACAACGTGAGTTCGACGGAGGCTCAAAGCCCGATTCTTTGGTAAGCTGAAATTATCATTATCTCGTAGAAAGGCTAAAAATTTATGTTTTTGTCGAACTGAGGTTATGCAGCTTAAAAAATAAACACTAATTGCAAATCCCAAATGCTATTTTCTAAACGAATAATTTCAACTTGTTTAATAAATTCACGAAAATAAAATCTTCTTTCTGCTTCAGACAAATCAAACCAAAATTGAGGTAAAGATACAGTACTAGCGATCGCTTTTAAGTTTTCTGGTGGTAGTTGATTAATTTTATTTTCGAGAGTAGATATTTCAGTTTGTATTTTATAACGGCGTATATTAGCAGTTTCCTCATCTAAAATATTTTGAGCTAGTAATGTTGATATGTGAGATAAAATATCTTTTTTTGTTTGTATTTCTTGTTCG
>NZ_LR213862.1 GCF_900659865.1 Hyella patelloides LEGE 07179
TTTTGATCGATCGATGCGAAATCCCACGCCATAGGTAACTTGGAATGAGCTTAATTGGTGAGGGGCTTGTACGCCCCGTAATTTGAAGCTGTAAACAATAAACTAATTATGGGAAAACAACTGATAAGTTTTCACTAATAACTGTTTACGGAAAAGCGATCGCTGATATATCGATTGATTTTTCTTTCTCCCGCAACTAACAGTGTTTCCAGCCAAGTAGCATAACCACCAAAAGAGAGTTGTTTAACTATAGGATGTAATAAAGTTTTATGACGGCGGTATCCTAAATTTTTATGGCGTTTTTTGAAATATTTATCTTCCTCAGTTATGTCCCATTTTTTTCTAAAGTGTTTGATGCTGGATAACTCCCAAGCATCGCTCCAGCGTAATTGAAAATAAGGAATATCAGATAACGCTAGATTCTTCGCGGGGACATAAGTAACTACCGAATCAGGTTCACAATAGATCTCTTTTCTAGCATTAAGTACTGTTAAACAAAAATCAACATCTTCTTTAGTACTCAGTAATTTTTCATCCAATTTTCCAACGATTTCAAAAATATCAGTGCGAACTAACATAGCGTGAAACTGAGCAAGTTCACACTCTCTGCGCTGCAATTGGTCTTTAACTTCAGCAACAGGAAGATTTGTAAAATAGTATTTTTCGCGAATTTTTTGATAAGTTCCTTCTTTTCTGATCTCGATATAAATTCTCGCTTCCCCTCCTGCTAAATGAACTTTTGAATGACTTTCTTGATGGGGGATACAAGCTCCGCCCTTCGAGGAGTCCGCGTCATCTGGGGTCTCCCCAGATGCTTGCCCTAAAGGATACCGCTCCGCATATGTCGGACGTGATGGGGTCAGTTCCCGATCGATACAAACCAAAGGACAAACTACAGTTGCGTCTGTTTCTTGAGCGCAGTTCATTAATTTTTCTAGCCAGCCTGATTCGACGCAAACATCATTATCAATAAAAACTGTGTATTCAGTATTCACCGCAGCCAGTGCCAGATTGCGTGCTTTATTGGGACTAAGATAATGTTCGGTACGAATTAGCCGAAAGTTATTTTCTTGAGATTTTTGCTTTAAATACTCTTGAACATTTTTGGGAGAATTGCCATCAACATAAACTAAAGAGAATGGCTGACGGGTATTATTGTAAATACTTTCAAGAGAGGCGCGAGTATAGCTAAAACGTTCTCGCGGGACAACAATAATTGTAACTTGTGGTTTTTTCATGAAAAAAACTTTTGAGATAGAGTCACAGATTACTCCGCCACGTCCGACATAAATGCAAGTACGTAACTTTTGAGTGTGAGGGATGCTGAAGTCTCTATTACTCATATCCAATCACACTGCCCTTGAAGGTAGCAAATTCTAAGGTTTCCTCAACAGCTTGTATTGCGAGCCTGGGGAAACCCCAAGCGACGCAGAATCCTAGACGGACGGAGATAGCAAGTAAAACATTGATTAAAAGAGAAACAACACACTGCGTCGATACAAACAAAAGTCCACAATTATGGGCTTTGAGTTCTGATTTATTTATGTCATAAATTCTGCTAAACAGCCATCTTTTCTAAAACCTTCGATGAACCTAATAGCTGTTGATAGATCGATTGCCAGTTTTTTTGTTCTATCGAAGGAGCAAGTTGCGATCGCACTTTAGCTTGAGCAGCTAGACCAAACTGTTTTTGCAGTTGCGGTTGATTAATAAACCTTCGCAGGGCGGTAGTTAGTTCTTTGCTAGAAGCAGTATTGACTAACAAACCATCAACTTCATCTTCGATAATTTCACCGATAGCATCAACGTTAGTCCCAACAATCGCTTTACCTGCAAGCATGGCTTCTAATAAAGCATTAGGACAACCATCATTCAGAGAGGGGATCGCGAAAATATCTGTGTAAGGTAAATAAGCCAGTGCTTCGTCTCGACTGATTTTTCCTGTAATAACAATCTTGTCCGCAATACCGCTACTTGCTAGTTCTTGTTCCCAATAAATTCTCTCTTTCTCGACAAAATTACCCACCAGTAGCAGAGTGATAGTTGTTTCTTGGTCTAGTTCTCCACAGGCATCCATCAGATATTCTAATCCTTTTTTGTCGCGGAAGTTACCCACCGAGCTAATTACAGTTCCTTGAAGACGATCTGCTAGGGGTGGTGTTGGTAGTTGCTCGAAATCAATGAGGTTAATTGAATTCCAGAAGGCTGTAGATCGAGTTTTAATTTCGGGAACTAATACCCGCGCCCGCTTCATTAAATCTCGGCTCACAAAAGTTGTCCAGTCAGAATTGGCTAAAGTCCAGCAGATATGTCCGTGTTGCTTGGAATCAAAAATATGCTTGTGTAAATCTGCTCCGCGTATGCTATTAATGACAGGGCGATCGCATTCTTTAGCGAGCATAGTGGTGAGAAATCCCATCTCGTTAATAAAAAAAGCATGGAACAAGTCAAACTCATACTGTTGCTGCAAGCTTTTGAGTTGATTATAAATATCCCAGAGATAATCCTGTTCTTTTCCAATTAGGGAACGAACTGCTGGGTGAAGTCGGTGTACCGTAACTCCATCCTGTTGGCTCGTTTCTTGGTAACTACGATGAAACTGACCATCTTCTGCTTCTTGTTTTTCCCGTCTAAAAATTGCTCTAAACACTGCTACGTGGACTTCGTAGCCTAAACCAATCAACATTTTAGCAATTCGACTAGCAGACTCGCCAACACCACCAACATCGGGAGGATATTCAAGGGCTGTGATACAAATTTTAGGCATGGTTAATATCTGATGATTGTTATAAGTAAATTTGATAACAAAAAAATAGTATCTTGGAAGAACAGGAACGAAACTCAAGGTGTCTGTCGAAGCAAACTCATGATTGAGTTAACAATTTATCTATTAATTTAATAGTTTGTCATTTGACTATGAAGCAAATGTTAAGGATTGATGAGAAGTTTCTAATTAAAGCGATCGCGCTTTGATACTCTCAGTAGGGCAAGCAATAATTTGAGATAAAAAAAATTTGGTCTTGCCTCATGGTGGTATGAAAAGCGCAAAATTTTACTTTTTCATTAATATTCAAGAGGCTTAAAGCGACGAATCGGGGCTGTCTTTTGAGGAGGTGGCGTATTCTGAGCGAGAGGGATGCTGGGGAGACCCCAGCATATCCAATTCTTGGCTTTGGGGTTGACCCGTGACCATCGTGTGACCGCCGTGTTTCCCCAAGAGTTTACATTGTCAAGAGATGGGGATACGCCCCGTCTTAGAAGCTCAAAAGCTCCGAACAGTATTACTATCGGTTTCATACCTGTCTTGAACGAGTTGCTCATTGAGGGAAACCCCCAAGACCGCACTCGTTCGCTAAATCAGCAACGCCAAAAATTTAAGATAGAAAAAACGCCAATAAAAAAACTGCCCACTACCACTCCAACCTGAAACAGGAAGGAATTAGTAGTTGGGCATCGAAATCAAATCGAGTGAGCATTAACCTTGAAGTATTGCCATTTTAGGGATGGTTTTTTAATGCCCACTCTATCAATCTTGGAAAGCGTGGAAAAGCTAATTTAACTGGTTAAAACTGAGTTATTAGATACTGCTCGCAGGCTTTCTGTTTCCAAAGAGGCAACGTCTGCTCCTTTCTGTTGTAAAATTCGCTCTCTTTTTTTGAGATAACGCTGGTATAGGTAACTATTGATCCGTTTCTCGATCGCAATTAGCTTTTCTTCTAGCCAAGGATTACCCCGTCCAAAGGTGAGACGGTCTACTAAGGGTTCAATCAATAGTTCACGGCGACGACTACCTAAGCCTTTGTAGCGTTTTTTAAAGTATTTATCTTCTGCTAAATTCCACTTTTGCCTTAGATGATCCAGGCTGCCCTTATCCCATTCATGATTCCAACGCAACATAAAATATGACATATCTGACCATTTAAAATCAGGCAATTGAACCTTACCAAACCAAGCTTCTAAACCAGTTTTGTTACTGGCAATGCCTAAAGTATCGCTAGTAACTATTGATTGGCGATCGCTATAAATTTTGCCCCCCGCTTCTGTGACCATAAAACAAAAATCAATGTGTTCCCGCGTTGCGAGCATACCTTCATCCAGTAAGCCTGTCTGAATAAAAATTGCGGTACGTGCCAGCATACAGTGAAACTCGACATAATCACACTGCACCAAACCCATTTCTTCTGGGACATCAGCGATCGCTCTACCAGTTAAGAACGCCTTTTGACGAATGCGTCGTTTAATTTTGCCGTTTTTTTCTTGCTCTTCGATATAAGAACGTCCTCCAGCATTATGAATTACCTGATGCTCTGGTTGACCGATACAGGTAAGAGGACCAACAACTGCTGCACCCGTCTTTTCGGCAGACTCAACTGCTCTTGTCAGCCAGCCTCGTTTAACCACTACGTCATTTTCAATAAAGACCACATATTTGCTATCCATATTGTTTAGTACGTAGCGCAACCCGACATTTCTCGATTGGTTGGGAGAAATATAGTAATCTGTATGCAGAAGCTTAAAAGATTTCTCGACCGCTTGCTGTTCTAAATACTGTCGAATTGGCTTTGGAGAGCAAACATCAACATATACCAAATCGAAAGGATACTCGGTATCTGCATAAATACTTTCCAAAGATTGTCTGGCATAACTAAAGCGTTCTCTAGGGCCAACAATTAGGGTTACTTTGGGTTGTTCTGTTAAGGTCATGTTGTTAGTAATTTGTTACTTGTTATTTGTGATTCGTTATTAGTAGTTGAGTCTTTAATCTGTAGGGTGTGTTCCGTCAGAGAATTGTTAATATTTTTGAAAGTAAACAAATTCAAGGAACGCATCAATTAGATAACTTCAATAATGATTCTTCTCTGTGAGTTAGGGTGCATCAACGCACATGATTCACTACTTCGGAATCCATGAATACTTTTTCTTTAGACTTAATAGATATCAAACTGTAACTTTGCTATGGAGTAATTCTTTAAGTCTTAGGGAAGTTGCTTTTGCTCCATTAAGCTCGAAACTGTTTTGAGGTACTTCTTTTTTGAGGCTGGAAATAATTTTCTCTGCCAGAATCGAAGGTTCTAAATCATCACGGCGCAGAAGATCGAGAATTCCTGATCCTGCTAATTTCTCGGCGCGGATACTTTGTTCGTCAGATTGATGTTCGTTAAGAGAAGGTAACAGTAAGGAACGAACTTTGGTTTTGAGGATGTTCATCACCGTGTTGTAGCCTCCTAAGCTCACTGAAAGATCGGCTTTTTCCATATATTCAGTCAAACGAGGGGTAAAACGACGGACGATTACATTATCTCGCTCTGCTGCTGCTTGTTGCAGTTTTTGAAATTCCGATTCGGTCATAAAAGGGCCAGCAAAGCAATGAATTTTGTGGGGTAAAGAAGCTTTCAAGATTGGGCTAGCTGCGATAACCGCCTCCAGCAAAGGATAACCGTGCCTACCACCACCAACACTAGCAACAATAGTCGGTTCAGACTGATTTAAACCTATAATATCTTTTGTGGTGTGGGGTAGTAGGTTATCTTTTGAGGCGGGGGCGACATATCCCGTATAGTAAACCTCGCAGTTTAAGTTATCTACTGAAGGAAAAGAGTCTTCTAGGCGTAACAGATTAGAATCACCGTGGAAAAAAACTAAATCATAGTATCTATTAATTAACTTGCAGACTTTTTGCTGGCGTCTGGTGCGAGCCTCTTCTGACATCGGCTGAGTCATAATCAAGTCTCGTAGGCTACAGATAATAGTTATTTCTTGCTCACTAGACCTAGCTTGTTTTAGCATCGGAACTAGCTCAAATTTAAGCTTATGCTTGCTAAAAGGAAAACATTCGGTGATGATGCAGTCTGGCTGAAACTCTTCCAGTGTGGTCAGGATTTTTTGCTTGCGACTTTCTTTAACTTCTTCGATGGTCAGAGAACTATCTACGGGCTTAAGTTCGTTACCATCTTCCCAAACTGCTGGTAAATAAACTACCTGAGAATCTTGCGGAAATTTAAACCCTGGTACTAATTGACCGCCATTAATGAGGCAAACTTCAAAATCTTTGACCAAACTACGAATAATTTCCGTACTCCTTACCAAATGACCCATACCTGCCAAATACTGGCAGTAAAACATAATCTTTTTCATGATTAATTCCTCTAAAGCAGTCATGCTATAAACTATTTAGTTGAGATAGGTAATAGGTATTAATTATCTCCTCTGCACCTAAAGCTCCTCAGTTTCCTCTAGTCCCCTTTACCTCTTCCTTAACCTGCAACAGCAGTTTTCTCCGTTTTAGTCAAACGTACTAATTCTTGACGTTTTTCTTCTGATAGCAGCGCGTCTCCTGCTTTGGCATTAACGATCGCTTGGGCTGGTGATTTTGCACCAGGAATGGCAACGGGTTGTACTGGGTGAGAAGTAACGTAGTGGATAGCTGCCGTCACCATTTCTTCTCCTGGCTGCATAACAGATTTAAGTTTTTCTACTTTTGCTAGTTTGCGCTCCAGCTTGGCTTTTTTCTTATCATCGGCATACCATTCGGAGCGAACACTATCAGTAAAGACAGTACCAGGGGCATACTTACCAGATAGTAAACCTTTACCTAGAGGACCACGTACTAATACAGCGATGTCGTGTTCCTGACAGTAGGGCAGAAATTCTGACTCTGGTGCGCGATTGAGTAGAGAATATTCAACTTCTACCACGCTACAGGTGTTGTTGGCATTAAATCGCTTGAGGACATCGAGGCGATCGGTTGAGATACCGTAGGCGCGAATATAACCTTGTTCTTTGAGTTGTTCAAACCCTTCTAAGTAGACACTGGGGTCTTCAATTTTGCCTTCGTGACAAAGCATGATGTCAACCCAGTCAGTTTTGAGACGGAAAAGACAAGCAAAAGTACATAAACGAACCATGTCTACAGTAGTCATGGGAACCATCTGACCAGTACGTCTACCCCAACGACCAATTTTAGTTACTAGATGAACGCGATCGCGTATTCCTTGAAGGGCTTTACCTAAACGTTCTTCTGATAAACCATTGGGTACACCATAAGACTCGGCTGTATCAAACAGGTTAATTCCGCTATCTACCGCAGCGCGGACAGTTGCTAGGGCAGTTTCTTCGTCTACTTTTCCCCACTGGTTGCTAATGTTCCAAGTTCCCATCCCAATTGTAGAAACGTTCATTCCAGTTTTACCAAATTCTCTGTAAAGCATTATGTTCTCCTTATTTTTGTTAATGGTTAGTTGTTCGTTGTTGGTTGCTCGTTGTTCGTCCCGTCAGGCGGGATAATATGGCTCGTGGTTAATTACTCTACTCCCTACTTCATCCTTTCTCACTTAAGTTGTCTGTATGGGAACAGATTTGTTTTCTCCTTTCAATGGAGAGTTGGCTTGGGAGAGATCGCCTGTTAAACGCTGATAACGATTAGTTACATAGCGGTTCAGTCTTTTTTCTAGCTTTATTAAGCTTTTTTTGAGCCATTTATGTCTTTCATTGCCTAAAAAAGTAAATTTAGTCATTAAAGGGTCGATGAAGGCTTTTTGTCGTCTGATACCTAGCTTTTTATAGCGTCTTTGGAAGTATTTACTTTCAACCAAGTTCCACTTTTGCTGGAAGTGAAGCAAGTTACTAAGCTCCCAAGCATCGCTCCAGCGCAACATAAAGTAAGGCAAATCTGACCACTGTAAAGCTGGTGCAGGAGGATGGGTGAGAAACGTAACTACGGATGATGGTTCTAGGTAAACTGTCCCACCAGCCCTAGTAACGCTCATGCAAAAATCAAGATATTCTTTGGTGCAGGGAAACTCCTCATCCAGCATCCCAATCTGCTCAAAAATTTCTGTTCTCACTAACATGGCATGAAACTCAACAAAACCAGTGGGTTCGCGGTGTAGGCGATCGCGTACTACCTCGACTCGCTGATTTTGATAGGGAGTTTTTTCGTTAATTTGCCACCGATCGCGATCGCTTGGATGAGGTTTTCCTTGAGCGAATTCGGCGTATTCCTCCGCCGACATATATTCTCCACCCGCACAGTGAACTATTTCGTGGAAGGGTTGGTATTGACACACCAGAGAACCAACTACGGTAGCTCCCGTTGCTTCAGTACAGTCAACCAGGGCGGTTAGCCAGTTAGGGGCAAAAACAACATCATTATCAACAAAAACTACATATTTACTGTTGACGTTACGCAAGCCAAAATTCCGAGCCTGATTGGGTGAAAGATAATGCTCTGAGCGAACCAGTTTAAAACCTTTTAAGTCAGCTTGAGTTTCTAAGTATCGTCGTAATTGAGTTGGGGAATTGTTATCCACATATACTAAATCAAAACCGAAAGCAGTATTTTCATAAAGACTTTCTAGGGACTCGCGAGCAAACTGATAACGCTCTCGCGGGACAACCACAATAGTGACTTGTGAGTTACTCATAATGTAATAAGGTGCAATTCTTAAGTAATAAAGACAGGAAATATTTTCTAGCTCTTAATTCTTAGCTCTTAATTTTGGCGTTGGTAATGTATGACGTATAAAGCATTTCGGCTCGTCTATCACGGATACCGCTACGCATATAGCTCGCTTGCTTTAAGCTCTTTTAATTTATTCAGCATGAAAAGTTTAAAAATCAGACCTTGATTAACCAACGTCTTAATTTTTAGTTCTTGGTTCTCTGTTGCTGAGGAGGCAATTCTGTTGGAATACAGGAGCATGTTTCCCAGCACTTTGTATCCACTGCACTTTGTAACTGATAGAGTGCTGCGTATCTTTTCCCTAGTGCCATTAATCCCGAATGATTACCTAGTTCCAAAACCCTACCGTTTTCGATGTAGCAAATTTGGTCGGCATTCTTTGAGGTTCTTAAATCATGGGTAATCAGAAAGGTGGTGCAGTTAGCGGTTAAGCGATCTAAGGCTTCTGTTACAGTTTGTTCGCTCTTATTGTCCAAACCCACAGTAGGTTCATCTAGAATGACAATGGGGGCTTTGCGGACTGCTGCGCGGGCGATCGCAATTCGCTGGCGTTGTCCCCCAGAAAGAGTCGAACCCCTCTCACTCAGTTTGGTATCGTAGCCTTGGGGTAGTGCCAGGATAAAGTCGTGAGCGTTAGCTAAACGGGCAGCAGCTTTAATTTCTCTATCGGTTGCGCCTAATGCTCCATAAGCAATGTTGTCGCGAACGCTTACTCCAAAGAGTACACTGTCTTGAAGCACGATTGAGATTTGACGGCGCAAGGACTCTAGTTTGTATTGGCGCAAATCCCGACCATCAATCAAGATTTGACCTTCTAAGGGGTCATACAGTCTTAGTAACAAGCTGACTAAAGTTGACTTACCACCTCCTGATGGCCCAACCAAAGCAACTTTTTGACCTGCTTTAACATCAAAGCTCAAGTTTTTGAGGATTGGTTTATCCGAGTCGTAAGCAAAGGAAACTCGATTAAACTTAACGTCTCCGTTGAATAATGGTGCTTCGATCGCCCCCCTTGTATCTCTAATAGCGGGAACTACATCTAGCAGATCGATAATTCGTTCTCCTGAAGCAGTTGCTTTAGAGATATTAGCTACGTGCTTGGCTAACTGACGAGTAGGTTTAAAAGCCGACTTGAGGTAGTTAACAAACACCAGCAAGTCTCCAGGGGTAACCGAACCTCCTAGCACTAACCTAACTCCACGCCACATAACTAAGGCAGTAGCGATCGCAACTAAAATTTCGATGGTTCGCTGTAGGCTAGCCGATAATTGTTGGGTACGCGCACTATCTGCCAAACTTTCGCGGTTGGGAGTAGCAAACATACCCTGTAACATACCTTCTAAAGAAAGTGCCTGGACAACTTTAATTGCGCCAATTGCCTCTGCTGCGGTAGCAGCCATTGCTCCTTCTTGCTTACGCTGCTTACGGGATACCTTGTGAATCCGCTTGGTAATTTTGACACTTGACAACAGAAACAAAGGAAATACCGCCAGCCCAATCAGAGCCAATTCCCAATTTAACCAAAACATTAAGCCCACCATACCAACTAGGGTTAGTACATTGACAATCAGTGGAAAAATCCCCGTTACGGTAACGTTTCGTAGGCGGTCGATATCACTGGTGATGCGGGTAATTAGATCGCCACTTTTAACTGTGTAGTAGAATGAAAGAGAAAGTCTTTGCAAGTGAGCATATAGTCCAGCACGAATCTCAGCTACAATACGAGAAGCTGCCAGGGACATAGTTACTAAACTGACATAAGCAGCAGCAGCCCTTAATCCCGAAACTCCCACAATGGCTAGAGAAAATATAAATAGCAGCATCATTGGGTTAGAATTTGCCAACATCGGGAATTCTAAAGCAAGCGCGCCAGTATCGTGTAAGATGACATAATCAAAAATAAACTTTAAAGGCCAGGGACGTAAAAGTTGTGCTACAACTTCCACAATTAGCCCTATACAAGAAACACTTAACAGCAGTTTTTGTTGACGAATCTGTGGCCAAAATTCCTTGAATATCCGCCTTAGCCCAGGCATTGCTTGACTTAATGTATTGGGTTTTTTTTCTTTTCTAAAAGCGGATTTTTTCATAATCTCATAATGGCAACATCTGTTATCAACTTGAAAGCAGGATTGGTGTTATTGGTTATTACAATACTTTACGTTAATTAAGTTATTGCTTTCTGATTAACTCTGTATGAAGCTTTTGTGAGAAAATTTTCATAAACACGAGGCAGGAAAATGGCGGGGGTTCAGAACTAAAAACTTTTAACCAGCTATAAGCTTTAAGCTCGCTTGCTGCAAGCTTTGTTTAATTCCTCCACTTCTTTATTTAAGTGGAATAGGGCTACGTGGTGGGTAAAATTGCCCTCACTGTGCCAATCTTGCTAATAGCAAGAAAGCTAATCGCGTAGCGTTTTTAAAATCTGAATTGAGTTCTAATAGTTCCTACCCATATCGGATCGCGGTCGCTATGATCGGGTTGGGTAATTACGAACACCCCAGGAGTAATAATAGTCTGGTCGTTGAGTTGAATCCTGTATATGGCTTCTATGTGTAAAGAGGTTCGCTCGTCTTCTCTTTCTGAATCGTCGTTCTGAGTCACAATTGGCGGTACGCCTATAATAATGCCTCCCTCATTGCCTTCTGCCCCTAGATCGGGAAAATTAAAGATTACGGCACCATTGAGTATAGTTGCTGATTGATTGCCAGTTTCTTGATTGGCATCAGTATAGCCAAACCATCCTCCTACTCCAAAGCGATCGCTCAATTCCCAATTAGCCTGAAAGCCGAAACCATTAGCGGAGGTAGCATCTTCGCCAAAAGGTTCGTTAGCGTTTTCACTACCTGTAGCCCCCATAAGCCTCACATCATCCTCTCGATAGTAGGTACGGGTATAGGTAAAGGCAAATTCTAAATCATCTATTGGTTCAATTAGTAACTGTGCTACCGCGCTGTAGGAACCACCAAACAGTCCCCTTTCTCCAGAAGCAGCAGCAGCATCATCACTATCCACAAAGTATCCTACCGCAACCTGAACTGAATCACTGAACTCATATTGAATTCCTGCTCCCGAACCCCCAGGACCTCTCAGAGTTGAGGGATTTCTCCGTGCAAAGCGAGAAACTGCACCTTGACCGCTACTCGATAGTGGATTTAAGACCTCAGCAACATCATCTGCGCCAACACTGCTAATACCTGTTACGACCTGAATCCTTTCCCCCACAGCAAAATCATAAGATAGTTCTGTCTCGATTTCGTTATCGCTCTCCCCATCCACACCCAAGCGCACCATAAAGGTATCTTCTACTTCTTCTAGTTCTCCAGTATTTCTTGCTCCCAGGCGAATCCTCAGTCGATCTTCGCCAAAAAAGCTCGTATCAAAATTGAGTCGCGCCCGATAGCCAGTAAATAGCTGAGATTGGTCATCTCCACTAAAGCTATCTCCCAGTTGAAACAAGACTTCTCCGTTGAGTTTAGTTGTGGTGGAAAATCTTTGGTCTTCCAACTGTGCAGTGCGAGTTTCTAAATTATCTGTGCGATCGCGTAAAGTTGCTAGTTCCTGAGCAAACTCTTGTCGGAAACGTGCTACAAGAGCCTGATTTGCTTCGCTTAAAGAAGTATCATCTGACAAATACTTTTGATTAATTTGGTCGAGGCATACTTGCAAACCAGCAGCAAATTCATAGCGAGTTAATAATCGCTCATCAGGTTGATAATTCTCTCCCAAACATAAGGTGCGATCGCTAAGTGCTTGGAACGCCTGGGATTTCCAGTCTGAGGGTGGCACATCTAATAACTGATGAACTGGAGTGACTTCTCCCATGTCAGCTACTTGTGGCTGAGTTTGGCTTAATTCTTCTTGAAAAGATGGAGATTCAGCACTAACGCTTGTTGATAATAATAATAGAATCGACCAAGCAGGAAAGGTTGTTGAAATTGTTTTTAGTAATTTTATCTTTATTTTAGTGGTTCGATTGAAAAAATTTGGTTTCTTAGCCACAATTAAGAACTTTGGTTTGTCCCAGAAGAAGTCGATTAATTATTAGAAGAGAGATTAGGCTTGACTTGTGATACAAAATCAAATAATTTTAGTAATAAAAGATAGATAGCTAGGGTGAGGAGTATCCCACCCTATTTTAGGCTACTCAAGCAACTTTGTTATCTATACTTAGAGAATTATGTTGCAATCTTTTAGTAACTAGACTATTGCCAGCAGTAGGACGACCGATTCCAATATAGTAGAAACCAGCAGCAGCTAAAACATTCGCATCAAGATAATTACGTCCGTCAATCATTATCGGAGTATTCATCTGTTTTGCTAGCTGAACATAGTCCCAGTTAGCAAACTCTTGCCAATTTGTTACCAGTACTAAAGCGTCACAACCATTAACTAAACCGTCAGGAGTTGTTTCAAGATCGACAGTGGAAAGAATAGAGTGATGTTCTGGAGATTGAATTAAAGGATCGTAAGCTTTAACCTTTGCACCAAGGCGATTTAATTCTTCAATGAGGTTAATGGCTGGTGCGTCGCGAAGATCGTCGGTGTCTGGTTTAAAGGTAAGCCCTAGTAAACCAACAGTTTTGCCTTTCAGGATTTTCAGCACTTGCTGTAATTTTTCGACTGCTAATAAGCGTTGAGTGGTATTAACTCTAACTGTGGCTTTTAATAGTTGAGCATCGTAGCCATAGTCATCGGCAGTATGAATCAGTGCAGAGACATCTTTAGGGAAACAAGAGCCTCCCCAACCAATACCAGCTTGTAAGAACTTATTACCAATGCGGGAATCTAAACCAATACCTTGAGCAACTTGAACCACATCTGCGCCTACTCTCCCGCAGATATTAGCTAGTTCGTTGATAAAGCTAATTTTAGTAGCGAGGAAAGAGTTAGCTGCGTATTTAATGGTTTCTGCGGAGTTTAAATCGGTGGTTACTACAGGAACAGTTTCCGCAGATAATTTTCCAATGGCATCATTAGCAGGGATAGCTCTTTCAACTATGGGTTGATAAAGTTCTTTCATTAAAGAAAGTGCTTCGGAACTATTGCCACCAAGGACAATTCTATCGGGGTTAAAGGTGTCGTAAATGGCTGAACCTTCTCTGAGAAATTCGGGATTACTAACTACATCAAATTGAGGTGTTGTATCGAGATTTCTTTGCTCGATTTCACTGTTAATAATTTGACGTACCCAATCACCAGAGCCAATAGGAACAGTGGATTTATTCACAATTACTTTGTATTCACCATTAATCGCGAATCCAATTGAGCGTGCTACTGCTTCTACATAACGAGTGTCGCTTTCTCCTGTAGGTAAAGCAGGTGTTCCTACAGCAATAAATAAAATTTGACTATTTGCGATCGCAGTACTAACATTAGTGGTAAATTCTAGATTACCCTTGCTCATCGCTGACTGCATGATTTCCGATAAACCAGGTTCGTAAATTGGAGATGTCCCCGACTGCATTACTTTTACTTTGGCTTCGTTGTTGTCTACACAAATAACATCATGACCGATATGAGCTAAACAAACTCCTGTTACTAAGCCGACATATCCTGTTCCAATTACACATACTCTCATTGTTTTCTCCTTTATTTTCTGTTAATGGTTAATTGCTAATTGTTGAACAAATGGTAAGTATTTTAGAATTTGATTGATTTTCTCGTTGGGATTAATTTAAATTTATTAAATCAATCATTTTTGAATTTTTTATGAGAAAATTTTCATTAATTTATAATCTATTTTTTGGCGCTTATAGTTAAAAAAAAATCTTACCTATAGACATAACTAATTATGATTATGATATTAACTATATCGATCGCAGAAATTAAAACTATTGAGTATGGCTAATTATTAATTAATCCCTGATACTTTTCTTAAACTGACATAACTTGTTTACTTACTAACTGCTTCAAGTAATAAGCTGTGTTGCTAACTCCATTGAGATCGAGTTTTAATTTAGTAGGTTTTTGTTGTAGGTAATCGATAATTTGCCGAGCAAATTTTTCTGGTTCTAAATCTTGTTGGTGAATCATTTTGACTCTACCAAAATTGTCTAATTTTTTGACGCGAGTTTCTTGTTCTTTATCGTTATTTCCTTGAAATGCCATCATCATCGCTTTAACACCAGTAGTCAAAATATTCATGGTGGTGTTGTAACCAGACATCCCAATAGATAGTTCTGCTTGTTGCATATAATGAAGCAAATTAGGAGTGTAGCGTTCGACGTTAATATTGTCTTGATTACTCGTTATTGTTTGCAGCTTTTGATACACTGCATCAGGACTAAATGGCCCAGTAAAAACTTGAATTTGATGGGGAATTTTGTCTTTTAATATCGATGCTGTTTTGGCTACACATTCCAATAAGTCGTGTCCAAATCTTCCTCCACCAACACTAACTAATATTAGTGGTTTTTTAAGCTGTAAGGAGCTATTACTTTCAGGTAAAGGTTGCACTACATAACCCGTGTAATGCACGGGACAAACTACATCATCAACGCGAGAAAAACTAAGATTGAGTTTGACAAAATTAGGATCGCCATGAATCAATAGCATATCAAAATACTGATTAATCAAACGACAAACCTTTTCTTCGTAACGCTGTTGATTTTGCTTTGTAACTATAATGTCTCTAACGCTAGAAACAATCTTTGTTCCCATACTTTTCGCTTTTTCTATTAAAGGAATTAATTCAAAAGAAAAGCGTTTTCTACCGAAAGGAAATAACTCAATGACGAGAATATCTGGTTTAAAGCGTTCGCAGGTATACAATAAGATATCTCTTCTGATTATTTCTAATTCCTCCATTGTAAAATCATCATCAACTGGCTTCAGTTCATTAAATTCAGAATCAGTTTTTACCGCAGGAATATTAATTACTTCTATTCCTTCAGGAAATTTAAATTCTTCAATAACTTGTCCGCCATTAATAAAGCAAATTTGAAAATCAGGAATTAATCCTTTAACGATTTCAATACTACGAATGAGATGACCCATTCCCAGAATATGTTGACAATAAAACATTAATTTTGGCATATTTTTAATTAATAATTAAGTCAAAGTCGCTTTTTAGATAAATGATAATTAAACATAAAAAACAATTTATGTTCGTTTGTGTTTAGCGATGCAATCTTAGTCTAAAGAAACCTCAGCCTTCAGGCGGGCAACATTCTGTGAGCAAGTTGGGAATTACCCCTCAGAATGATCGTCAAGGCATTTGTAGACAATTATCTAGCTTCTAAATTGCAATTGAAAAAGGGTAAGAATCTAGTCTATCTTCATTAGTAACCAAGCTAAAAGGTTGTTCTGTTGATAAAAAAATTTGCTCCTTTGATAACAAGCTTATGATTTCCTGTTGGATATTTAACAATCCATCAAAATTAAGAATTGCCGAAACTTGATGACTATTATTTAAACGCTTGTTAATTGCTTCAGCTAAATTATCGGTAATTATACTATTAGGATCGATTGCAGTTAATAAACCTAATTTATGCATTCTCGAAGCGCGAATTATCTGTTCGTGAGATGGCTTACAACGAGGAATAACTAACGCTTTCTTACCTAAAGAAAGTATCTCAGTAATAGTGTTATAACCTGCCATAGAAACTATGACATTGGCAGCTTGCATATAACTCATCAAGCGGTCAGTAAAATCTAAAGTAATGATACTAGAACGATCCTCAATTATTTGAGATAACTTTTCTCGCTCAACTGATGGCATTTCGCTACCAAAAATAATTAAAGTTTTATATCTATGCCGATCTTTTATCTGAGAGATTGCGGATAAATAACTCTTAATTAAGGAATAGCCATCTTCGCCACCACCAGGAGTTACTACAATCAGTTTTTCTGATGCAGTTAATCCAAGTTCTGTACGAATCAAAGCAGTAGAATAGGGTAGACAAGTTTTTTTAATGTAGCCACAAAATCTAGTTTTTTCAGCGACAATTTGCGGAAACTGATATTCTTGAACTAAGTTAAATACCTCAGACATTCCTACTACCAAAACACGGTCATAATAATGTTGAATTGCTTGATAATAGCCTTGCTGTTGCCATTCTTGAATAGTCTTTTGAGGACTGTCTAAAATATCTCTCAATAGCAAAACTAATTTAGTTTGAGGAGAACGAGCTTTCAAGATATCTAAAGCTGGTTTTAACTCTTTTAATAACCCATAAGGCTTTTTATCTACTAAAATCAAATCTGGCTTAAAATTGAGAATTGCTGTCTTGATTAAATTAGAACGTAGTTCAACAGTTTCTTGAATATCAGAAGTCAAATATTTAGCTGCTAACTTACCATTGCGATCGCGACCTAAACAAGGTAACTTAATGTAATCTAGTCTGGCGGGAATCTTAAAATTATGGATTGCTGGCGAACCAGATAAAACTAAGATAGATACTTCGGGTATAGTAACCAAGAGATGTTGACAAATTGCCAACATACGTCGAATATTTCCTAAACCAAAGGCATCGTGAGAATACACTATCAGCCTCATGGATAATACTCCTATTTTTTCTGCGGATTAATTAACAGTATTCAACTCTGCAATAAGATAGTTATGAGGCTTCTGTGAATTCAGATGAAGTTTAGATGAGAAAATTCTTAACAAAAAAGTGGGTCGAACAATACGGTCTATTCTGGGAAGCAAGAACCCGTATTTTTGCTTGGTATGTAGGCTTGAGTGCCGTATTAGTAGGCTTTTCAATTCCTATTTTTACTAGATTAGCAGTTATTCAAGTAGATCGCAGAGTCAGAGAAGACCTATTAGAAGAAATTGAAATCTTTGAGCAGTTCCTGAACGAAGATACAGAAGGAGACATGGCAATTATTTTTGATCGCTTCTTACAAAATAAGATTCCTGCGGATAAAACTTTCTTGATTACTACTATTGACGGTCAATTCTATCGGTCTAGTCCTGTGAGTCTTCCGCAAACAATTTCCTATGACTCTCCTCTAATTCTCAGACTAGCCCAAACCACAGAAATTATTCAAGGCAAAAATCTGATTAAAGATGCTGAGGTAGGAGATATTATTTACAAAGCCAAACCAGTGGAAATAGAGGGCGAAGTTCGGGGAGTTTTAATTGTGGCGAATATCCCTGAAGGAGAGAGAAGAGAAGTTCTGGCAGCAATTTACATTGTTATAGAAGTATTGTTAGCAGCTTTTATACTGGCTGTAATTTTCGCTTGGGGTATCGCAGGAAGGGTTTTAAAACCTGTTCGGACTTTAATTAATACCGCCAATACAATCAGTGAAACTGAACTCAACAAACGAATTCCCATCAAAGGTCAAGGGGAAATGGCAGAATTAGCTAAAACTTTTAATAATATGATGAATCGTTTAGAAACAGCTTTTCAATCTCAGCGACAATTTCTTAACGATGCTAGCCACGAACTCAGAACCCCCATCACAATTATTAGCGGTCACTTAGAATTATTACAATACAGCGACCCTGAAGAAATAGCTGAAACCATGCCAATAGTCCTTGATGAATTAGAACGTATGGGACGCTTTGTCGAAGATTTACTATTGCTTGCTAAAGCAGAAAGAAGAGATTTTCTGATTTTGAAACCAGTGGATTTAAATGAGCTTACTCAAGAAATGTATTGCAAAATGCAAGTTTTAGGAAAACGCGAATGGCAATTAGATCGTCAAGGAAAAGGAATAGTTACCATTGACCGTCAACGCATCATTCAAGCTATGATGAATCTAGCTCAAAACGCAGTACAGTACACTAACAATACGGATACCATTGCTATTGGTTCAGCTATAGATAACCAGGATATTCGTCTTTGGATCAGAGATACAGGGATTGGTGTTCCTCCCCAAGACCAGAAAAGCATCTTTAGAAGATTTACTCGCTCTAGTAATAGTAAAAATAGTAATCAAGGAGCAGGTTTGGGTTTATCTATTGTATCAGCGATCGCTCAAACTCACAACGGTCGCATAGAACTTTATAGTCGTTTGGGCGAAGGTTCTACTTTTACAATTGTTTTACCCCGCAAGTAGCCAGTAGTGAATTTATTCCTGATTGTTGCTTACTGACTCTTCTTTACGATCTAAAATGCGATGTTTTCAATGTTTTAATGAAAATATTTATGATGTATATTTTTAAGCAAGTTTATGAGTAATATTCTCATTGCAGAAGATGAGTCTCGTATTGCTTCTTTTATCGAGAAAGGTTTACGAAAGAATGGATTTAATACAGCAGTTGCCACCAATGGAGAAGAAGCTTTGTCGATGATACAAAATAACAATTTTGATTTACTTCTCCTT
Source organism: Hyella patelloides LEGE 07179 (assembly GCF_900659865.1). Lineage (GTDB taxonomy): Bacteria > Cyanobacteriota > Cyanobacteriia > Cyanobacteriales > Xenococcaceae > Hyella > Hyella patelloides. The sequence continues at coordinate 18,743 of NZ_LR213862.1, forward strand.
GACTTGGGACTTCCTGTTAAAGATGGTTGGACAGTACTCAACGAATTACGAAATCAAGGCAACCAAATCCCGATTATTGTTGTTAGTGCTTATAACAACGTTAAAAAAGATAACGGAATGACGCACTATGTTGCTAAACCTTTTCGCTTCAAAGAATTACTAAAAATAGTCCAGTTTCATCTACAGGAAGACTAATTAGACTGATTATAAAAAATTTTAAAAATTAGTTTTACCTGACATTTCACATCTTGGAAGATAGACTTTATAGCTTAATTTGAGAGGTTAAAAGCTTTCATCTACAAGTATTTTATTGCTTTTGCCCAAAGCAAAAGATTGTTGAGCACATCTCTCATTACTAAAAGGTTTTGAGAGTAACTATTTAATAGTAGGATCTTAACAGTAACTATTCTGTTACAAAAAACATATTAGAGTACATTAAGTAATTTAGCTATTAAATCATGAAACTCACATTCCGCAGAAAAATTTTGTTTCTCCGTAATTTTTTGAGCAATTTAGTTTACACGCTTTAAGAGATCGAGAATACAGTGATTTTAGAAACAGAATAAGAACTAATATATTATTTGGCGTTTTTGAATATTGGCGCACAGCGAAGCTGATCTCTTCGAGATCGCTATGAATGGCTATAATCAAGCAAATTCATTTAATTATTTTCTTGAGAAAGTTATTTGCGGAATGTCAAATGAAATTACCAAGTTAACTACTTGAGCTAAAACCCCCATCCAGTGAGAATTTAAAAAATATCAAATTTTTGAATCTACCTGCAAAATATTTGTTTTATTTATTAGTTCTTGGTTGAGAAACAATCTGAAAACAAAATACGACTTAAAAAAAAGTTGAAGCTAAATGGTTTATAGCGATCGCTATAAGCATAATACTAGCATTCGATTTTATAATTAACCAAGACAATAGTCTATCTCAATCATTATTTGACTATGTAATACTAAATTCAAAAAACGGAATTTGTAATCACTATCAATTCAAATTATGACTGGTGAATGGGAAATATTAAGTGTTAAGTATTAACTGAATGAATCGAATTTTAATTACTGAAGACGAACCTCGCATTGTTTCCTTTCTCGAAAAAGGATTAAAAGCTAACGGCTTTACCACTACCGTTGCTAAAGATGCCAAAGAAGCAATAAATCTGGCTTTAAGTGATAATTTTGATTTGCTTTTGCTGGATTTAGGACTACCAACCCAAGACGGTCTAGAAGTACTCGAACAACTAAGAGGTCAAGGTGCAAGTCTGCCCATTATCATTTTAACTGCTAGAGATGATATTAACGATAAACTAGCAGGACTAGAAGGTGGTGCTGATGACTATGTTACCAAACCATTTCGTTTTGAAGAATTACTCGCCAGAATTCGCTTACGTTTGCGTGCTGCTCAATCTCAACCCCATACTAACAATGAAGTTGTGAATCAGCTACAAGTCGGAAATTTGCTCCTTAATATACATACTAGAAAAGTCATCTTAGAAGGACAAGAAATTGACTTGCCAGCTAAAGAATTTAGTCTTTTAGAAACCTTTATGTCTCACCCCCAACAGGTTATGACCAGAGAACAACTTTTAGATAGAGTTTGGGGTTTCGATTACGATCCAGGGTCTAATATTGTTGATGTTTATGTCGGTTATCTCAGAAAAAAATTAGGCAATAATGTGATTAAAACTGTAAGAGGTGTTGGCTATTGCCTGAGTGTTACTGATTAAGTAATTGATTAATTTTAATTGTTCATGAAAAGAAAAGTTATTGGCATTATTGGTTCAGGAACAAACCCCTGGAGAGAATATGCTGAGCCTTTGGCACAATGGATTGCTCAACAAGATTATCATTTACTTACTGGTGCTGGCAAAGGAGTGATGGCGAGTGCTTCTAAAGCATTTTGCCAGGTAAAAAATAGACAAGGTGTTTGTCTTGGTATTGTTCCCACAAAACCCAATAAAACATTAGAATTTACCCCTAAAGATAATTACCCTAACCCGTGGGTAGAAATTGCTATTATTACCCCTTTACCTACCTTTGAGGGAAATAATGTCGAACGAGTTAGTAGAAACTATATTTGTGTTTTAAGTAGCGATTTATTAATCGCTTTACCTGGTAATGAAGGAACTAAAAACGAAATTGATTTGGCAAGACGCTTTCACAAATTACTAATCTTATTTGCTCCCGAATCAGAAATGCCAGACTTTCCCCACAATTTACCCAGAACTTCCTCTTTTAAAGATGTCAAAAATTTTATTTTAGAAAATCTGGCAAATAAATGAGTGAGCTTTAATTTTCTTAATAGTATGGCAATACTGTAATCAGTTATGGTAATCGAATATAATCAACGCCCCATTTTCTGGTTCATGCTCCCTAACTACTGGTTTTACCAATTTCCACAACCGTTTTGAATCCAAGTCTTTTTCTGACAGAAAACGGGTTATCCGATCGTGGCTAATAATTCCTGATAATGCTTTTGACAATCCTGTCGCTGTTATCTGACCAAACAAACTGATAATATAATCGCGCTTTTAGTTCCAAAAGCTTTTTATCCATCTTCATATGATGGCTTTTGCGTAACATCAGTTCTGAAGCAAAATAGGTAGGGGTAAAGAAATTAAACCCCTACCACTGAATAATTAAGTTCAATTAACGACCAACTTCACTGGTGCTTAATACTCCAGAAGGTTGTAAAGAAGGAGTTACCCCATTTCTAATTGTAGGAGGATTATTATTAGTCTGCTGACCAATATTATTACCCCCAAAACCAGCATTATTCAAACTGTTCCTACCACCGTTCACATTTTGTTGATATTGTTGAGGTTGCAACTGGTAGCCATTGGGAACAGAACTATTGTAATTGGGGGTTGGCGATCGAGAGCTACGGTAGTTATTTTGTAATATATTCGGGTTATTACCTGGTCTGATCCCAACCGAATTTTCTTCACCAATTCCATTAGCCCCGTTTGTCAAGCCAGGGATAGAAGGATTTTGAAAAGGCTGAGAAATTACCCCTGTAATATTAGGATTACCACTGATGCCATTAACCGAGTTGCTATTAATGTTGTTTAAGGAATTTCCACCCAAGCTATTTGTCTGGTTGTCAGTTGCCGAATAAGAGTTTACTCCATTAAAGCCAGTGGCAGAAGAAGGTGTTACAGAACTATTAATAGAAGTAGGTAGAGTTTGCTGAGATTGGAATCCAGAAGGTGCAGGGGTAAACCTGTTTGGACTAACAGCATTAACCCTCACTGGCTGAACATTACTTACTTGAGAGTTTTGTCCGTTAGGAATAGAGACAGTTTTTCCATTAGTTGGAACATTATTTCCTGTAGCCAGATTATTATTATTGCTTTCTATAGCCCCAGGATTTGCGACTTCAGCATTAGGTGTAGTTGGTGTAGTTGGTGTAGTTGGTGTTGCTTTTGGTGTCCGATCTCGATTGGAAAGATAGATATTACCCACTGGGTTAGGTATGATCTCAGTCTGAGCACTTTTGAATCCTTTGAAACTGGTATCTTGGTTGTTTCTACTGGATTCATAACTACTAAACGAAGGTGGCTTCAGAAGTTCCATGAGCTTCTTATTTCCCGAGTCAACCCCTACTGAATATGGATTTGAACCACCATAAGATGAGCTTTTACCTTTTCTAAGCCTGTCTTTTTGCGTCTTTTGAAAACGACTAAACTCCGATTCCTCTCTTTTTAGTTCTGATGATTTGTTGTTTCCTTCTGCTGCGATCGCCGAAAGAGTTTGATTTTGTTCTAATTCTTTAATTAAAACATCAATATTATCCAAATCTGCTGCTGCTGCCAAATCTTCCGAGGAAATATCAGGTACTTTTTCTTGAGAAAGAGTTACAGAATTAGTTGGGGTTTCTGAATTAGTTTGTAACCAGTCAGGATGTTGCCAATACTGATAAATCGCCAACCCTCCAATAAACACCCCTCCTAAAGAACCCCAGAACAAGGGATTGGTGAAGGGTTTAAAACGCGCACTAAAATAACGTAAAAATGCTGGAGTACTTTTAGAGATTTTCATAAACTGACTATTATTAGTAAGAAAGCTACATATCATATATAAATTAATGATAAATCACAAAACTGGTAATTTCCAAATAGGAAATATGCTGTGATGTACTTAATTGGACGAGCAATCCTGATGAATTATTCCTCATCGGCGATCAACTTAATTTGAAATACAGAAGCAAAGGCGGATGCCACATCAACGAGAACTTGTTCTACAGTAATTTGAGGTCTCCATTCAGCCAAACTTCCCACTGACTTGTCTTTAATTCCACAGGGAGTAATCTCCCTAAATCCAGTTAGATCGGGACAGATATTAATAGCAAAGCCATGCATCGTAATCCAACGACGTACCTTAATCCCAATCGCTGCAATTTTTTTACCTTCTAACCAGACTCCTGTCAAACCAGGAATCCGATACCCTTCTAAATCGTAGCGACTTAAAACTTGAATAATAACTTCTTCTAACTGCCTCAGATACCAATGTAAATCCTGTTGATAGTACTTTAAATTCAGTATGGGATAACCCACCAATTGACCAGGACAATGATAGGTAACTTCCCCTCCTCGCTCGATCCTA
>NZ_LR213863.1 GCF_900659865.1 Hyella patelloides LEGE 07179
TTGATTGCTCTCACTCTTTCTCCGATTCGATAAGGACTAATTAGAGCATCTGTAATCAGATGAGTTCCTAATTCTACTAATATCACTAATCTTGCTTTGGGAAAAGCAGCCTTCGTCCCCTTTCTACTCCCTGGATAACCAAAAACCCGACTATTTACATCACGTATCAGGAAGATCGAATACTGTACCGTCAATTGCCATCCATCGTAATCCTTTGATGAAAGCTGTGGGAGTTTCTCTCCTTGCTATTGGTCTAGCTAGTTTCTCAAACAGTCTCGTCATTACCCTGCACCCTACTCTTTGACGTGCTTCACTGATTGAAGATTTACTTGGAGTCTTCCACCTCATACCTTGGGGAATCCATGAGGCTGATAATCCTTGAACTAAATTCTTCAACACATCTACAACGGAGTCTTTCGACCACAAGTTGAGGGCAATTACTAGGGCGATAATTAGATGAGTTGGAAGCAGACGGTTACGCTTTTCTTGACTATTTGTTTCCGAGATTGCCTCCTCAATAGCTTGATGAGACATAATTAATTTCAAAGCGGGAAATAATTCACTCACTTGGATTTTTGGCGCAATAAGAGTTAAAGGTTTAAGTTCCATACGATTTCGGTTACGAATACTCTCATTAACTCATCTTTTAGCTTAACCGAACAGTATTGGGATATCATTCACGCACCGATGACAAGATTTATCTACCCCGCGTTAAAATTGTCGAAGCTTCAGAATCTTTAAAAAAGAAGAGGGTCAATTGGTTGCCAAAAAGAAGAAAAATAAAGAACTAAAGGGCAAGGATAAGGTCAAAGAAGTCTGTCGGCGCATCAGGGTAGCGCGTAGTTATTGGGATGCCCATAATAATGCTGCTTGCCGAGGAGAAAGAGAAAAGGCATTGGTACTTTATGAGACTTTGACACCAGAACAAAAAGAGCAAATTCCACAACAGCTAAGAGTTTGGTTGCGCTATCGTAGTGAGAAATATTTTGGTAAGGACAAACCAAATGGGATGGCGACAAAACGCTTTTTACGCAAAAGCAAAAGAAAGTAGAAGGGTGCAGAATTCGTTTGTATTTGATAAATCATGATTTACCCTCTCCGCCTCCAGAAGTAGAAAATATCGATGCAATCGCTCTCTATTAAGTCGGCTTAAAATTCAATAAGTAGCTTTGAGGCGAGAAAGAAGATAATCTCCAGCAGTAATAGGGGGATAGAGGCTCGGACGCTCTTTACTATGACAGGTTTTTAAGCAGCTAATTTCAGTATCGTGGTTGGGATGGCAGAAAAAAGCGATCGCGTAACGAGATTGCTTGGCTCTTTGGTCTTGAGGAATTCTGACGCGGTGTTTTGTGGAGCAAAATACATGGTTCGTCCAGCGTTCCATGAGATCGCCTGTATTGACCAGGACGGTTTCGGGAATGAAGGGTGCTTCGATCCATTCACCGCGAGTATTACGCACTTCTAAACCCCCAACGGCATCCTGAAAAAGAAGGGTGAAACTACCGTAATCCGAATGTTCCCCCGCTCTTAACTGCCCAGATTCGGGAGTTTGTTTGATGGGTGGATAGTGGAGAAGCCTTAGAGTGTTGTCCTGTTGGTTATGATTATTGACAAAGAAAGCTTCGGGAAGATTAATAGCGATCGCCAAAGCTTCACAGATTACTTTAGCAGTTTCATTACAGGCAGAGAAGAAATCTAACATGGTGTCGCGAAAGCGATCGTCCCCTTCAAGCCAGCGATTGCATGATAGAGAAGGCTGGTTTTTTAATTGAGTCGATCCAGATTCAAAGCCTATATTATATGCTTCTTTTAAATCTCCTGGTTTGCTCTCGTCTAAGCGTTCTCGTCCCACTCCAACATAACCGCGATTACTCGGTTCATCCGACCATGCCAGCTTGTTCTTTTCAGTTAAAGGAAGGTTGAAAAAGGCACGCGAGTGCATCATGGTTCTCGCGATTAAATCTGAATCGATACCAGGATGTTTGAGGTACATAAACCCTATTTCGTGACAAGCGCGATAAATTTCTGCTGCGAGCGCACTTCTGGCTACTGTATCTCCTTCTCTAAAAGGAGCAAAGTCTATAACAGGAATTTTTTCTGACATGGTTTGAGGAAAAAAACATCGAGATTTATTTTACTGTAAGGGTTCTGCTCTCAAGGTTTACCAGATGCAATCTGCGATCGCCGTTGCACGCTCGCTTTACCATAAAGACAGTTGACCAGGACTGACACTACTATATTTATTTCTATGCACATTAAGATGACAAATACTGCACAATGAGGTTAAATTCGACGGAGAATTATTAGAGCAATTAAAGTCTCTGTGATGGGTCTGTAAGATCGCACCCGACCATTCTGAACGAGTCAATTCTTTTGGTATTTCTCCTAGCTTGTAACATCTCTTACCACAGCAACTACACCTCCATCCATTTTTTTCTCTAACAGATAGAGATAATTCTTGCCAATTATAGGGATAACGAGTTAAATCTAGAGGCATTGTTCGGATAAAATGCGATCGCTATGCTGATTTTATCGTATTATGCGATCGCAGGAGAGAAGAAATTAAAAGGAAGGCGGTGCAGAAGCTTGACTGCATAATCAACATCTTTACTTCGATTGCTATCCCCCTCTTTTGTCACTTTCCGAGATAGACCCTTACAGCGAGAGGATTACAGGCATTTTCTAATTTGAGCTTTTTTTATTATTAAAAAAACGAGCAATTCTTTTCTCTACAAAGACTCCAGAATTTAGAAATGACAAAAGTTTTCGGAGTCTGACAGAAGAGGGATACTTGTCGAATTGCTATCATTCTCGCAGAGTAGGAAGAGAGAAGTAGCTTTTGAAGACGTTTAGCTTTAGCTATGTCTTCTTCTCTAACTGCTTTGTAAATTCTCTTTTGTAAGCGAAAAACTACTTTCTGGTGTTGTTTCCAGTTTTCATTTTTCCAATCATCGCTATTACTTTTGTAATGCGTCATAATCCCAAACCTACATGGGCGTGAACTTACTCTGATTTCCTTTTGCCAGTTACGGTCTGTCCTACCCGAATCTAAGGAATTAATCCTCTCGTCAGGTCTATCGTAAATACGACCTATTTACAGACCCTAGATTCGTTTTTATTCGTTCCGATATCTTGATTGATTGTTCTTTTAGGCGTAGCCATTTCAACCACCTGAATCCCATACTCTTTGCCAATGTCGAATCCAAAACTTGGCGGGATACGTAGCTCAGGTAAGATCGGATTAAGATTTACATCTTTGGTTATCACATCCTTCTGACTCTAGGTTGCTTTTTTTAGGCTCTGTTTCACCGTGAGAACTCCCCGTTAGCGTCAGTGTCATCTGTGATTGATGTCTGATTACGCCCTGTTTCCAGCTTAGACCTCTCGAATTCCGAGTCGGGTCATCTTGGACAGATTGGGATTCACTTGTGAGTTTCAAGGGAGGGACTTTCATCCTCATCAACTAATCAGTTGTCATCTAACCTATTGGTTAGAAGCCATGTTTTATATAGGTTTTTGCCTACTTTCGTCATGAACGAACCGCACGAATTCCGAGTCGGGTCATCTTGGACAGATCGGGAGTAACATATCTCCTCATGTGAGAGACTGAAGCTATCTGCTCGCACTCTCATCCAACTATTAGTTAAGCTATTTTCTGCTTGTTTGCTATGGTGGGCAAACGTTGCTGTTTAAGCTCAGTATCCATACCCTTCTATTTTCTAGAAGCTCCTGATACTAACGAATCGCACATACGCTCGGCGTTGTTTTCTGTCCATTTGCTGTTGGATCGCCGTTTATGCATATTTCACAGACACAGTATAGCTTTGAGGACTTAAAGTTAAATCAGAAGAGTTAACACCTGCAACCAAAGCAAGTAGATCGCCAGTCTCATCAAAAATACCCGTACCAGAAACATTCCCAATTGGTGACGAGCCGAAACGATAATCGTGATTGTCGTAACTGTCGCGGAGATCGAGGGTAATCACATCTCCTTCTTCAAAACCAGTTATGAGAGCATAATCGCTATTGCCTGCATTAGTATAAGCATTACCATGTAAATCCCCGACTATATAGCGATCTTCTCCTACTCCACCTGTTAACCAATCAATTTCGATATCGTTATAGCTTGTATAGCCTCTAAGAACATCATTTCCTCCACCAGTATTAATAATATTGCTTCTATTTGTTCCTGTAACTTTATCATTACCATCTCCCATAACCGTATTTTCGAAATTGATAAAGCTTTCGCTACCAAAATTAGTTTCGCCATTAGCCATATTAAATGTGTAATCATCATTGTAAGTAGTGTGGTCGATAGTATCAATTCCCGAACCGCCATTCATTGTTTCGCCACCAATACCAGAGAACATCACATCGTTTCCTGCACCACCAGAGTAAAATCCGCCATCCCCATCAGAATGTATTTCGTCGTTATCGTCCCCGCCATATAAACTATCACGTCCAGCACCACCAATTAAAGTGTCATCACCTTCATTTCCATGAATAATATTTGCTGAAGCATTGCCAGTCACTCTATTCTTATCACTTCCCATGACTACATGTTCAAAATTAGTAAAACTTTCGCCAGTAGCGTTAGTTAATCCACTTTCCATATCAAAGTCGTAGTTCCAATTGATTGTAGGATGATAAATCCAGTCGGCTCCAGAACCACCATCCATCGTTTCGCTACCAAAACCAGCAAACATGCGATCGTTTCCTGCATCACCATAATAGAATCCACGATCTCCATCAGAGTGTATTTCGTCGTTATCATCTCCGCCAAAAATAGAGTCTCGACCAGTACCACCAACTAAAGTATCTTTACCTCTCCCCCCATAGATTCGATTATTGGAAGCATTGCCAGTAACTTCATCATCACCGTCTCCCATATAAACACGTTCGAAGTTGATAAAGCTTTCGCTACCAAAATTAGTTTCGCCACTAGCCATATTAAATGTGTAGTCACCATCGTAATCAATGTGATAGATAGAATCAATTCCCGAACCACCATCCATCGTTTCGCCACCAATACCAGAGAACATCAAGTCGTTTCCCGCCTCACCATAATATAGTCCGCCATCACCATCAGAGCGAATTCGATCGTTACCATCTCCACCAACTAAACTATCGCGACCAGAACCTCCAACTAGAGTGTCATTACCATCTCCTCCATGTAAATAATTTTGCGCGTTGTTACCTGTAATTGAATCGTCGCCAGTACCTCCATATGCATATTCAATAGTTACATTATATGCGATCGCTAAATTATCTTTAGCGTTTCCACCCCAACCATTAGTACCAATTGAACTAAAACTTCCTGCATTAAGATTAATCGTCGTGTCGCGGGTTTGATTGGAAGCATCAATAGTATCTGTGCCTCCTGCATCCCATATTGCTTCGATAAATGCTGAGTTATTACTCCAAGTATAGCGATCGCTAAATCTACGAGTATCCATATTTGCTCCGTAGAGGTGCTGGAGTGCTGCAATATCATAAAGTAGCAGAGAACTAGGATTGGCATTCATATCAGGATGATTGTTGTAAGACATTACAGTATATTTCCTGCTATCTTGGTTACTGTTTAAAACCGCTCCATCAACTCCCTTATTTCTATTTTCGTGTGCTTCGGTAAAGTCTTCACTTGAATTCAGACCCACGGTAACGTCATTAAAGCCACCTACAGCATGTCCTAATTCATGTAAAGTAGTTCGGTACCCCGAAGAACCTATATCGAAATTTACTTTACTGCGATCGATAACAACTCGAGAACCGCCATTTCTTGGAAGTTGAGCTAGTCCTCCCGCACGTTCATCATTTTCTATTTCTCCATCACCATTCCAATCATAGTAAGTTTCTGCATACCCAATAGTGACGGTAGGATTGCTATTAACTTCAGTAAAATTGATATTCGCAACATCAGAAAAATTATTCAGTGCAGTTCTAATTCTGTTTCTTTGTGTAAATGAAAAGGAAGTAAAGTTTTTAAAAGCCTCGGTACTCAATCCTGATGGACGTGAAGATATAAATTGATAACTGAGATCGACTCCCGAGCCAATAGTTCCTCCTGTAGTAGGAACTCTCGTTTCTTCATCAATTTGGTCAGAATTCCAACGAAGTTGATTTGCCTGTAATAAAGCTTTGATAGGTTGTGTTAACGCCATTTTTTCTACCTCTTTAAAGTCATTCGGAAAAAAACAATTTTTTAGTTTCTATTGACTTATCTGTTCTGATTGCTCTAACTCTGCTATTTCTTTACATTATTTAACAATAGCTCTTTCAGTGATGATGTTGCTTTTGGCTCTTCTGGAATTGCCGTGGTAAACACTAGATATGGTGTGAGTCAAGTAAGACCAAATCTTTCATAGCCATGAATATCGAGTGTGAGTCGTTGAAAAAGACGATCTACATCAAAAATGCCATAGCAACGACGCTTTAAAACTTTAACTCGGTTGTTAAACCCTTCAACAAAGCTACTGGTAAGTCGCTCCAGAAAATAGTTAGCGATCGTAATCGTTCACCCACCCTAGTAGTTCATCAAGTTTGAATTGAGGGATAAAGTCGCTTTAATTTGATGCGAGCATCTGCTGTGGTAAATCGCCAATTAACAGAATCTGATTTTTGATTTCTCTCTTCTTCCCAAGCAGCAATTTCCAGTTTGAGAGCATCGAGGGGAAGGAATACGGCACTTCAAACACTGACGATTCAAAACACTCAACTCAATCTCTGCCATATTCAGCCAACTGCCGTGTTTCGGAGTATAGTGAAATTACAAGAAGTTACCCTGTGTGAATCAACGATTTGGGCTAGGCGTTGGTAGTGGTTTTGGATAGCCTGTTTACTAGGTGTGATAACTCTCTTCTGTCAGAGTCGGTTGAAAGCTTGATTTTTCGCAAGCTGAAATGGCGTAAATTCGTTAAATTATCCTAGAGTGACAAAAGAGAGATAAGCTTGGATTCGCCTAAGTTGCATACTTTCTGTTGCCTATTGCCTTGACGAGAATTGAAGAATGCAGTTTAAATGCGTCTAAGCTTAAGTACCACATAACCAGTTGGCTTGCCGTTGGTTCGTTTCGCGCTTCTGTATTTACCCGTTTTGTAGTGTTTAATATTAACACCAAGAAAATCGAAGCCTGCGGTAGAGTGTACCGTTTGAGTCTTTGAGGGTTTGATATATAAGCCTATTTGGCATAGAAATTTTTCAACTACTTTTTTAGCTTTCTCGATGATTTCCTTGTTGAGATGAATAACCAGAAAGTCATCTGCATACCGAACGACCGATAAGGTTGGTTGGGTTCTTACCATTCCGATAGTTCCCCATTTCTGTTTAGTGGCATTCCATTCTGGAATTCGATATCTCTTCTCATTCCATAACCAATCCTTAAGCTGTTCTTCTAGCCCGTGAAGGGCAATGTTAGCTAGGAGTGGAGAAATTACCCCCCCTTGGGGAGTACCAGAGGTTGAGGGAGTGAACCCTTTCTTATAACCTTTATTAATGTTTAAAAACTTTTCTCGGACACGAACAGGGTATTTTGTCCGTTGCTTTTAGTCATAATGGTCGCACTATAGCTAGTGGTAGCGACGATCTTACCGTTAGAATTTGGAATATTGTAACAGGAGAATGTTTGCAAGTGCTTTCAGGTCATCGCGGGGTTATTCCCAGTTTGGCTTTTTCTTCCCCAGAAAATATACTCGCCAGTGCTAGTCATGATGAAACGATAAAATTGTGGGATATTCTGACAGGAAAATGTCTTAGGACATTGCGATCTCCTAAGCTATACGAAAAAATGAATATTAGGGCAATTTCTGGCGTTACCGAAGCACAAAAAATGACTTTAAAAGCTTTAGGTGCGGTTACAGAGGTTCTGTTGTAAAAAAAGAATGTAGTAATTAAATTTTACTCATTACTCATTACTCAAATTACCCACACCCTTTTAAATTTGTCTTGGTACGGGTACTTGTTTTAAAATAGAGGCGATCGCAGAATTAATTTGCAATCCGTCTAATTGGGCTTCTGGTTTTAAAATTAAGCGATGACACAATAAAGGGGAAGCCACAGCTTTAACATCATCGGGAGTAACATAGTCTTTTCCTGATAAAAAAGCTTGAGCTTTGGCAGCTTGTAACCAGGCTACCGCAGATCGAGGAGACGCGCCTAAAGTTAAGTCTGGATGCTGGCGGGTTTGTCTAACTAATGCGATTAGATAGTCAATAATGTTTTCTGCTACCTGTACTTGCTGTACTTGTTCTCGCAACACCAAGATATCTTTGACAGTAGCAACTGCTTCAATACGTTCTAAATCTACTCTTTCAGCTTTAAATCCTGCTTGAGAGTTGAGCAGCATTTGTTTTTCTGCTTCTGGTGCAGGATAATCTACTTTTAGTTTAAATAAAAAGCGATCGAGTTGGGCTTCTGGTAAGGGATAAGTACCTTCAAATTCTAAAGAATTTTGTGTGGCAACCACCCAAAATAAAGTAGGTAAAGCAATAGTCTCTCCATCTAATGTTACTTGTTGTTCTGCCATTGCTTCTAATAGCGCAGATTGAGTTTTTGGGGGAGTACGATTAATTTCGTCAGCAAGTAATATTTCAGTAAAAATAGGGCCTTTTTTTAAGGTAAAATCTTGGCTGTTAAAATCAAAAATATTAGTACCTAAAATATCTAAAGGAAGAATATCTGGAGTGAGTTGTACTCGGTGAAAATCAGCAGTAATTAATTTAGATAATACTTTGACCAGTAAAGTTTTTCCTGTACCTGGAACTCCTTCTAAAATAACATGACCGTTACTAAGTAAAGCAATTAATAACTGCTCTACAATATCGGACTGTCCTAGAACAATCCGATTTACTGCTTGTAACAATGAATTAAGCAAAGAATTATTAGCCATCAATTTTGTTCACGTAATTAGCTTAATTGTGTCCCAGTACTTATTAGCTTTCAGGAATTAATTTTTTAAGAGATTTAATTGAGTTAATATCTAATCCTAGCTCTGCCACAGCCTGTTTTAAATTAGCTGTGAAACTTTCAATATCAGATTTATAGCCACATAATTTAGCAGTTTCTTCTATTCCAGAAAAAGCATTACCTTTAGCACAATTAATTAATTCCTTTTCCATAAGAGGCTCTTTTCCTGACAGGATTTTTGTTTTAGAATCACCCCAAAAGGCACTAAGAGTGCAAATTTGTTTATTGCCCTTATCTTCCACTGACCATCTGTATATGACCGATTGGGGGTCAACTCTCACTTCTAGCAACTTAGCACCCATATAATAGGGCATTTGGCTTAAAATTTTTTGTCTGGCTTCTATAGACTCATTTTTATTTACGATACGTTCTAGATGTGCTTGAGTAGGTTTGGGCATTGCTGAAAAATTTGGTTTCTGAATTCAAATTATTCATTATAAGGGATTCGTAGCCCAAAGAAGAGTTATCTTGCTTTGTTGTTTCTTTCTTCTTCTTTATTTATAAGTTGCCATTTTTGAATCCATTTAAGTAAATCAACTTCACTAATACGTTTTTTTTGTGGCGATATTTGCAAGAGTTGTTGTAATTGATTACGTGATTTTTGAGTTTGTTTAACCCACTCAGCTATTAAGATATTGGTCGGTAACATTTTTCTGCCTAAGCCCAGTTTTTGCTGTAGTTTTAGTTGTTCATCTTTATTGATTACCTTGATTACAAAATCTGTAGATTCTGCTTTTTCTAGTACTCCTGCTAAAGCTTCTATATAAGCTTGAGAGTTATCTATATTAGTTACTTTAATTTTTTTTGCTTGCCCAAAACGTTGCCAAGAAAATATGAGAGAAATTATGGTTATTAATAATCCCTGAATAGTCAAAGGCAACCAAAGAGTTTGACTAAGATACTGGCTTAAAGTTTCTTGTCTTTCTGCTTGCTTCGTCTCAATATCTTTATAACCATGAATATATTCATCAATAATAATTTCGTTATTACTATCAGCTAACTGAGCCATAAATTCAAAATTATCAGAAACTCCTTGATAAGCATTAGCAGCAATATAGGGAGAAACTGCATATATTATTTCTCCTTGCTTAACTTTTGTCCGCCAAACTACGGCACCGTATTCATCTTGAATAATTGAATCAACTACTTTTTGTTTTCTCCGAGTTGTTTTAAGTTGGAACTGTAAATTTTTATAGGAATGTTGGGAAGTAAAAGGAGCTTTGGTTGCCGTTGCTTCGACTCCTAAAATAATTAATTTGTTGCCTTTACCAACCCACTTATAATATTCAGAGTTAGAATAAATTACAGGTATTTTATCAGGAAAAATTTGAACATAAGTTATAGTTTTATTTTTTGAATTATCTGTAGAATCATGAATAATCTCGTTAAAAGGTTTTTGCCAACGCTTAAGAGTAACACCTTTATTAGACATATATTCATACCATGCACCATAGCCATCAGGTTCTTTACTGTAAGTAGAACCCGCCATCAATTTATTACTATTAGGTGCAGTAAATATAGTTAAAATGGCGATCGCAGCTAAAACAATTCCCATCCATAGCCATAATTTACGCTGCTGAAAAATCATAGATAATGTTAATAATTTAATTATTGTTAATTGTTAATATTTAATTACTATTTACTATTTACTATTTACTATTTACTAAGTATTTGGTCGTAATTATTTACACACTCATGATGTCCTCTTACCTTTTGCCTCTTGCCTCTTGCGGATTGCCTATCTCCACGCTCTTAATCTATTTTGCACGGGTACTTATCAATTGATAAGCTTGCTGACACTGTTCCCATAAAGATTGAGACGCAGCTTGCTTGGTAAAACACAACTTTTCATGAGTGGTTAATAATAATTCATAAGAGTCAGAGTCTACTAGTGGTAAATTTTTAATTAATGCTAAATATTCACGATCGGTACGACTGGATAAAATAGAAATCATATTGCGATCGCTTAATTCTTGAATCATAGCTTGATAAAGACAAAAAATTGCCTGACGATAATTTCTTTGTTTTTGGTAATACTGAGATTGTGCAATCCATTCATTAATTGATAATGTTGCTTCTGTTTTAGCATCTAATAAGTTAGGCAATTGTCTTCGTGGTTTTTGCCACTTTATCCAGTAAGGACGAATTAGTAGCCAAAATTGCCAAGTCAGCCAAATCAAAATAGCAGCTATAATTGACCATAACAATATTTTAATTAGCTGCTCGATCCATTCTGCATCTAAATTTAATTGGGGAACATCAGGAGCATTATCTAATAATTGAGAACTAAAAACTTCCCACCATTCTTGCAATCTTTGTAGTAGTAATGCTATTTTCCATCTAATACTATCTTGTTTGAATACTGTAGCCAACATTATTATAAATTCAAATATTTTTATGCTCTACTTACTTGATAGTGCTTCTTAAACCGATAAGATGTATTTTAACTCTTTTCTTTCTTTTTGAACTTTTTAAACTTTTCTAGGGTTATTTAATTGTCAATAGCTATAATATTGATTATTTGTCTAGTACTTTAAAATATGTTTAAATTGAAATCTTGCAAATAGCAAAATATCGATAAATTGAAATAATCCTATATCTATTTAAGACTATGAGTCTTTTTAACCGTATTAATTTAGAAACTCCTGAAAGCGTTGAGCTAGAATTTACTTTAGCAGGAATTGGAAATCGTGCTTATGCTCTAGTTATTGACTACTTGATTTTAGGTGGAGTTTTAGCATTATCTTTGATTATATTTATATTTCTTTCATACCAAGTTAGTGCCTCCAATTTATTAGTAGAAAATAAAAATGACATTGTAAAATGGTTATGGGCAATTGAAATTTTAATTGTTTTTGCAATTTATGTAGGTTATTTTTGCTTATTTGAAACTATATGGCAAGGGCAAACCCCAGGAAAAAAAAGAGCTAGTATTCGCGTAATTGCAGATAATGGCAGAACTATTAATTTGTCTCAAGCAGTTTTAAGAGCTTTACTAAGACCAATTGATGACCTATTATTTATGGGAATGTTTTTGATTGCTTTAACTAAAAAAGAAAAACGGATTGGCGATATTGTAGCGGGAACTCTTGTTGTTCAAGAAGATAAGCCTCAAAAAAGCAAAAATATTAGCATTACTCCAGAAGCAAAGTCTTTAGCGATTAAGCTGAATCAAGAAGCTAATATTAGTCTTTTATCACCAGAAAATTTTGCTGTGATTCGTAACTATTTACAGCGACGAGATATGATGAGTTCTAAAGCGCATAAAGAGGTAGCTCGTAAATTGGCATTACAAGTTAAAGAAATTATTCATTTAGAGGAAATACCTGAAGGTACGACAGCTCGTCTATTTTTAGAAGCGATTTATCTAGGTTACAAAAACGATCTTCAATAAAGAGATCAAAATAATTAGGAATTAGGGAGGTTTAAATCATAAATACAGCGTTACGTATTAACATTAAGACATTTTTTGTTTAATCAAAAAACTCATTACTCAATGACGAGTTACTCATTACTTCCGAAGCTCGTAAATTTTAATGTCCTAATCTAATTTTGTACAGCTATACCAATGCTTAAATATCTACTAGCGAGCGAGCGATCCCTAAAAACACAAAACCGATGTCACAAAAAGTGTTAACATCGCTTCTTAATTGTAATTTATTAAATTTAATTTGTTCTTTGATTTAGAGGGGCAGGCGAAATAACTAACAATTAAAAATTAAGTTTACAACAATCGATTTCGATAAGGTTGATAACTGCCCCTCGTTGATATAGTAGCTTTTCCTTGAAGGAAATCAGCGTTTGAAATATATTGATAGACTATATACTTACTAACTAAGGTTTACATCTTCATAACTCTACATCAAACTTACCAATTTTGGCTAAAATTACGGGTTGTCGAGAGTTGTTTTTAACAACCCAGCAACTCCATCACTATCACTTACTACTAAATGTAAAGTTATGGGGTTAGATTATAGATAGAAGATACAAACTATAATCTGACTTGGGAAGAGCTTTTGTGAACTCTTTTTCGTATCTATATTGAAGATAACTCGGTCTTTCTTGAACCACAACTCCTTGTTACTTATATTAACAAAAGTTGATGGTTAAAAATATTTGTGTTAAATATCTAAATCCTTGCTTTTTAAGCAAATAGTTACAATACCTCTATGTCTAAAACTGCTCCTGCTAATCATTACAATATGGATCGAGAAAAACCAGTATTTATTCTCATTGATGGTCATTCTTTAGCGTTTCGTGCTTATTACGCTTTTGTTTATTCTCGTCAAGGAGCTTTACGTACTTCCACAGGAATTCCTACCAGTATATCTTTTGGTTTTCTTAATTCTTTATTACAGGTGATTGAGTTAGAAAAGCCCGAATATTTAGCGATCGCTTTTGATTTACCAGAACCCACATTTCGCCATCAAGCAGATAGTAACTATAAGGCTAATCGTAGTGAGACTCCTGATGATTTTTATCCCGATCTGGAAAATTTACAACAGTTATTAGCAGCGTTAAACTTTACCACTGCTACTGTACCAGGATATGAAGCGGATGATGTTATCGGGACTTTAGCACAACAAGCTGCCGATTCTAATTATAGTGTTAAAATCCTTAGTGGCGATCGCGATTTATTTCAGCTAGTAGACGATCGTCGTAATATAGAGATATTGTATCCTGATAATAAGAGCATTAAAGGTAATCAAAGTTATAGTTATTTCGATCAGGAAGCTGTAATAGACAAGCTACAGGTAACACCAGAACAAATAGTAGATTATAAGGCTTTATGTGGTGACAAATCTGATAATATTCCTGGGGTAAAAGGAGTAGGAGAAAAAACGGCAGTCAAACTACTCACAGAGTACCAAACCCTAGATAATATTTATCAGAACCTAGATAACTTGAAAGGTGCAGTTAAAAAGAAACTTGAAACAGATAAAGATAACGCTTTTCATTCTCAGTTTTTAGCCAAGATTGCTTTAGATACCCCCGTAGATATTGATTTAGGTAGCTGTAAGATAAAAGGCTTTGATATAAGTGAAGTCAGTGCTATTTTAAAAAAGCTAGAGTTAAAAAAAATCGGCGATCGGATTAAAAAAGTACTACTACAAAATCACACCAAAACTCTAACTTTATCAGAAGAAACAGCAACAGGCGATGATAACAAGCAGTTATCCTTATTTGAGAAAAAAGAACCCGTTGAAACTCTTACAGAAACAACCGTTGCTCCCCAAGAAGAAGTAATAGTTCAACCAGAAATTATAACTAGCAATATTCAAACTCGCATCATCGATACAGCAGAAAAATTACAAGAATTGATTACTATTCTGCAACAACAAACAGATATTAATAATCCCGTTGCTTGGGATACAGAAACCACATCTTTAGAACCTCAAGACGCAGAATTAGTAGGTATTGGTTGTTGTTGGGGAGAACAAGCAGATGAAGTAGCTTACATCCCCACAAAACATACAGCAGGAATACAATTAGAAAAATCTCAAGTATTAGCAGCATTAAAAGATATCTTAGAAAGCGATAAATATCCTAAAGCCTTACAAAATGCCAAATTTGATCGCTTAGTCTTGCAATATCAAGGAATTAAACTAGCAGGAGTTGTCTTTGACACTATGTTAGCAAGTTACCTTCTCAATCCCGATAACAGCCACAATTTAACCAATTTATCAGAACGTTATGGCATTGAAATGATAGCTTTAAGCTACAAAGACTTAGGTATTGCTAAAGGAGAAACTATTGCCAATTTAGATATTGAAACTGTAGGTAAATATTGCGGTTTAGATTGTTACGCCACCTACTGTTTAGTACCCCGTATCCAAGCAGACTTAGATCGATATCCCAAACTAAATAAACTCTTAAAAGAAGTAGAACAACCTTTAGAAATAGTTCTCTCTAAAATGGAGTCTACAGGGATAGCTTTAGATGTGGAATACCTCAACCAGTTTTCAGAACAACTAGATGCTGATTTGCAACAAATCGAACAAGCAGTATATACAGAAGCAGGAGAAGAATTTAAACTCAGTTCTCCCAAACAACTAAGCGTAATCTTATTTGATAAATTAGGCTTAAATCGCAAAAAATCTCGTAAAACCAAAACAGGTTACTCTACCAATCAAGCAGTATTAGAAAAGCTTAAAGACGATCATGCAATTATAGATCGCATCTTAGAATATCGTACCCTATCTAAACTTAAATCCACTTATGTTGATGCCTTACCTGCGTTAATCCGCCCTGATACCCAAAGAGTACATACAGATTTTAATCAAGCCGTAACTGCTACAGGTAGACTATCTTCTTCTAACCCTAACTTACAAAATATTCCCATTCGTACCGAATTTTCGCGTCAAATTAGAAAAGCCTTCATCCCTAAAAAAGACTGGTTATTAGTCGCAGCAGATTATTCTCAAATAGAATTAAGAATCTTAGCTCATTTAAGTCAAGAACCTGTCTTAGTAGATGCCTATCGTAACAGCTTAGATGTCCACAGTGTCACCGCACAACTATTATTTGAAAAAGAAGATATTACCTCAGAAGAAAGACGCTTAGGTAAAATAATTAACTTCGGTGTTATCTATGGTATGGGTGCAGGAAGATTCTCCCGCGAATCAGGATTGACTACCGATGTGGGGAGAGAATTTATTAACAAATATCGCCAACGCTACGCTAAAGTATTTGACTACTTAGAATCGGTTAAAAAATTAGCAGTTACCCAAGGATTTGTCACTACCATCTTAGGTAGAAGACGTTATTTTAACTTTGCTAGCCGTAATCTCCAAAAACTCCAAGGAGAAAACCCCGATAATATCAACTTAGATAACATTGATTATAACTATCAAGATGCTCAATTACTAAGGGCTGCTGCTAACTCGACAATTCAAGGCTCTAGTGCCGATATTATCAAAATTGCGATGATAAAACTGCACCAAATTTTACAACAATATCAAGCCAATTTATTACTACAAGTTCACGATGAATTAGTACTTGAAGTTCCTCCCAATGAATGGCAAGAATTAGAAACTAAAATCAAAGCAACAATGGAAAATTCTGTTAGTCTTAGCGTTCCTTTTGTCGTAGAAATTCATTCTGGTAATAATTGGATGGAAGCTAAATAGTTAGTGATTAACTCAATTTAAAGGCTATTCATACAGTAAACTTTGGCAAGAGAGATCTTAAATCATTTAAGAAAAACTGTTTAAAGACAAATAATAATTTACTTAATAAAGCGATGCTATTTTTGATAATTGGTATCAGAAGGTATATCACTGAATGCCTTGGCAAGTAGCATATATTCCAGACTCGCTTTCATCCCGTCCCCTAGAACGGGAAGGGAATTCCCGCTCGCACTTTAAAAACCCGTTAAAGAGCGTACTGCTTCAAAACCAGGATCGGGCAAAACAATCCAATTACCTTTTGGAGCTTGATAACCATATTCAGAAGCAATTTGTTGAAAATCTTTTTTTCGATTAATTAAATCTCAGGCTAATTTTTTAGGTAATTAGTTGTTTTCTCTACTAAGTTTATTGATTTTATTATAACTTAAATTATTCCCAGAGCGATCGCCTTTTTCTAATTTTCTTCAATTCATTTTGCACTAATTTTTTAAAAGATTTTAAAGATGAATTTAGCTCGAATATTTCTCCAGAAAAACTTAAATCTGACAGAAAAAATTTGATCGAAAACGTGAAATATTTGTTTGGTAATTATTCTACTCCATTTTAACTTCGTTAATTGTTTAAGTACTGTTAACGTATTTTTTTCTTTTTTAACCTATTAATAAGATGAAACTAATTAATTAAATCTCAATTATGAATCTAGAGTCAACTTCTATTGCAGATATTAATTCATCAGTATTATCTTTCTCTGCGGAAGATTCTATTTCCGATCTCGAACCAACTAACAATATTCATGAGACTCAACTTACCGATTCTCAGTGGGATGATTCGGCGATCCATATTGAAGCTGAGGAGCTGAATTTAGATAATTACGCCATTGAAACAATTTCTAACCCTCAAATTTCTGGCGATGCTCCGATCTCGCTCAAGAATACAGATGGAGAAACAGGAACGACAGATGGTGTTTTTGACGACCTGTCTGGAGCCGAGCGGGTAGTTGCT
Source organism: Hyella patelloides LEGE 07179 (assembly GCF_900659865.1). Lineage (GTDB taxonomy): Bacteria > Cyanobacteriota > Cyanobacteriia > Cyanobacteriales > Xenococcaceae > Hyella > Hyella patelloides. The sequence continues at coordinate 17,094 of NZ_LR213863.1, forward strand.
GGCTACGACGATACTCTTCTCACCAACGAGGAAGCGGAGCAGGCTGGAGAAGTAGCCTCCTTGAGTTATCAAGTTGCTGCGGGCAATGAAGAACAGCGAGAACAGTTGATAGTAGCTTTGACAGGAAAAGAAGCAGACAACCTGACAAATGTTGAGAAACAGAATCTCGATCTCCTCTTCGATAATCTCGTCCAAGGGCAAGGACCTGCGGTTGATTTTTCCGTCGCCAGCCAAGCACCGTTACAAGATATTCTTGCGGAGAATCCCCAACTGGACGATAACACTCTGTCTTTAGGAACAAACGGAGCATTTGTTAAGAATGATTCTAGTTCGGGAGGGACAGCACTGCTGTCGGTAGATTTAGAAGGTCAAGATTTACTCGATGTTGCCAAGGAAGAATATGGTGAAGCCATTGCTGCTGAGGCTGCTGCTATGGGAATCGATCTCGCTCCTGGCGATGTGGGGGCGCGTTTGTTGGCGGTGTCAGACGGTACCTCTCTCGATCCCGCTACCAATCCCGATGCCTTTATCAATGCCCCAGAGGATACGGCAGTTGTCATGGTAGACGGAGACATAGTAGAAGCCGAGGCAAATAGAGTCAGAAATGTTATAACCTTCAGCAACTCTGTACAAGAGGATGGCAGAAATGCTAGTGGGAACACTCAAAGTAATAACTATCGCAGCGTAATTGATGCCATACGCCAAGCTGCAACTGCTCGAGTTCTTCTCGAAGGAGGAAGAGCGGATAGGGTAGGAATAACCCCGAATTTTAATGGCGAGTTTAACCCAATTCGCGTAGATATGTTTCTGGGTGGTAGGGAACTAGCCCCTAGCATACAGCTATGGATAGAACCCACTAGTATGTATATAGTAGGCATAGGATATGGCGGTGAGCGTGAGCTTAATGGTGTGGTTAATGAGGAATATCAATACAGACCAATAGGGCAGACTGAGGGTCAGACATTTATCCCAACATTGGTAGAAGCTGGATATGCTGACGGAGGCCGCACGACCATCAATGTTTTGCCTGGCATTCCGGAAAGTTACACTCAAATAGAAAATGCTGCAGTCCAGCGCGCAAATCTTAATATTGACACTATGACATTTAATGGAAATGCCCAGAACTACATAAATATTGTCGATAATGGTATTAATGGCAATGCAGAGCGACGAAGCTTGTTGAACCTTGCCACCGCATTTGCCGAAGGAGCAAGATTTAACGGCATTGCTGAAAGAATAGAAGCAAACCTCCGCAATGATGGAGGAACAGCTTTCGACGAGCGATTGCTACGAGCTACAACCGATTGGGGGCAAATTGGTCAATACGTTCAGGACGTTCAGAGAAATCCCAACATCCGACCAGTAGATCTCGGCAATAATTTCAGGATTGATAATTTGCGTGATGCGCGCAACTTGATTTCTCTCGTGCCAGGTTCTACGACTGACACGTTTCCTGGAGGACCTAGTTCTTAATTAGTCGATCTCCTCCAGAAACTAGTGGCTACTGCGATATAGTGCTGGCTTTTTATGATAATTTGAGGTGGTATCTTTGTGGGGAAACCTCCAGAGATACACCTACTCCAAGCAAAGCGAATTTAGTGACATCCTCTCACGCTATCGAAGAGTTAGCATGAGCTTCCCAACATCACAGCTGAATAATCTCTATCGGCTATCCAATCACAGTTATCATTATCGCATTCATAAACTCTGACTGAAAGTGAGAGTTTTTCTTTTTTCTGTCCGCATTTGGGGCATAATTTAGAACTGGCAAAAAAGCGGTCGGCAACAATTAATTTACTACCGTATAATTCGGTTTTGTATGTTAGTTGTCGTCTAAATTCAGAGAATCCTGAATCAGCAATAGCTTTTGACAATTTACCGTTTTTAATTAAGCCTGATACGTTACCCTAAATTCCCCAAGCTTGGGGGACTTTAAATTTTTATTTTTCTCCCCCCATAATTGGCGAGCGAACCCGCATTCGATCGAATGGGATAAATGTCTTTGCGTGAGACAAAAACATTATTACTTAACTGCACCATATTAATTATCCTGCAACTATATACTTATAATAAAATTTTGAACGAGTATTCATCCTCCTTTAAGATCGAACAGTTATAACAAACCCTTAATTTATGGAAACCAGTAACTATTCCGAACCTTCCTTACCAATTAATCCACCGCGTAAAGTAGGGATTTTAACCGTATTTCGCCTCGGCTTATTTAACCTAGCTTTGGGTTTAATGTCAGTACTTACCCTAGCAGTATTAAATAGGGTTATGATTAGCGAATTAGGAATTCCTGCTACAATTACCGCAGGTACACTAGCTTTATCTCAGTTTATCGCCCCTGCTAGAGTTTGGTTTGGACAGTTATCAGACACCAAACCAATTTTTGGCAGACATCGTACTGGTTATGTACGCTTAGGAGCAATTGTATTCAGCGTTGCGGTGTTTTTTGCCGTTCAAGTAGTTTGGCAATTAGGTGCTGTGGTAAGAGCCAATGATGGCTGGTTGTGGAATACACAAACCATTGGTTGGACAGCCTTACTCGGTTTGATTATGGCTGTTTATGGTATTGCAGCTAGTTGTAGTTCTACACCTTTTACCGCCTTATTAGTAGACATTTCAGAAGAATCAAATCGCTCAAAGTTAGTAGCAGTAGCTTGGTCAATGTTATTGGTAGGAATTGTTATTGGTGGTATCAGTGGTAGCATTGTCCTTAAAGAGATTAATCCAGGAGGGGTTGCAGCAGGACAAATACCTCTGGAGAATTTGCAAGCACCAATTAATTCTGTATTTGCTTTTGTTCCCTTTCTGGTAATTTCCCTCGCCTTTGTTGCTACTTGGGGAGTAGAAAAAAAATATTCTCGTTTCAGTAATCGTTCTAAATCTACAGAAAGAGAAGACAGTATGACTCTGGGTAAATCTTTAAAGATTTTAACTGCAAGTCGTCAAACTGGGATCTTTTTCTCTTTCTTGTGTTTGCTGATTATTGGCTTGTTTATGCAAGAGGCGGTTTTAGAGCCTTATGGCGGTGAAGTTTTTGGAATGTCGATCGCAGATACCACTAGACTAAATGCAAACTGGGGTGTTGGTATCTTAATTGGTTACAGTCTCACTGGCTTCTTAGTCACTCCTCGCTTGGGCAAAAAATTAACTACTAAATTAGGTTGTCTGTTAGTTGCTTTTAGCTTTATCCTGATTATTTTGGCAGGATTTACCCAAGAAGAAACTGTTTTACAATCTGCTATTGTGCTGTTTGGGATCACCGCAGGAATGGCTACCATTGGCGGTATTAGTCTAATGCTCGATTTCACCGCAGCCGAAACCGCAGGAACATTCATCGGTGCTTGGGGATTAGCACAAGCAATGTCAAGAGCTTTCGCTACAGTAGTGGGTGGGGTAATTCTAGATATCGGCAGAGCAATCTTTACGACTCCTGTATTAGCCTATGGCTCTGTGTTTGCTACCCAAATAGTAGCTATGTTAATTGCTGTAACTATTTTAAGTAGAATAGATGTCAAAGAGTTCAAAGATACTACTAATAAAGCGATCGCAACTGTGATGGAAGGAGATTTAGATTAAAAAACAAGTACTTCATGTAGCAATCAACTATCAACCATCAACAACTAACCACTGACCACTAACCACCACCTAAAAAATTAATGATTGCAAATTAATTACGATTTAAAAACATTAAGATAAAAATTAATCACTGATTGGAGCATTGGATTTTCCGATGACGACGCACTAATGACTAGAGATTCTGATCTTGCTTCTTTTTCGCCTTTATCACCCAAAGTTAAGCAAATATCAACAAATTTGATTATCTTCGGCAATGCAGGGTTTTGGCTACAGTTAGTTTTAGGCATTGTCTCTTTAATGCTCTTATTTTTTGCCAGTCCCTTATTAAGAAGCACGAGTAATCAAGATGGAAGTAAAAGTTTAGCTATTTTTTGTGCTGCTTTGGGGGTGCTGACTTTAGCTATCAGTATTTTCTTCTTTTTCCGTCGCTATATTTCTATTGGGAATAACCTGAAAAAAGGCAATAGCAAAGATCGTCCCAATAAAAAGTATACAATTCGTCTCATGAAACTGGGCTTAGCCAGCAATTTATTAGGGATGTTCATTTCTTTAATTGGTGCAGAAGCTTTTGCGGGGATACTATATGGCAAAGCTGCACAAATACCTGCGGGGGCTGCGGTTTATAATACTAATCAACTAATTGAACCAGTAGAGATTATGGCTCTATTAGCCAATGTTCATACTATTTTTTCTCATTTCGCTGGTATTGTTATCGGTTTATGGCTTATAGATCGTATCAGTAAATAGTTAGTTTTTGGTTAGTCCCGTCAAGCGCGATAATATGGTTAGTTGCTGATGGTTGATGGTTGATTGTTCCTCATCCCTCATCCCTCATTTCTCATCCCTCATTTCTCATCCTTACAAAAGATGCAACGTACTCGCTTAAATACTCTGGTAACTTCTGTGGTCGAACAGTTAGAACTGTTGTTTATTAACCCCTGGCGGAGAATTGCTTTAAGTTTAATTAGTATTTTAATGGGATTTTTTATGGGTTCTGCTATTGTTACTACAGCAGGGCAAGATGCAGTTTGGGATGTTCCTGCTGCTGCTATTTTATTTGCTTTTATTGAATTAATAAGTCGCTTTGTTTATGGTTATCGTAGTAAATCAATCATAAAAGTGCGCTTTCCACTGTGGCTGAATACCTTAAATTTATTTAAAATTGGGGTTACTTATAGTTTATTTTTAGAAGCTTTCAAATTAGGTTCTTAGAAGTATGCGAAAAATCGATTCCACTACTTTAGATATTTTGCAGGGTTGGATGAATGGAAAAAAACCTACAGAAGACGAGCAGGAAGCTTTAATTGCTAGAGAATTATTAGCTGAAGTAAGAGCTAAAGCTTTTGGAATTAATCAAAATAATTGTCAACAGTTCATCGAAGCGCGATCGCAGCTTTTTAATTCAGCATATACAAGTATTTTTGAATGGTTTGAGCATCAAGGTATAAAACAAGAAAACAGTGAAAGCCTCACTTTACTCTGGACTTTTTGGCTACCTCTGGCGATCGATTTAGCAGAAGCTCGTCAAAAACTAGGTAGAACACCTATTCAAGGTATTTTAGGAGGTCAAGGGACAGGTAAAAGTACTTTAGCGGGAATTTTAAGTTTACTGCTACAGCATCTTGGCTATACTACTGCGGTAATTTCTATTGATGATCTTTATAAAACTTACGCAGAACGAGAAAAACTTCAAAAAATAGACCCCCGTTTAATTTGGCGTGGTCCTCCAGGAACTCATGATGTAGACTTGGGACTTCAAGTATTAGAACAATGTCTGATCGAAAATAACCCAGAGCCAATTTTAATTCCTCGTTTTGATAAATCCGCACACAATGGTGCTGGCGATCGCATTGAGCCAGAAGCAATTACTTCTGCTGATATTGTCTTATTAGAAGGTTGGTTTGTGGGCGTTCGTCCTCTAGCAGAAAGAGTTTTTGAACGTAAAATGCACCCTGTCCTAACACCTGAAGACATTCAGTTTGCCAAAGATTGTAATAAAAGACTCAAAGCTTATCTTCCCCTTTGGGATAAGTTAGATCGTTTGTTGGTGCTTTATCCTGAAGATTACCGCTTAAGTAAACAGTGGCGTAAAGAAGCAGAACATAAAATGATTGCTCAAGGACGTACGGGAATGAGCGATCTTCAAGTTGAAAAATTTGTCGATTACTATTGGCGATCTCTACATCCAGATTTATTTATTAAACCATTGGTTAATAATCCCAATTCAGTAGACTTAGTAGTAGAAATCAAGAGCGATCATAGTTACGGAAAAATTTATAAACCCCAATAATTTAGAGAATGCTTTTTCTCTAACATTAATTTTTCTGTCAATAAAGAAAGAGAGAGATTAGGTTAACCCAATCTCTGAATCTTCAAATTTCAGCATTTAATCTTTACTGCTATTTATTTTGCTGATAGTTAATGTTTAGAGGTATTTCAGGATAAGTTACTGGCTGCTGATAGACAGTTCCTACTGGCTGTTGTACGGGATAAGTTACTGGCTGCTGATAGACAGTTCCTGCTGGCTGTTGTACGGGATAAGTTACTGGCTGCTGATAGACAGTTCCTGCTGGCTGTTGTACGGGATAAGTTACTGGCTGCTGATAGACAGTTCCTGCTGGCTGTTGTACGGGATAAGTTACTGGCTG
>NZ_LR213864.1 GCF_900659865.1 Hyella patelloides LEGE 07179
TTTTAGGGGTTTTTCGCCATTTTTACTTAACTTTTTGCTGCGCCCAAAATCCTTGTAACCTTTATTTGCTCAAGGTTGTCAAGTTATTCAGCAAACCCTAAATACCTATCAAAACCTTAACGCAAATAAATTTTATAGACTCAATACAATACGCTTTCTAAAATTTAATATCCATATTGAATAATCAAATCTTCCGCAATCGATCTAATAGTATTTTGTTCTGATTCTGTTAGTTTAGGTTTAGAAGATTTACGAGAAGAATCGATCGCTCGATCTCCTTTGGTGTTACCAGGATAAGTTTTATTTGGTTGATGAAATTTATAATATTCTAAAACACGATCGCTCCAGGGTAAATCGAGAAATTTTAGAATATCTGACATCATATTTTGAGAATTATCGATTAAATCTTCATACCGAAAGTTAAATACTTGGAGTCCTTTTTCTTGATAAATTTCTAAGGCTTGATTTTTATATTTCCATACCATAGCACCTAGAGAAATTTCATCTAAACTATCAAAATCTAGCTGCTTGATTTCAGGGAAAAAGGGAATGAATCGTCTTAATTCTGTTGCGCCACAGCGTTTAATCCAGCTACCTTGGGTGTTTTTTAGTGCAGACATTGAAGATATAGTGCTGTAAGGATTACGAACAATCCAAAGAATTTTAACTTTAGGAAAATGACGCGCAATATACTCGACGTTAAAAATATGTTCTGGTAACTTCAAACAAATCGATTTTTTTTGTAGTTGATGGGAATATAAAGCGATCGAAGAAGGAAAAGGAAAAGGGGAAGGAAACTCTGTTTCATCAATTCCTTGAATCTGAGGATGAGCTTGTAGCATTAACAGTGCTAAAGTAGTTCCGCTACGCTGACAGCCTAAAATTAAGATTAAATTATCTGATAAAGCAGGGGAAAATACTCTTAGGTTTACAGCATCTCTCAGAATATTTTTTTGTTCAACAGTGAGATTTCCTTTAATTACTCCTTCTAACGGTTTTAGGACATTTAACAGATTATTAGATTGATTCTGACGTGCCATAAATCTCATGCAGCTAATTGCTCTTCTATTTAAACACGAACTTTTGTAAAAGCTATTAAGTTGAGAAATCAGGAAAGAAAAATATTGGGGGATAGTGGTTGGTGGTTAACGGTTAGTTGTTCTTAGTTGGTTTTTATTAGGTGTTAACAACCAACTTTAATTTGTTCCTCTCCTCCTAAATCAAAGGCATCGTGAACTATTTGTAAGGCTTTGATGCCATCAGCTTCGGCGATGACACAGCTAATTTTAATTTCAGAAGTAGAAATCATTTGAATATTAATATTTTCCTTCGCTAAAGCTCTAAAAAGTTTCGCTGCTACACCTGGTTGTCCTAACATTCCTGAGCCAACTACACTTACTTTTGCGATCGCCTTATCAAGAATAATTGATTCGTAGCCAATCTCGGCTGCTAATTGACCAATAGCACTTTTAGCAACTTCCGCATCTCCTTGTGACACAGTAAAGGCAATATCGCGGGTGGGAACATCATTAATTACACGACAACGTTGCGATTGAATAATGGTGTTTACACTAACATTATGTTCGGCTAATGTACTAAAAATCTGGGCTGCTTTTCCTGGTCTATCGGGTACATGAATCACTGCAACACGGGCTTTATGAACATCTAGAGCCACACTTCGGACAGCAGGAGTATCCGCGTTAACAATTCGAGAAGCGTTAGGAAAAGAAGAACTATCGATAGCAAACGCCTCACAAAGAATTTGCGAAGCGCGATCGCAATCAGCACGGTTAATAACGCAGCTTACCTTGACTTCTGAGGTGGAGATCATTTGAATGTTAATACCAGCGTCAGACAAGCTTTGAAACATCTTTGCTGCAATACCAGGACGACCAATGATACCCGCTCCTGAAATGGCTACTTTCGCAATCTGGCTGTCAACCATCACTTCTGCATCTGTACTGCTACTATTACCGAGAATGGGTGCTATGGCTTGACTAATAGCTTCTGCTTTTGATAAAGCTTTCTCTACTACTGTATACGCAATATCGTTGGTATTGGATTCATGAACTGACTGAATAATTAAATCGACATCTATACCTTGGTTAGAAATTTCCCCAAATAGTTTAGCAGCTACCCCTGGACAATCAGGAATCCGTAAGAGGGCTACTTTTGCTTGATCGGTATCCACCTCTACCCCATCCACTGCTTTAGCTAATTCTAAGCCTTCTAGCGATCGTGGTTTGGGTTCGGGAGATGTTACCCTAGTACCTGGTGCATCGCTCCAACTAGACAGCACAACCAAAGGCATTCCAAAATTACGAGCAATTTCTACCGCCCTGGGATGCAACACACTAGCCCCCAAACTAGCTAATTCCAGCATCTCATTAGCGGTAATTTCATCCATTAATTGAGCTTCTGATACGATACGAGGATCGGTAGTTAAAATACCAGGAACATCAGTATAAATTTCGCAACGATTAGCTTTCAAAGAAGCTGCTAAAGCTACCGCAGAGGTATCCGAGCCTCCTCTTCCGAGGGTAGTAATTTCTAATTCTGCTCGACTGCTAATACCTTGAAAACCTGCAACAACAACAACTTCTCCTCGATCTAGATGTTTTTGTAAGCGATCTGTTTTAATCTGTAAAATTCTGGCGCGAGAATAGGCTGCTTCTGTAACGATACCTACTTGCGCCCCTGTCAGTGAAACTGCGGGTTGTCCTAATTCTTGTAACGCCATACTGAGAAGAGCAATAGATACTTGTTCTCCAGTAGAGAGCAACATATCCATTTCACGACGGGAAGGGTTGTTCGTAATTTGTTGCGCTAAATTTACTAGAGTATCGGTGCTTTTCCCCATCGCAGACACTACCACTACTAAGCTATTGCCTTGCTGTACTGTCTGATAAATTCTTTGGGCTACTGCTTTAATTCTTTCTACTGTCCCAACAGAAGTCCCGCCATATTTTTGAATTACTAACGCCATCTATCTGTATATTCCCTAACCCACTAGAGCACCGCCTATCTTATCATTTAACAGTAATCAGTAACCAGCGTTGTTTCTTGATAGTTGCTGGGTTGAATTTGTGTCGTTTGAATAATTGGTTGAATGGTGTCCGCCTTTGACCAACTCTTTATTCTCGGTTTATGTCCCTGAAATTAAAAACCAGTTAAATTTTACCTACTTCATTAAGTTTTAATTAATTTTTTATCGAGTAAGGCTTCACAAGATTATAGAAATACTATCAAGTCACACTGGCTATTACTCAATGAACTTGTTCCGAGTAGGTTTAGTGAGATTATACTTAGACATCAGCTTGGCTTGCTCAAAAGCTGGATAAAAAATCATTATTGCCAAAATCCCACCTGCTATCAATAACGCTAACAAAACGTAGAGATTGAACCCAAAAACAAAAGCAATTCCTGAATTAAGACCCAATATCATTGTGAGATATATAACTAGAAGAATAAATTTTTGACTAAACCCTTTTTTACGCAACCTGTAAGCTACAATGGCGATCGCAGCTAACACGACAGCTATAGTTGGAGGAATTGCCCAACCCCCAGCCACAGCTATAGGTAAAGCCATAGAAAGACCTAATATAACAGCAAGTTCCAAATAGGATGGTTGATTAGTCTTGAGAGTACAGCGACGAAAAACTGGATGACATCTCTTTTCGATTTTAATTCCTGGAGAAGGATGGCGTTCAATGCGACAGTATTGTATGCTCCCTTGTCCTAATGTTTGAATCGAGATCCCCTCTTGTTTTCCATCATAGATGTGACAACGACGAATAGTAGGATTACTGTTATTAATTAGCACTCCTGCGTTAGTATTGCGATAGATATCGCAGTCTTCGATAGTTCCTAATCCCTGTTCTTTAATCGATATTCCGCTTTGTTTGCCATCATAAATACGACATTGACGGATTGTGGGATTGCTATATGTATCAATACTTACTCCCACTCTAGTATTACCGTAGATGTCACAGTCTTCGATGATTCCTAATCCACTTTCTTTAATCCAAATTCCGTAACTTTTGCCATCATAGATACGACATTGACGGATAGTAGGATTGCTGCCATTGATACTCACTCCTGGATAAGTGTTGCCATAAATGTCGCAGTCTTCGATGGTTCCTAATCCCTTTTCTTTGATCGATATTCCGCTTTGTTTGCCATCATAGATACGGCATTGGCGGATAGTGGGATTGCTGCCTGTATCGATATACACTCCTGGATAAGCATTACCATAAATGTCGCAGTCTTCGATGGTTCCTAATCCCTTTTCTGTAATCCCAATTCCGTTACTTTTGCCATCATGAATACAACAGTTCCGAATTACTGGATTACTACTTGTTTCAATCGTTAGTTCTGGATAATTACCATTGTTATAAATATTACAGTCTTCGATCTTTCCTTGACTATTTTCTGTAATCCGAATTCCACAGCCTTTTCCATCATAAATTTGGCATCGGCGTATAACTGGATTGCTGCTTGTATTAATACTTACTCCTGGATTGATATTGCCATAAATCTCGCAGTCTTCGATAGTTCCTTGACTATTTGCTTCAATCGATATTCCGTTACTTTTGCCATCATAAATACGACAATGACGGATATTAGGATTGCTACCTGTAGCGATGTAGACTCCTGGATGAGCATTGCCGAAGATATCGCAGTCTTCGATTGTCCCTAATCCGTTTTCTTTAATCCGAATTCCATTGCTTTTTCCATCATGAATTTGGCATCGAAGAATCAAAGGATTTGCCGTATGACCATGAATTAAGACGCAACCATAGGAATCAGATGTAATATCACAATCTTCCAGGATTAATTTTCCTTGGTAAATTTGTACAGCAAAACACTTATGTCCTTTTTTTCCATTACATCCTCGCAAAGTTAAGCCTCGCACTATGGCTTGTTCTGTGTGCATCAGAATACAGCTAGCGTCAGTACTCTCAATAACAATATTGGAGACTTGCCCATCTCCTAAAATTTCTAGAGTTTTATTAATAACAAGACTTTCCCTATATATCCCTGGCTTTACTAAAATTCTAGTTTCAGGTTCGGCGTTGTCGATCGCTTCCCCAATCGTTTTGTAGTCAGCAGTGTCCGATTTAGCAACAACGACTGTTTTTCCTGGGAATGAGTTTCTACTTATCACTGCCTGAAAGTCTTTTCTGTCTTTTAAGAATTATATAACAATTCTTGGTTGTCAGAAGTATGTCAGGCGTGGAGTCAGGGAATAAGGCTTTCGAGATTGTTTACGCTTGTTTAAATTCGTACTGTATTGTTAGGAGAAACGCTATAGATGCATTATTGCACGATGGAATTGGCGAATTTAGAAAAAATGCGATGTTATGCCCCGTTTTTCTGCCAATCTTCTCCTAAATTACTCTTGACAACTAGCTTTCAAGCTTAACTTGTTACCAATGATGCGACAGTATTGTATGCTTCCTTGTCCTAATGTTTGAATCGATATTCCGTTTTGTTTGCCATCATGGATGTGACAACGACTAAGAGTAGGATTGCTGTTACTAATTAGCACTCCTGAATAAGCATTGCGATAGATGTCGCAGTCTTCGATGATTCCTAATCCCTTTCCTGTAATCAATATTCCGTTTTGTTTGCCATCATAGATAAGGCATTGACGGCTCGTGGGATTACTGCTAGAATTAGCACTCCTGAATAACTATTGCGATAGATGTCGCAGTCTTCAATGATTCCTAAGTAATTTAGACAAAATTAATTGTATATTTGAAAATTAAGCAGTAAGCGGTGCTGGTCTAAAGCGATCGCGAAAAGATTAGTTAGTCATAGATGCAATTAATATTAGTGTTGTAGAAATTTTCCAATCCAGACTACGATGAGATGCATTTGTGATTTGACTCAAGATACATTAAAACTTTTAAAACGAATTTATCGTAACAGTAAATATTATCAAGTGAGACAGAGAGCGCACTGTATTCAGTTAAGTTATCAGGGTTACTCGAGCGCAGAATTAATAAGAATATTTGAGGTAAGTCGTAATACAATTTATAACTGGTTTAATGCTTGGGAATCATCAAGATTTGCGGGACTGTATAATCATCCAGGACGAGGGAGAAAAAAAATATTAAATGTTAATCAAGAACAACAAATCAAAAAATGGGTTAAAGAGACTCCCAAAAATCGGGAAAAAGTTCAAGAAAGAATAGAAAAAGAAGGGGAAATTACAATAAGTAAAAAATAGAAATATTCTGGCGATTTATTAAATATCAATGGCTAAAAATAGATGCTCTTGAAGAGTTATTCTACCTTGATTAAAGCTGTAGAAGATATCCTAATAAACTTTGGCAGCAAATACACAATTAATTTTGTCTAGGTACTTAGATACTGTCTGGATTCTTGTCACTGGAAGCATAACTTTTCCATGACGGAAAGCTTACACTTCCAATGCACTGCAGAAAACCTATACTTCCAATTTTTCTTGGTTTCAAATCTATTCACAACACTTTTATGTTGTCGCAGTTCAAAAGTTCTACCTTGATACTTAGAAACAGAATTATCGTTACTAGGGCATTATTTGGCATTGCTATAGAAACACCTATTCAAAACTTGCTACCAATCTATTGGGAGTCAACAATAAATACAAACAGGGAATTACTAACAAAGCAATTAGAGTAGAAGCAACCAAACCAAAACCGATCGCACTAGCTAAAGGAAACCAAGTCGGATCGCTCAATGCCAAGGGAATGACACCGACAATAGTAGTAATACTGGTAGTTAAGATCGGGCGTAATCTATCGGCTGCGCCTCTGGCTGCTGCATCTCGCACATTCATCCCTTTTGCTCGATGAGTATTCATAGTTTCGATCATGACGATCGCATCATTAACGACAATGCCAGTAAGAGCAATAATCCCAATTACCGCAGGGAAAGAAATCGGGATTTGTAAGAGGAAGAAGCCGAGAAATGTACCAATGAAGGCAAAGGGAATTGCTAACATAATGATAAAAGGTTGAGTAAAAGAACTAAATTGAATTACTAATACGGCAAAAACTAGGAAGAGAGCAACAATTGCCATTTGTCCAGCAGAAGAAAAGGTTTCCCCTTGGGTTTCTAATTCTCCAGCAAATTTATAGTCGTAACCTTGACCCCAGTTTCCTTTCATTTCAGCTAATTTGGGTTCTAAATCGGCAACAATTTCCCCTACGGTACGACCTTTATTTTTGGCTAACACTGTAACTGTGCGTTGGGCATCTTTATGAGTGATCGATAAAGGTGCATTACCCAATTCTGTTTCTAATAGTTGACTACCTGCAATAGTTTCTCCATCTTGATTAAACAAAGGAATGCTTAACAATTCATCGCGACGAGTGGGCCCGCCAATCCCTCCATCACGGGAAGCCCACATTGTACTGAGGCGAATTTCTAAATCTTCTTCTCCCCCACCAATAGGAAAGTCCCCGATATCATTATCGGTCATCATATAGCGTCCTTGGGTGGCTAACTCATCATCAGAGATACCGTAGAAGTTCATGGCTTCGCGACGGGGACGCAACTTAATATCTGGTCGTAATGCACCTAAATCATCTCGTACATCGATTGCTCCATCAATTTGTCTCAAGGCTAATTGTACTTCTCCAGAGATACGGCGCAACTCGTCCATATCTGTACCCGCCAGTTCAATTTCAATGGGGTCACCTCCTTCTCCTGTAGATTGGGCATTAACTACTAGAGATGCTCCTGGATACTGACGTAGTGCTGTATTTAATTCTGACCGTAAATCATCTATATATTCAAAAGAAAGCTGGTCTCTGTCTTCTTCTGGGGTAAAAATAGCGGAAAAACCCACTAAATAATTACCACTATCGGGTTTGATGCCACTTTCTTGGACTAAGCCACTCCTTTGTCCCACTAACTTAATGACGCTTTCTAGATAGTCTTTCTCCCGCAATAATTCTCCTATTTCATCAGCTACTTTTTGAGAACTATCGAGGGTAGTAGTAGGAGGTAATTCGATATTGACACTTAACTTGCGTCCATCACCATTAGGGAAGAGACTAGAAGGAACAGTCCCTACTAGGATAGTTGAAGTGATAAATAAAGCGATCGCACCAAAAGCAAATATCTTAGCTGTAGTTTTATTGCGGATGGTAGTGACGAGACTCCAATTACGGAATTGTTCAGAAGCCTTTTCCGTCAGGCGATCGATCTTACTTTTCTGATCTTTAGCTTTAATATTGCCCAATAAATAACGAGATAGGGGAATATCCACCAGTAAGGCAATTATATAACTAAGTAAGAGACAAACAATGGCACTAATGGGAATGAGGCGCACAAATTTACCCATTGTCCCGCTAATTGCCATCAAGGGGGCTAATGCCAGAATAGTAGTTAGTTGACCAGAAAAAGCTGGGACAGCATAGGTTTTAACAGTTTTTAAGGCAGCCTGATTAAAACTCAACCCTTCGACAAATATGCCGTCGTGCATTCCTTCCATCATCAGAATGAATACATCTACGAGTAACCCCAATGCCAGAATCATCCCGATTTGCACCATTTTATTAAGGGTGAAACCGAATAAAAATAGTACTGCTAATGTTCCTAAAAAAGTCAAAGGAATCGATAAACCAGCAATGATTGCCTCTCGCCAAGTTAGGGCAAATAAGAGGACAATAAAAACCCCTAAAACCCCTTGCCAAGCATTATTAAATACATTGAGCAAATCTTTATTAATTTCATCAGCATCGGTATTAATCACTCGATACTCCATCCCGTAGGGCCAAATACTCGGATTTTGTTGAGCTGTAGCGATCGCTGATAAGGAATCATCAATAACTTTAATGGTATCTGAACCTGGAATTTTAACTAGATCTACATTAATAACTGGTTGAAAATCTCCTCGATCCGAACTTAAAAAAGCCCGATTCTTCTCTCTTTCTAAATCTCGCCTAACTTCTGCAACTTCTTGTAATCTGACAACTCTTCCTTCCGTCTCACCGCCTAAACGAGTTACAGGCAAGTTACGTAAATCCTCTAAACTGCGAAATCTACCGTAATAGCGCAACTGTGTGCCAATTTCGTCACTTTCAATCTGATCCCAAGGGAAATCTCGATTTCCCTTTTGAATGGCATTGGCTACCTGGGTTGCAGATACTCCCATAGTTGTCATGCGGGAGGGCATAAGCTGAACGTGAATAACCTCTTCCCGATTCCCACTCAAATCTACTTTGCGGACATTAGGGACAGTTTCTAAAATATCTTCGATATCTTCGGCTGCTTTACTCAAGACTGCTAAATCAAGCTCCCCATACAAACCCAGGGTTAATACAGGAGTATCTTGGGTCGATATTTGCTCTACCTTCGGTTCATCTGCATCATCAGAAATCTCTGGTTTAGCTTCGTCTACTTCCGCCCTAACCAAAGAGATGGATTCCGCTATCGGGGCTTCGGCTTCAAACTCCACCTGAATCAGTGACGAACCATCAAAAGAAGCACTACTTAAATCTTTTAAACCCCTTAGTGATTTTAATTCCTTCTCAATCTTATCTGTAACCTGATTTTCAATAGTTTCGGGGTCAGCACCACCCCAATTAGTTTGGATAGTTGCGATCGCAATATTAATATCAGGATCGCCTTCTTTCACCATCGTAGATGCACCCATTAAGCCCCCCACAATCAACAATAAAGATAGCAGAATGGCAAATACTGTCTGGAGAAAGAAAAACTGTGCCAAAGGCGATGCTTTAATAGGATCGGGTGCATCGTGTTTTTCCTTGGGTTCAGTTGTATCTGGGGGAGGTAGTAGCTGACTCATGAGTTATTTCTGCATCGGCGAATGCGATAAGATGCGTGGGAATAATATATCTTACATCAAGTATTTGAGCCACTTTGATTTATACTGATTTAATTTTAAATTGGGTCATTTCGATGTTAACTTTAAGATATTTTTATTTAATCAATTTTTCTAGCATGGCTATCGAACAAGAGAAAAATCTGGAAGAAGCATCTGATTTTCTGGAAAATGAAAATAATTCCCAGGTTATAAAAACTACTCCTCAAAAACCGAAGTGGTTATTAATGTTAGGTGCAATCGCTATTTTTGCGGGAGGGATTGCAATTTGGCGTTCAATTTCTAGCCCGCAACAATCAACTGTAGAAGTAGCTGAGGCTGATAATATCGAACAGGCAAGATTAACAGTAAAAACTGTTACCGCCAATTTAGAACCGATTCAAGCATGGAGCTATGGTGACGGTTATGTCAGTGCCATAACTAAAAAACATCTCACTTTTCAAGCAGAAGGCACAATTGATTATTTAAAAAAAATAGACGGCAGAGATTTAAGAGAGGGAGATCGGGTAAGCAAAGGAGAATTGTTAGCTAGAGTAGATCGCCGTAAATACGATGCAGATATTACCGTAGCAGCAGCAGGACAAATTGAAGCTAAAAACCAAGTTCTTAATACAGTTGCCAGCCTCAGACAAGCAGAAGAGTCTTTGGCACAAACACAAGCCGATCTTGAGAAAGCCAAAACCGATGAAGCCTTTGCCCAAGCAGACTTAAAAAGGTATCGGGAACTAGCATTAGAAGGGGCAGTAGAACAGCGACAAGTAGATGTTAAAGAGACGGAGTATAAAAATGCCCAAGCTGCGGTGAGAGCGACAGAAGCGGGGGTGCGTTCGTCTCAAGCCCAAGTAGCTGCTGCCCAAACTCAAGTAGAAACTGCCGAAGCAGGAGTAAAATCGGCAAATGCCAAACTCTCTCAAAGTAATGTAGATAGTGAGGATACAGAACTAATTGCCCCTTTTGATGGTGTTATTTCTCGTCTCAATATTCGCGAAGGAGAATACTGGACACCTCAATTAGTTAATATAGTTGGTGACTATCAGGGGATTGTGGAAAGATTGCCCATTATTATTATCGATCCCAATCGGTTTGAAGTTAATGTGGAGTTACCCGCTTTTCAAGGAGCGCAAGTAAAACCAGGACAAAGAGCTTTGATTATTTTAGATCGAGATCGCTCAAAAGCTAATTCGGGACGTGTTACTGGAGAAGATTTAATCAAATTAGCTAGTGCAGAAGGAACGGTATTTTCTGTTAGTCCCTCTGTATCCCCTGGAGCGCGGTCGGTTCGAGTTACCATTCGCATTAACGAAGGCTTTGCTAATCTTCAAGATGGAGAACAAATATCTGCTTGGATAGCGACCGAAGAGAAAGATCGAGCAATTGTAGCACCATTTAATAGCTTTATATTTCGCGATCGCCATACCTATGTTTTTGTTGTCAATGAAGCAGAAGGAATTGTCGAACAAAGAGCGATCCAACAGGGAATTGAAGGATTAGCTAAACGAGAAATTCTTGAAGGAGTAAAGCCAGGAGAAAAGTTAGTCACAGAAGGAAAAAACCGTCTCGTAAATGGCGCACCTGTAGAAATTATTCCTTATTAATTGCTATTTTAGTCAGTGATTATATTTCTCAGAGAACTAATAAATAGTTATTCTTGTTCAATCTTAGAAGATATTTGTGAACAATAATCATTAACATTTTATCAGGGAATAGTTTTAAGTCGGATAGGGTAAAGTAAGCAAGAGCGTAATAGTTTTTTCGTTTATTTCGATTGTTGCGTTTATTTCGTTTAACTTTTAAACTGGGTATGTAGAAGCAATTACTGATAAGCTTCTAAAACTAATTAATCTCTGACAAATTGTAGGTGTTGACTATGGTAACTACTACTCAGTTAAGTGAGCCTCATATTCCATCTGAGTCTGAAATTAGCCTTTCTCAAGAAAGTAGCCGTATTTTGGCTTCTCATTTAAAACATCGTAACTTGACTCAAACACTTAAAGTTATAGAAGAAGATGGAAGCGAACAAATTCTAGAAATTCCTTCAACTGCGTATCAGCTTTTGATTGATATCCTTTCCCAGATGGCTCAAGGGAACGCCGTTACTTTAATCCCAATTCATGCAGAATTAACAACTCAAGAAGCAGCAGACATATTAAATGTTTCTCGCCCATATTTAATCAAATTACTAGAATCCCAAAAAATACCTTTTCATAAAGTAGGTCGTCATCGAAGGATTCGCTTTGAAGATTTAATGAATTACAAAACCCAGATTGATAGTGACAGAATGCAAGCACTTGATGAACTTGCAGCACAAGCACAAGAATTAAACATGGGTTATGAATGATAGATGGGTTCTGACTTTACAGTAATTTATGATGCCTGTGTTTTATATCCAGCACCTCTAAGAGATTTATTGATGCAGCTTGCTTTAAGCGATTTATATCGAGCGCGTTGGACAGATGAAATTCATCAAGAATGGATGCGTAATGTTCTCAAAAATAGACCAGACATAATACAAAGACAGCTTACACGCACTAAGGATTTAATGAATCGCAGCGTTCGTGATTGTCTAGTTACAGGATATGAATGGATAATTCCTTCTTTAAATTTACCCGACTTAGATGATCGACACGTTTTAGCAGCAGCAATTCAAGGACAAGCGGATGTTATTGTTACGTTTAATTTGAAGGATTTTCCCAATTCTATTTTGAATAAATACGAGATTGAAGCACAGCATCCCGATCTTTTTATTGCCTATCTTATCGATCTTTATCCATTACAGATTGCTAATGCTGCGGAAACTTGCCGTAAGCGTTTGAAAAATTTTCCAAAATCTATTGATGAATATTTAGTAATACTCCAAAAACAAGGATTAACAGTAACAACTTCTCTACTAAAAAAAATAATTTTTGGAAGTTAAAATTTGTTTTTCTGTTTAAATAAGTAATAATTGAGAATCTTTAATTTATTTAGTTTATTTTGCCTTAAATTAGGCAAAATCGTCCCATAATCAAAAACTGTAAATCGATAATAGTAAAGCATGAATATGAGATTGAATATCTTCAAGCATCGCAGATTATTAAGACTATGGTTGTCTGGTATTACTATTTTGAGTACGGTTTTAACTACACAGCTTGCTGTAGCAGAAACAGTGATGGAAAAAGTATCCAGAACAGGAGTTTTAACCGCAGGGACAAGTAAAGATGCATTTCCTTTTGCTTATGCTGACAATCAAGGTAAGTTAGTCGGCTATTCTGTAGATATGCTAACTCTAATTCAACAACAAATAGAACAAGAATTAGGTCGCAAAATTCAATTAAGATTAGTCGCTCTCGAACCACAAGCAAGAATTCCTCAATTGATTAGTAATGATGTGGATATTGTTTGCGATGCGAGTAGTTTTACTTGGGAAAGAGATCGAAAAATTGATTTTTCTGTTAGCTACGGAATTACAGGAACAAGACTATTAGTTAAGCAAAGTGATTATGCAACTGTTTCTCAATCTTTAACTAATAAAAAAATTGGTGTCTTACCAGGAACAACCAATGAATTAGCTATAAAACGGGCTGAACCAAACGCACAAATAGTTTATGTTCAAGATCGTAATGAAGGTCGTTCTGCTTTAGAAAAAGGAATTATTGATGCTTTTGCTGATGACGATATTTTACTTAACAGTTGGTTACAAAATATTAGCAATGCTGAAAATTTTGCAATTGCTGGTTATTATTCTCAAGAAGGCATTGCCTGTATGATTCCTGAAAATAATTCGCTATTTCTTAATAATATCAACTATGCTTTAGTTCGTTTTATGCAAGGTTTTCTTGAGGGGAAACAAACATCTGTAATCTTATTTGATAACTGGTTTGGCGATCGAGGTAAAGTTTCTTTGACTAGAGATTTACGAGATTTGATGTTAGAAAATATGCAACTTATTGTTGATTTTAAAGAAGAAATATCTCCACAGTAATTATAGATTATGGTAGTTTCAAATAATATTTGTCGAGAGTATTCGTATCTTATATTTAATTGTACCTACCTACTTACTCGATATAATATTTGAGTGAAAAATGCGATTTCTTTCATCTCTATATACAAACTTTCCGTAAACTAAACAGTGATATACTTCACTTTTTTTGTCTTTGGTATTTCATCAATTTTTTACTATTGATTATGACTAAAAGCTTGACTTACGAACAAGAATTACTAATGTCTGTAATTAGAGATGAGTGGATTAAAGTTCCTTTTGATACTTCTCC
Organism: Hyella patelloides LEGE 07179; assembly: GCF_900659865.1. Classification (GTDB taxonomy): domain Bacteria; phylum Cyanobacteriota; class Cyanobacteriia; order Cyanobacteriales; family Xenococcaceae; genus Hyella; species Hyella patelloides. The sequence goes on from NZ_LR213864.1 coordinate 14,092, forward strand.
TGTTAATAAAAAAAAAGCAGAGGCAGCAATTAATCTAACTTACGAAAGTATGGAAGAAGGCAAGCCTAAAGAAATTGTCTGGTTTGATAATCCATTGGATGCAGCAATTTGGATAATCGATAATTTAAACTATCTCGAACAATTAAAAGATGTTCCTGATACTAATTATAAGACAGGCACATTTTCCGTTGTTTCTCATCAAATTACTTGGGAAGATGAATTGATAGATTATCTGGTTAATTTGAGATGCGACAAATTAATTAATCATTGTTTTTTAGCTTAATCGATTCCAATAACTAAGTTAGTTTGAATCAGACGGACTATGATGGATAGCATACTCTTTAACATTGAAGTTTAGATTGAAGTCAATGTTGCCTACTATCACCCCAGACAAAATCGATCTACCCCCTGGAACACTGCTACATTTTCCTGGGACTTTAGCTGATTACGAACAGATTTTAGCTCAATTAGGAGATCGTGCTATTCCCCGTATTCGTTTTCGAGACAATCATATTTTACTGATGAGTCCCCTACCAGAACATGGCAAAGAAATAGATATTATTGCAGATATCGTAAAAGCATTACTACGCCATCAAAATCGAGATTGGGATAGCTTTCATCCTATAACTTTAAGGCATGGCAAAGAAGCGGGATTAGAACCTGATGCTTGTTTTTATATTGACAATTATCAGGCAATATTGGGGAAACGCAAGCTAGATATGGGCATCGAGCCACCACCAGATTTAGCGATAGAAATTGATGTAACTTCTTTTACTCGCATTGAAGACTATATCCCTTTAGCTATTCCTGAAGTTTGGATTTATAAAAAAAGTGAATTGAATATATATCAATTTAAAGATAATATTTATTTAGCAACAGATAAAAGTAAAAATTTTCCTGATTTTTCAGTTAAACAAATTATTCCTCAATATGTTAATCGAGCTTGGGAAGTTGGTTCTAGTATAGCTTTAAGAGAATTTAGTCAACTTTTGTTGTAGATATAGTTTTAGAAAAAGCAATCAGATTTTTTGTCTAGATTTATTCCCTATTGTAATGTTTTCAATGAAAATAATTGAATATAAGCAAGGTAACCTCTTGAAAGAAAATACCGAAGCTCTCGTCAATGCGGTTAACTGTGTTGGCGTGATGGGTAAAGGTATTGCTTTGCAATTCAAACAAGCATTTCCTGAAAACTTCAAGCAATATAAAAAAGCCTGTGGTGCGAAAAAAGTTCAACCAGGGCAGATGTTTACCACCTCTACAGACAAACTATTCCCCAAATACATTATTAACTTTCCTACCAAACGTCATTGGAGAGGAAAATCAAAAATAGAAGATATTGAATCTGGATTAAAAGCTTTAGTTGAATCAGTAAAACAATTTGACATCAAATTTATCGCCGTTCCTCCCCTTGGATGCGGTAACGGTGGATTAAACTGGGCGCAAGTCAAGTCTATGATTGTTAATGCTTTTGTTGAATTACCAGATATTCAAGTAGTAATTTTTGAGCCAGGAGACTCACCAGTAGAAGATCGGACAAAGTCGCTACCAAAAAACCAAAGATGACTCTTGCTCGTGCTTTATTTATTCGGTTGTTAGAAATATCTGAAATTCCAGGTTAAGTAGCTGGCAGAATTAAATAGAAAACGTTCAGTATGGTATTGTCCTTTGCGAGCGCGAGCTTCTATTCCATTCATAATTGCTCTGGCTAAGTCATAACTTATTATTAAAATAGGTTGACAATTCAAACTCGGAACAACTGCAATCAAATTTTCAATTCCAGTAATATTAGTCAGATTGAATTCATTAGAACTTAAAGTTAACGTTGACTGGTTTCCTAAAAAGTTTTTTAGCGATCGCAAAATCCCATTAAAGAACAATAAATTGTTATAAAATGTTACTATGTTTGATAGATTAGCTAATTAAACGTGGTGAGATTTATGATATTAATCTCGATCTTACTGTGGGTTACAAGCTATCTAATAATCGTACTGCTGATGTGGTAACAATTATTCCTTTAACTTCAAATTTACAGCGTATTTACATGATTGAAGTTTTGCTACAGAATAATTATATTGGTTTACAAAAAGAGTCTCCAGTACAAGCGCAACAAATTAGAACAATTTCTCAACAACGCATCAATAGCGAAAAAATAAGTAAATTAAATCTGAAATTAATCAAATCAGTTAATTCTGCTTTAAAATGACATTTTAGATTAGCTCAAATAACTTCTGAGTTTGTTAATTATAGCAATAATATAGAACGAGCAAATAGCCAACATAGATAGTTTAAATTATGTCAATTATTCATGGTAGTTGGATTTCTGAAAGTAATATTTTCTTTATTTGGGGAGAAACCTGGCTTTCATTGGTTAATCTCAAATTCACTGATGAAACAACAGAAATTGTAACTAACTCGTTTTGTTTAGGAAGGACAGAATTAACTGCTTTTTTGCAAGAATATAATTTAAGTTTTACAGCAGAAGAGAAAGATATTACAATTACAATTCCTAGTATTAAAACCAGAAAGAATCAACCATTAGTACCAGTATTTTCTCAGAGTTTAACTTCTCTGGAAACCAAAGATATTAAAAAACTACAGTTACAAAATTGGCAAGTTACAGGAATAGCTTTAACCCCTCAAGAAGCTATTAAATTTTTATCTCAATTACCTTTAAATCAAGCAGACTATATTGCACCAGAACTTTCTTTTTGGACACAGCTTTATCGTTGGGTTTTAGATTTAATTGTTAAAGGTAAATTTATCTCAGGAATTGCAGCTACCGAACACAATACTAAAGGTATTTGGCAACCTTTATTAGATAGTGAAATAGAGCGTACTAGACTAGCAAAATTTAGCCAATTAATGCCTGAGAGTTGTTTAGCTTATAACAGTGAAAATCTGCAAGAGCAAGAATTGCTACTGGATTTTTTAACTTATATTCTTGATGCTCAAGTACGAGAATGGTTAGATTATACTGCTGCAACGGCTCATAATATTACTGTCAATCCCTGGTTGCGATCGCTTTCTGAATCAGATAGTATTATAGATACTGATGCTAAGAATTTACAACGTTTACAAAATGCTCTTTATAATTGGCAATTACCGCTACAAGAATACATAGTTAGTCAAGATAATAATAATTTAGCGCAAAATCGTTATCGGTTGGCTTTAGCTCTCGAACCACCAGTACAAGACAAAAAACAGTCAGCACAAGGAAATTGGCAGCTACAATATTATTTACAAGCATTAGATGATACTGATTTTATAGTTGATGCAACAACTATTTGGGGTTGTAGTAGTGAGACTTTAGATTATCAAGGTAGAAGTATTGAAAACCCTCAAGAAATACTCTTAAAAGGTTTAGGATTAGCTACCAGATTATACGAACCAGTTGCTAATAGTTTAGAAGAAACTAATCCTGTTAGTTGCGAACTAAATCCCATTGAAGTTTACCAATTTATTCGCGCTATAGCATGGCAATTACAAAATAATGGTTTGGGTATTATCTTACCTCCTGGATTAGCTCCAGGAGACAATGAACAACGGCTAGGTATTCAAATTACTGCGGGCGTTACACAAAAAAAAGATACTCGTTTAAGCCTACAAAGTTTACTCGAATACAAATTACAAATCGCTGTCGGTGATACCACTCTTTCTAAAGCTAAATTCGAGAAATTATTGGCTCAACAATCTCCTATTGTAGAAGTAGATGGTAAATGGTTAGCCCTGCAACCAGCAGACGTTAAAGCAGCCCAAGCTATTTTAAATAAATCCAATGAAGAGATGAGCTTGTCGGTAGAAGATGCGTTACGTATCGCCACAGGAGACACTAAAACCTTAGCAAAACTTCCTGTAGTAAAATTTGCAGCTAAAGGAATTTTAGAAGAGTTAATTAATAATTTAACTGATAATAAAGGTGTCGAACCGATTACTAATATTAAAGATTTAAAAGGCACATTAAGACCCTATCAATCTCGTGGTGTCGGCTGGTTATCATTTTTGGAAAAATGGAGTTTAGGAGCTTGTTTAGCAGACGATATGGGACTCGGTAAAACCATTCAGCTAACAGCTTTTGTCTTAAATTTACATAATAACAACAAACTAAATAAACCTACTTTAGTAGTTTGTCCCACTTCAGTATTGAATAATTGGGAACGAGAAGTACAAAAATTTGCTCCTACTTTATCTACAGTAATTCATTATGGCGATCGCAGAAAAAAAGGGAAAACATTTGTTAAGGAAGTCAATAAAAAACATTTAGTAATTACCAGCTATTCTTTAGTGTATCGCGATCTTAAAACATTTCAACAAGTAGATTGGGAAGGCATAGTACTAGACGAAGCCCAAAATATTAAAAATCCCTCTGCAAAACAATCACAATCAGTCAGAGAAATTCCCACAGGTTTTCGGATAGCTTTAACAGGAACACCTGTAGAAAATCGCTTAAGTGAGTTATGGTCAATTCTTGATTTTCTCAATCCTGGTTTTTTAGGAACAAAGACATTTTTTCAAAAAAGATTTGCTTTACCAATAGAAAAATATGGAGACAAGCAATCTTTAAATATTTTACGTTCTTTAGTACGTCCCTTTATCTTACGTCGTCTAAAAACTGATACTAATATTATTCAAGATTTACCAGAAAAACAAGAGATGAATGTCTTTTGTGGACTGACAACAGAACAAGCCGAAATTTATCAAAAGTTAGTCGATGAGTCTATGGAAAAAATTGATAACGCAGAAGGTATACAACGTCATGGCTTAGTACTAACATTGCTAATGCGTCTCAAGCAACTATGTAACCATCCCGAACTCAAAGATAGTAAAAATCAAAAATCAATCAAACTTTCTCCCGATTTTGGTAGTCGTTCGGGTAAATTAATGCGTTTATCAGAAATGCTGGAAGTAGTATTAGAAGAAAACGACAGAGCCTTAATTTTTACGCAATTTTCAGAATGGGGAAAACTGTTAAAACTCTATTTACAAACAACTCTCAAAACAGAAGTAATTTTCTTATATGGTGCAACCAAACGCGCTCAAAGACAAGAAATGATCGATCGCTTTCAAAACGATCCTAATGGGCCTAAAATATTTATACTCTCCCTAAAAGCTGGCGGGACGGGACTTAATTTAACCAAAGCAAATCACGTCTTTCATGTAGATCGTTGGTGGAACCCCGCAGTGGAAAATCAAGCCACAGATAGAGCCTTTCGTATCGGTCAAAAACGTAACGTTCAAGTTCATAAATTTGTCTGTAGCGGTACGTTAGAAGAAAAAATAAATGACATTATCGAAAGCAAAAAAGAACTAGCAGAACAAACTGTAGATGCTGGAGAACAATGGTTAACCAGAATGGATACAGATCGTCTTCGTAGTTTATTATTATTAGATCGCGATCGCATTATAGACGAAACTGATTAGTTAGTGGTTAGTTGTTGGTTGTTCGTGGCTGGTGGCTCTAATTCGAGCATTCCCTTGCGCGACCGAAGGAAGTCCTTTAGGGTCTTACGCCGCCCTAAAGGATACCGCTCCGCATAACGCGGGGTCTCGAATTTGTTCCTCCTCCGCGCCTCTGCACCCCTGCTTCCTCTGCTTCCTTATCCCTCATCCCTCACCCCTCACCCCTCATCCCTTAAAAGTGGACTTACCCCAGAAGCAAATATAAAATTAGAGTGGATGTTTAGTTACTTTGGATACACCCTCATGTCTCAACCGATACTATCGATTGTTGTTCCTACCAGAGAAGGCTTTGCTGAACATTGGCTGAATGAGTTAGTAAAAATTAAGGGAGATGTCGAGTTTATCTTAGTTCATCCTCCAGGGATGAAAAAGCACCCCAAAGTAGATGAACGTTTACAACAAATAAATAGCTCTTTTCGTGGAGAAATTATTCAAAGAATGACAGGGATGCTTAATGCATCGGGAAAATATCTTTTAACTGTTAATTGTGATGAATATTTAACTCCTGATATCGTTCAAATAGCAACTGATTATTTCGCTGCATTTCCTGATTCTTGGGTAGTCAGACTAAGCAGAAATAATTTTAAGTTTGGAGATAAATCTAGCTTAGACAAACCTTGGGCAGATTTTTCACAACTAAAGTCAATGCCTATTTGTCCCATGTCTGAAGATAAAAAGCAAGAGACAAACTTATCCTATAACGCAGGAAATTGTTTATTAGAAATACCCATTGCACCTCTAGATACTAAATTTGATTTTGGCTGCTTTTTTAGAACTAGAAAAGACCATCATGGTATCCATACGGAAAACTTTGACAAAAAGATTTGGAAGAACGAATTATTGCAACCAACTCTGCAAGATATTCTAGAAACTATGAAAATTTTTGGACCAGTAAAATATGTTCCTTTTTGGTGTTTAGATCGTCTTTTAGGTTTATTTATTCAAGCAAAATTTTTTAAAAAAGGTAAAATTATCGGTCATTTATTACCTCAACCAGAACAAATTAGAATTGAAGAAAATCCCCCTGAATATAAAAAATCTCGCCGATTTTATGTCTTTGCAGAAATACTATTACTACGTAAATTTCAAAATTATGGCTATCTCTGGAATTTAATTGTGGATCAAATTCGCGGTAGTTTAGTCAGAGGATTTAACTTTGCTTTCCGTCGTTCTTAGAGACTGTTTATTAAACAAAAATTAAATGCTAATGTAGGTTGTGTTAGCGGTCAGACCCCACAGTCGTCTTATTTATCCAAGAGATGGGGACTACTATTTTGGTACTTTTGCGTAATATCACACAAGGCAGATATGTACCATCTGTTAGATAAACACTACATCGAAAACTTTCGCCATATAAATAATCATCAAAAGGCTCTATATCTCGTTCTAAAAATTTAGCAATTATGTCTTTCATTGTTCAGATCGAGCTATTTTCTTTTAGATATGTTGTTTTCGATCATTTTATGTAGATCGTTTTTTTAATCCGAGCAAAATAATAGCGATCGCAAAAAACACAAAATCTCTATCAGTTTCTTTAGTGATCCAAATCATATTACCTTCCAAAAGATGCTCATATTATGTAGTTAGTTATTTAATATCTAATGATAAATGTCTCAAAATATCGATACTATTACTCAAGAAATCAAAAAAGTAGAGTTAACTATTTTTAATGTTAGAAAAGAAATTAAATCTACTAAGAAAAAAGTTGCTGATTATAAAAAGAATTTCAAAAAAGATCGAAAGCAACAAAGCGAGTTATTAAAAGAAAATCTAGAATTACAAGCTCAATTAGCTGATTTAATTCAAGAAGCAAAAAAAGCTCAAGATGAACGCGATCACGAAGTGGCAGGCTTCGCCTGATCGCAATTTGGAAGAATTAAATATTTTAAATGCAAAGATAGCTGATTATAAACAATTTTGTGAGCAGGTAGGTAACATTGAATCTGCTGACAAAGACGATGTAATTAAACAAGCAGAAAAATTATTATTCAAATAAATCTAATTTGTAAATTAAGCTTGATAAAGGTTTGATTTTTTTCTTTATATAAGTTTCCAAATCTATGTCTTGTAGATGATGGAGTATCTAATTTTGTATTATAAAATAAATAATCTTTCAAAATATTATCTTTAATCACATGATAAAGTACTAAGTCTCCTTGTTTTCTAACTAAGATACTACCGTTTGCTGTATAATTACCATCCCAGTTTTTACTAGGGAACATTCCTAATAGTACAGCTTTTAAATAATCTTTTACACGACAAATTTCGTTTTCATTGGTTACTAGATCGGTTATTTTAGCTCCTTCTCCACTATAATATTTAGTAAGCATCTTAGCCAAAATTTCTGGCATTAGAGAATCAACTTTCTTGAGGTTATTGCTATGAACTTCCTTTTCGCATTTGACAAATTCAAGAGTAGAATTTAATTCACGTATACGTAATAAACGATCTCGAATTTTATATTTTGTTTTGATATCATTAATCGCATCAATATCTGCATTGAAATTATTAATTCTAAAAATAAAATTAGTAGCAGAGGAAGCATTTAACAATGTAGGTAAAGACCCAATATCTGATTTAATATCAACATTTTGAGACGAATATTGTATTCCATCATGATTAAATGAAATATTTATATCACCCTTACTGTAAGAAGAGCCTTTAAAAGAGTTTATTTTTAGTAGTTCAAAATATTCTTGTACTTTAGGCATAACAAAAGAACTACCTTTTGAGCTTTCTATTGTTTGATAAATTTCTTCTATGCTTATTTGCTCTATAAGCTCTTTTACCGTCAATGTTTTGATTTTTGTACCAAGTAGATCTCTAATTTCAACCTGACCATTATTTTTAAGGTACTCAATGTCTGCTTTATTATGTTTGATTTTAAAAACCACTACATATTCATTAAGGGGATTTCCTTCTTTGTTTCCAAAGGATAAATATTTGTCTAAAAGCAATCGCATAAATGCATAAAATTCACTCCATTCTCCTTTATTCAAACGACCTTTCAATTGTCTCTCCTTATTTGCTTTCTTTATCGTGTTATTTTCTAAATATTCTTTTACTTGTCCAGCAACATGATAAACCACATCAACACAAACACTGTTTCCTAATTGTTTCATTGCTTCAGTGTTAGAAACTGGAAATTGAAAATTATTAGGAAATCCCATCATTTTTATGCCTTGTTCTGGCTTTATACGAACTACTTCCCCATCAACTAAATAACCGTCCCAATTTCGACGATCATCTATAGGCGATCTTCTTCCTCCAACCCGCAATGTAAAACCAATATCTCTACTACAATTACCTTCCCAAACATCGCTCATAGTCATTTTTAAAGGGATTGGTAATGGAAAATTAAAAGCCCAAAAAGTATCTATAAGTTCTTTATTAAATCCGACAATAAAAATTCTTGGACGATGTTGTGGTAAACCGTATTCCGAAGCTTTAAGAATTTTGTAATTAACAGTGTAACCAACACTTTCTAAATGCTCACAGATAATTTTAAAAGTACGTCCGTTATCATGTTTTAGAAGATGTCTAACATTTTCAATAATATAGGCTGATGGTTTTTTGCCTCTAAAATATCTACAATACAAAAAATAAATTACCTCTTTCAGATTTGTCACCATCATTAAAACCTTTTTTATAACCTGCTTGGGAAAAAGGTTGACAGGGGAAACCCGCACACAATATATCATGATCTGGAATATCAGAAGGAACT
>NZ_LR213865.1 GCF_900659865.1 Hyella patelloides LEGE 07179
CCTATATCAATCGGATTTAGGATTACTTACTTTCTGACAGAGCCGCATTTATCACAGGAAGTGTCCACTTTGTAGATGGAGGCTATACTGCTCATTGAATAAATTAATAGGCGTAGCAAGTGCAAGTATTCGAGAAATAAGAGTTAGAGTAAATAGTTTCATGCATTTGGATGATGAATACTTTCATTAACTCATGTTGTTTAGCTTAACCGAACAGTATTGAATGATATCCTGCCAGGTTAATTTTGTCATATAAATGTAGCCCATCTTTCAGCTTCCCGTCCAGATTCTATTGATGGCGGTATTTTTATTGCTCTTACCTCATTTGTCTTGAGATTTGTAGCTAAAAGCAAAGCAACTGGGTTGAACGATACGGACATCTCACGATTCTGAGGTTTCCTCAGAATGCGTGTCTTCAAGATATAGCTGTACGAAATGGCTGTCTTAGCTTCAGGAAATGTGTTTAAAGGTTTATTAGCCCAACGCCTTCTTAAACCACCAGTAAGTTTATGCCAAAGGATGAAAGTATAAGGTAATGCCGTGTATCACATAATCTTAAGGAAGTAAATGAAACTCTTTATTGGATAAAAATAATGATTAAGTCGGAGCTAGTCTCAAAATCCAGATTTCAAAAGATGATATAGGAAAATGAGAGGATCGTTAAAATATTAACGGCTTCAATTAATAAAATGAAAGAGAAATAATTAACTTAATTAATGGATATTTACTCATTACTCGATCATTACTTATTACTTAGAAAAACTTTTTCTAATTCCAACCAAACAAACATTAACAAACTGACACCGAAACAAATTGCTAACTCTGTAACACTTAAAACATGAGTATCAAAAAAGTTACGCAATGGTGCAACGTAAATCAAGAGTAATTGTAAAATCGTAGTGAGAGCCACTGCACCCCAAACATAGGGATTAGATAGAGGATTCATCTCGATTGTGAGTCTGGTACTAGAACGAATTGCGATCGCGTGTCCCATTTGTGCTAAACATAAAGTAGTAAAGACCATTGTTTTCCAGCGTTCTGGATTACCCTCAAGGCTACTATAGTTGTAAGACCAAGCCATTAAAGTAATGGTTAATATGGAAAAAATAATGCCAATTCTGACCATATACAACCCCAAACCTCGTGCAAAGATGCTTTCTTGAGGATTGTTAGGGGAACGACTCATTACATTGGGTTCGCCTGGTTCTAAAGCCAAAGCAAGGGCTGGTAAACCGTCTGTTACGAGGTTCATCCAGAGAATTTGCAGAGGAGATAAGGGAACATCACCCAAGCCTAGTAAAGGTGCTGCTGCAATGGTTAGCACTTCGCCGATATTGCTACCCAGGATGTACTTAATAAAGCGACGAATGTTATCGTAAACTACTCTGCCTTCTTCTGTGGCAGCGACAATGGTAGCAAAGTTATCATCCAGCAAAATCATATCACTGGCTTCTTTACTCACATCTGTCCCTGTAATGCCCATGGCAATGCCGATATTAGCTTGTTTAAGGGCTGGTGCATCATTTACTCCATCCCCTGTCATGGCAACAAATTGCCCCCTTTTTTGTAGGGCTTTAACGATGCGTAATTTATGTTCTGGAGCAACACGGGCGTATACGCTAACCTTATCTACTGTCTGTTCTAATTCCTCATCGGACATATTTTGTAATTCTTGTCCCGTTAGAGAGCGATTACCTTTTTGAGCAATTTCTAACTGAGAAGCAATCGCCATAGCGGTAAAGGGATGATCTCCTGTGATCATTACAGGGCGGATTCCTGCTCTTTTACATTTTTGCACTGCTTCTTTTACTTCTGTGCGGGGCGCATCGAGCATTCCGACTAAACCCAACCAAATTAAAGCTTGTTCGTTTGCCTCTTCTGTGGCTGCTGCGGGAACTTCTTTGAGGGGTTTGTAAGCAAAGCCTAAAACTCGTAAGCCATTACTAGCTAATGAATTGTTTGTTGATAAAATTTGTTCTCTTTGGTTATCAGTAATTGATTCTGTGTTGTGATTTATTTGAATAGAATGGCATCTTTCTAAAATGACTTCAGGTGAACCTTTAGTAAACATCAGATAAGGTGATGCTCCACCTGGGTTATCTACAATTACAGACATCCGCTTACGTTCCGAATCAAAGGGAAACTCTCCCATGCGAGGCATTTTCTTTTCTAATCGCTCTTTAAAAATATCTGCTTTACCTGCTAAAGAAAGTAATGCACCCTCTGTAGGATCTCCTATAATCGACCACTCTTGTTTTTTTTGCTGTTGCAGCAATGCATCATTACATAAAACCGCAGCTTGCAATAATAAAGTAACTTCTGGTTCGATTACCGTTTGTTCCTTATCCTGAGATTGGATCGTACCCGTGGGAGCATAACCTTCCCCCGTTACCTCAATCTGGTGAGAAGGAGTATACACTTGTTGTACTACCATCTTATTTTGAGTAAGCGTACCCGTTTTATCGGAACAAATAGTGGTTACAGAGCCTAAAGTCTCCACCGCAGGAAGTTTTCTAATTAAAGCCTGACGGCGAATCATTTTTTGCGTACCAATCGCTAGAGTCACAGTAACCACCGCAGGAAGTCCTTCAGGTACAACCGCTACTGCCATACTTAAAGAGGTTTCTAACAGTTTGTTAAATAATTGCCATCCTCCCTGTAAAACCCCAATGAGTATTACTATTACTACTAACGTCAAAGAGCCACCTACTAACACCTTTGCTAGTTGACCCATTCTTTGTTGTAGGGGTGTGGGTTCGTTCTGAACACCTTGAATCATCGTCGCAATACGACCGATTTCGGTTTCCATACCCGTTTTGGTAACAATAGCTTTGGCTCTTCCCTGAACTACCTCTGTACCCTGAAAAACCAAATTTTTGCGATCGCCTAATGCCGTATCTTCGGCTAAAATAAGATCGGCCTTCTTCTCTACCGTAGTGGCTTCCCCTGTCAGGGTTGATTCCCCAATTTGTAAGTTTTGTGCTGATAACAAACGTCCATCCGCAGCTATTTGTACCCCTGCTTCCAAGAGCATTATGTCTCCAGGTACTAACTTAACTGCGTCAACTTCTTGAGTAATACCATCCCGAATTACGGTAACTTGAGGAGATGCTAAACGTTTGAGAGCAGCTAAAGCTTGTTCGGCTTTACTTTCTTGAAAATAGCCCAAAATACCATTTAAGATTACAATAGCAAAAATAGCGATCGCATCTTTAGGAAACTGTTGTTGCTGAAGATCTAAAATTCCTGAAACTATTGCCACAGCTATCAACATCACTAACATAATGTTAGTAAACTGTTCCCATAAAATAGTTAACTTACTACGTCCTCCCGTTTCTTTTAGCTCATTAGCACCAAATAACTGCTGTCGCCTTTGAATTTCTTTGGTATTTAACCCACTATTAGAATCACTTTGCAACAATTCCACCGCTTCTTGATGACTAATAGCTTGCCAAGATGCATCAGTTTTCACCATTGCATCAGTATTAGAAGTAGTAGGAAAAGTCATAATTCAGTTATCAGTTATTAATAATCTATCTATGTATTGATTAGTGGCTACTTGTCAGCTATTAACCATTACCCCCTCATCATTTATCATTCATCATTCATCATTCATCATTCATACCTTATCCTTCATCCTTTAACTAGATGCGCTGGTGTAGAAACGTAAAGCAAATTGCCAAAAAGCGATCGAGATTAAAAACAGAACTAAAGCCAAAACACCCGCACCAAATAACCAGATAAACTGGGTTTTACCCAGCATCGCTTCAGCAGGAACAGTCGTTAAAAAAGCTACAGGAACAATAAAAGTAAAAAAGAAGCGATATACAGCAGGATAGGCAGCAATAGGATATCTACCTGCTTCTAATAATCCCCGCAAAACTTCAGTAACATTATAGATTTTAACAAACCAAATGCTAGTTGCTCCTAGTAAAAACCATAGACTATAAAGCACCACAAACCCAAAACTAAGAGGAATCAAACTAATTAAATATCCTGAAAGCTTTAAGCCTAATTGATTTCCTGCATAAACAATTAAGATTATGCCAAAAAAAAGATCGGGTAAACCCCAAGGAGAAACAATTCTTGTTGATAACCAAAACTGACTACTAATCGGTTTTAACAAGACAAAATCCAATGTACCTTTTTCAATTTGCTCGACAATTTTATTCAGATTAGGTGCTAAAAAAGTTGCTGCAAAACCCTGTAATAAGGTAAAAAATCCTAAAACAATAATCGCTTCTTGCCAACTCCACCCCTGGAAAGTGTAGCCATTACGATAAAATAAAAATAAGCTAAAAATACTGCCTACCAAATTAGCTGTACTGGTAACAGCAGAGATCGCAAAATTTAAACGATACTCTAATTCAGCAGCGATTGCAGTAGACCAAAATAGTTTTAATACTTGTAGGTAGCGAGACATTATATTTTTGTTAATAGTTGGCGGTTAGTTGTTAATTGCTAGTTGCTAACTGAAAAAGCTAATTACTAATTACTGATTACTGATGATTGAGCAACAATCATCTCTTGGGCTAATTCTACTGTTAGAGGTTTGGAGAATAAAAATCCTTGACCAAGAGGGACTGCTAAAGATTGTAAATTATTTAATTGAGCTTCGGTTTCAATTCCTTCAGCAACTACTTTCATGTTCAAAGCTTTGGCTAGGGTAACAACTGCTTGAACAACTTCGTAATTTTGTTTGCCATTATCTATTGCGATGATGAAAGAACGATCTATTTTTAAAATGTTTACAGGGAATTTGGGTAAATAACTCAAGGAAGAATATCCCGTACCAAAATCATCAATACATAGTTGAATGTTACGTTGTCTAATTTTGGCTAATACCTCAATAACTCGCTCCGTATTTTTGATTAGCATACTTTCTGTGATTTCTAGCTTGAGATAGCCCGCATCAACTTGAGTTTGAGCCATGATACTATCAACGGTATCTAGAAAATCAGAACTATATAGTTGTTTTCCTGCAACGTTTACACCAACACTTAATGATTGTGCAGCAGGAAACTTATCTTGCCAACTCTTTAACTGACGACAAGCTTCGTACAATACCCAGTTACCTAAAGGAACAATTAAACCTGTCTCTTCTGCTAAAGGAATAAATTCATCCGAAGGAATAATACCTCTTTGGGGATGTTGCCAACGTACTAAAGCTTCAAAGCCTACTAATTCTAGACTATTGATACAAAAAATAGGCTGATAATGAAGGATTAATTGTTGCTGTAAAATTGCCTGTCTGAGTTCGCTTTCTAATTCTAAGCGACGTACTGCTTGAACATACATCTTGGGATCGAAAACTTCGTATTTAGCTTTCCCAAGCTTTTTAGCTTGAGACAATGCAGTATCAGCATCTCTTAGTAGTTCTATACTCTGGCTATATTTACCAGTATCGATCGCAATACCCATACTAACCGTAATATTGATCTGACGACTGGCGATCGCAAAAGGAGTTTCAAATTCTTGTAAGATATTTTTGGCTACCTGTAAGGTGTCATTAACACCTGTAATTTGCTCAATCAAGATAGCAAATTCATCTCCTCCTAATCTGGCAGGGGTAGTTTGAAGAGTCAGACATTTTTGTAGTCTTTGAGCGCAAGCAACTAATAGTTCATCTCCTATTAAATGACCCAAGCTATCGTTAATAATGCTAAAACGATCTAAATCGATTAATAAAATCGCAAATTGCTTGTTATGCTTTGTGGGGTTTTGTTGTAAGCAATTGTCTATCCGTTTCAATAGGAGATTTCGATTGGGTAAGTTGGTTAAGCTATCGTGTAATGCATCATAACGTAACTTTTCTTCAACAATTTGACGTTGTGAAATTTCTTGTTTGAGGCTTAAATTGGCTGATTCTAGCTCAGAGGTGCGCTCTTTAACTCGTTGCTCTAGTTGGCTATTTAATATGTGAATTTCCCTGTAAGCAGCTTGTAAGGCTAATTGATTTTTGACTCTTGCCAAGACTTCTTCTATTTGGAAAGGTTTACCGATAAAATCTATTCCTCCAGTGGTAAAGGCTTTTACTTTATCTTCTATATCATCCTGTGCGCTCAGGAAAATAACAGGAATAGAGCGGGTGGTTTCATCTGCTTTTAGTTGCTCACAAACTTGATAACCACTCATATCAGGCATATTAATATCCAGCAAAATTAAATTAGGGATATCGCTGCGTGCTCCCATTAACGCCATTGCACCATTTTTAGCACAGCGTACTTTATAGCCTTGTTTGGTTAGGGTTTTTGAAAGTAACCGTAGATTATCTGGTAGATCGTCCACAATGAGAATTTTATGGGAAAGATCGGGGGATTGGTTCATAATAATTAGTAATATAGTAAAAAGCTCTAATTTTATGGCTTGAAGCTTAAAAATTAGAGCTTAGTTGAATAATTTCGTCGAAGTCAAAGTTATTAATTTTATTGATTAGAGTTTGTACTATATGATTTTGTTCATCGGGAATTTGAGCAATTAGCTCTAGTAGTAAATCTTCGTTTAGTTGACAAGCTGCTTGATTAACATTTTTTAACCAATCATTGGGCATAAAAGAAAGATTTTCTAACTCTAGATTCTGATTATTAATTGACTTTGATTCTATTTCTTCTACTTCATATACATAGGTTACGGGGATATGCTCGGCAATCTTTTCAAATAACAAGGTATCTCTAATTGGTTTACTTAAAAAATCATCACAACCTGCTTTGAGTACTTCAATTTTGCTCTCCTCAAAGACACTAGCAGTTAAAGCAATTACAGGAATCGGATTATCTTGAGTTTGATTTTTAATTTCGATGGTGGCATCAATACCATTCATCACAGGCAAATGAATATCCATTAACACTAAATGGGGATACCAATTAGCACAAATATCAATACTTTCTTGACCATTGGCAGCTTCTTTAATTTCAAAGCCAATATTGGTTAACAGATGATTGAGTAGTAAGCGATTTTCTGTTTTATCATCTACGACTAAAATACGATATGAAGGTCGATCGGGAGCTAAGGCGATCGCTCTTTTTGTCGATTTCGTATCGTTTTGAATCACAGGCACTGCCTTAACTGGTAAAGTAAAGGTAAAGGTAGAGCCTCGATCTAATTGACTCTCAACAGTGATATCGCCTTTCATTAAACGAGCAAATTTGCGACTGATCGATAAGCCTAAACCCGTACCCTGTTGTGATTTAATTCCTGCTTCTGTTTGGACAAAAGGATTGAATAAGTTAGCGATTTCTGCTTCAGCAATGCCTACCCCCGTATCTTGTACGGCAAAACTGAGAATAGTTTGTTCTCGAACAGGTATCGTAGTGACTACCAGTCTGACTTCGCCTTGAGCCGTAAATTTAATGGCATTATTGATGAGATTGATTAAGATTTGGCGTACTTTTCCTTGATCGCTTTGAACATAGATAGGGACATCATGCGATCGCTCAAAAATCAATTTTAAGCCTTTTTCTTCTGCTTTAAATTGCAACATTGCTTTTAAAGAGTCAAGAAGATGATGCAGATCGAAGTTATCTTGTTTAAGATTAGTTTTTCCTGCTTCAATTTTGGTAACTTCTAAAACATCATTGATTAAAGCTAGTAAGTGTTCTCCGCTTTGATTAATAATTTTTAGTATTTCTTTTTGTTGCGGTGTCACCGTAGAATCGCGATACATTATCTGAGAAAAACCTAGAATAACGTTTAAAGGAGTCCGTAATTCATGACTCATATTTGCCAGAAAAGCACTTTTTGCAAGGTTAGCTTGTTCGGCATTTTCTTTTGACTGTTTAAGTTGTTGATTTTGTCGATCTAGTAAAGTACGCTGTAGTTTTTCTTGTTCTAATAATTGCTTTTGATAGAGTGCAATTCCTAACTGAGTTGCCACTTTTTTCATAAATGCAATTTCTGCTGTTTGCCACTGACGAGAAGCACAATAATGAAAAATGTAGAACAAACCCCAAAGTTTATTACTCTGTAGCAAAGGAATAACCATATAAGCTTTAATATCTAGTAATGCTAAGACGCTTTTAGCTTTACTTTTCTGGGTATCTGTAACCGCTAAAATTTCTCCCTGTTGGTAATTTACTGTTCCTTTTTCGGCAAGACAAAGCTTATGTAGACGATCGTTTAAAGCTAAATAATGATTTGATGCCCTGTCTTGAGCAACAAATTTACCTTCAGTCAACACCTCGATTGGATATGGCGAGGTCTCCTCGCCATCCCTCTCAGTCAAACTACAATCTTCCACATCTAGCTGAAAAATACCAACTTGAGCTACCTGAAGAAATTGACGTATTTGCTTGGTTGCAGTGTCAAAAATCTCTTGAGCATCTAAGCTTTGGTGTATCGCTTGAGTAATCTGATTTGAGAGCTTAGTTTTTTGCAACTGATATTCTAATGCTGCTTCGGCTTTTTTACGCTGATTAATGTTTTCTAAAATTTTGAGATAGCGAATCGGTTTATTTTTCTCATTCAAGGAAGGAATAATGGTTGCATTTACCCAATAGCTACTACCATCTTTGGCTTGATGATGAAGCTCTCCTTGCCAAATTTTGCCTTGTCTGAGCCTTGTCCAGACTTGTTGCCAAAATCCCTCAGAATGATAACCTGAGTCTAATATGCGATTGCTGCTACCAATTAATTCGCTGGCTGAATATTGAAAAATTTTACAGAAGCGATCGTTAACATAGGTAAAAACACCATCTGCATCCATGATGCTAATAATTGCTGATTGAGATAGTGCATACTGAAAATCAGATAAATCCTTGAGAGATTTTTTCATCTTTTCTGCTGCTTCTTGGCGTTCGGTAATATCCTCAAACGTTCCTACAATACCAATGACACTACCTGTTTCATCATGAAGGGGAATTTTATTAGTTTCAATCCAAGTTAACTTGCCGTCTGCTCTAACTTGACTTTCGATAATTCCGTATTCAGGGGCGTTATTCTCCATAACTCGGCGATCGCATTTTTGATACCAATCTGCTTCTTCTTTCGTCCACGGCAAATCGTAATCATTTTTTCCCACAATCTCTTGTGGAGACTTCAATCCTGCAATCTTAGCAAAGCTTTGATCGCATCCTAAATAAATAGAATTAATATCTTTCCAAAATATTGTTTGTGGTAATCTGTCGATAACTGACTGTAATAATTGTAAAGATGCAGCTAAATTATTTGGAGACTTTATATTCATATTTTTCTGGGATTTTGTATACTGTTTCCTCTGTTATTCAGTAAAAACTCGTTTTTAAAATATAAATACTTTAGGGTTATAACTTAAATATGCCCAAAAAATCCTAAAAAACTGACAGAACAAAGTTTTTTTGATGAAGAGAAATAGCTAAAATCATAAAATACAATAATAATTTTTAGTAGTATTAAACATCTCAAAAATATTTTATTTAGATAAGTTAAAGTTTATTTGACAATCCCTAATTATTATCTTTAGTCTTTTTTATTAATTGTCTATTTTCATTTTCTAATTGTTGTACTGTTCGTTGTAAAGATTCAATTACGCTATACATTTCCATAGGATCAAAAATCTTAAGTAAGCTAGTTTGGGTAATAATTCCTAACCCTCTTCCCCAATTCCAAGAAACAACTAATCTTCTAACTCTTTTTTTTGCCATCTCTTGATGTGCAGTTAATAAAGAGTCTTCAGGACTTAATAATAATAACGGACTACTCATTACTTCTTCTGCCATTATTTGGCTTAAATTCAACTCTAAAAATTGGAATTGCATGATGTCTCTTTCCGTTATTATTCCTGTGGGAATAATAATATTTTCTTCGATATCTTCTTGAGTAATAATGATGCAACTAACTCGGTTTTCTGTCATTAATTGAGCTAGTTTTAATACTGAAGTTGTCACATCTGCGGTAATAATATTTTTACTCATAACGTCTGCAACTCGCCTTAATTTCAGCAGATTAGCAGGGCGCATCGCATGACGAATGGTTTCAGGAGAAATAACTCCGATTAATCGATCGTCATCATCTACTAAAGGTAAATGACGAATTCGATAGCGACGGAATAAAAATAAGGCTGCAAAAATATCTTGAAAGTTATTTTCTTTGAGAGTAACTACAGGAGAAGTCATTACTTCTGCAACTGTGACATTCTTAAATGCGATCGCCGATGCTGTCAATTTAACAATATCTCTTTCAGTTAAAATTCCCTTTATTTCCGCACCTTCGGTTACTAAAGCGCAACTAGAAGGTTTAGTTGCTGTACTATCTTGATTATCTTTTTCTAAATTACAATTACTTCCTCCGATCTGACTCATAAGAGCGATCGCATTTTGCAAAGTAGTCTCTGGAGAAATGAGCAACGGCTGACGATCTATCGTAGTTTCGAGATCGGGAGCAGCAAAAAAACTATTGTTAAACTGCACAATTTTTTATGTCTTGTCAGACTAGGGGAAATGTTACTAAATATGTAGCCTTATTTTATAAATAACTTCACATTGAACCATTCAAGGTTTATCATAAGAGAGATGTTACGGATAAAAAGCTTATGATAGATACTGATAGAGGGTTGAATTCAATTTAAGGTTATTAACTCAATTAGCGTGCAGAATTTTTTTCTATGGTTAAACCTAGAGGATTTTTACCATAAAGTCGATCTAGAACTCGTTTAACAGAAATTCTACGCCATTGCTGACCTCTTTTGGTAGTGTAACCATTTTTATTCAGCCAGTCAGCTACCTGTTGTAAAGACTTTCCTGACTTATGATGACGGCGAATCAATTCAATGATTTCTTGTTCTTGAGGATTATCAACTAACTCTCCATTGACAGTTTTTTGACCAAAAGCAGGAGAACCATAACCAACATAGCCACCACTGGCTGCTTTGGCTTGTCTTCCTTTTTCCAGTCTTTGCCAAACCTCATGACTTTGAGAATTTAATTGATTCATCGCTATTAATCCATTCACTATCCTCAGTTTATCAAGAGAATCTCCAAAAACTATGGCAACCTACAAAGTAACTTTAATTAATGAAGCAGAAGGACTGAATACCACCATAGAAGTCCCAGAAGATGAATATATCCTTGATGTTGCTGACGAGCAAGATATTGATTTACCCGTATCTTGTCGTTCTGGCTCTTGTTCTAGTTGTGCGGGAAAAATAATTTCGGGGACGGTAGATCAATCAGATCAAGCGTTTTTGGAGGATGAACAAATAGCAGCAGGATTTGTTCTTACCTGTGTTGCTTATCCTACCTCCGACTGCACAATTCAAACTCATCAAGAAGACGAACTTTATTAGATGAACACAGAGGGTAGAGTTCTCTTGTTAGGATCGAAGTGGGGAGATAAAAATTACCAGTAAAAGATATCTTATCTTATGATTATTGTATTTACCCCACAATAACCCCTTCAAGAAAAAAGCTTATTAAATCACATTATCATCAGTAAAAAACTATGTCTATAAATATCGAAGCAACTTACGTACAAGAAAATGAATTTGACCAACTAATTACTAATAACGACTTAGTAGTGGTTGACTATACTGCCGTTTGGTGTGGTCCTTGTCGTGTAGTTGCCCCTTTAATGGATCGTCTAGCAACAGAATATCAAGGGAAAGCAGCCGTTGTTAAGGTCGATCTCGACAAAAGCCCTGACAACGCTAAAAAATACGGTGTTCGCAGTATTCCAACAGTGTTGATTTTTAAAAACGGAGAAGTAGCTGAAACCTTAGTCGGTAAAGCTTCCTACGAAATTTTTAGCAACGCAGTAGAAAAGCAGTTAAAACTATAATTTCCAGCTACAGAAGATCATTTTCAATCTCTATCAGCAACCTATGTTATGAATAACAGTTGCGCATTTCCCTGTCCCAACTGTGGTAGTTATGCTCTTCGTAGTCAAACTCGCGCGACGCGGAGCGAGTCCTTTAGGGCATTCCCTTGCACCCAATGCGACGGGTATAAACGCCTTTCGGCGACGCGGGGTCGCTCGTCATTTTGTTGGTCAAGAAGCGATTTATAGTAGTTGTCCCAATCAGCAAGTGATGACTACAGAATGCCCTGTTTGCAACTATCTAATGGCTATATGTTCTTTAGATGGCAGAGTAATCGAAACTTCTAGCTCTCAGTTTACTGTTACAGCAAAAGAACAATCGAAATCAATTATAAAACCGCAAATAATAGCTTTTGACGAGAAAATATCCGCATAAAACTCAATTTTACTGACTTGTAGCGAATTTTGCTATTCTACTATTTTAATCTATAACATTTAAAGAGAATTAACCCCATTTCTCAGGAGACTTTTCAATTAATGCTGACAGCAAGAGATATCATGACTGCGGATGTCGTCACCATTAGTGGTTCTGCTACGGTAGCAGAAGCGGTAAAACTAATGAAAGAAAAAGGACTAAGAGCATTAATCGTTGAACCTCGTAGCGATCGCGATCCTTATAGTATTGTTACCGAAACCGATATTGTTTACAAAGTAGCTGCTTTTGGCGATGATCCTAAAAAAATGCGGGTGTTCGAGATTATGACAAAGCCTTGCATCACTGTTAGTCCCGACTTAGGAGTAGAGTATGTAGCTCGCTTATTTGCCAATACAAAAACTCGTCGCGCCCCCGTAATTGAAGGTAAATTACTAGGAATTATCTCTATTAGCGACATTCTCAACAAAAGTGATTTTGTGGAAAAGCCAGTACAGCTATTTATTGAAGATCGGATCGATGCTGCCCGTGAGGATGCCCGTACTATTTGCGCTGCCAAGGGTGCAACCGCCCCTGAATGTGCTGCTGCTTGGGACATTGTAGAAGAATTACAAGCTGCTGCTTCTCACAAACGCCAAGCCGAAGCATAAATAGCATGATGAATTTTTAATTTTGATTCACTACACCCCAATCAAACGAATATATGAGGAAATTATTACCATGATGCGAGCAAAAGATATTATGACCAGAGAGGTGGTAACTATCAGTGGTTCAGCCACCATCGCCGAAGCAGTAAATCTGATGAAAGATCGAGGATTACGAGCATTAATTGTGGAACCTCGTAGCGATCGCGATCCTTATGGTATTGTTACCGAAACTGATATTGTCTACAAAGTAGCTGCTTATGGTCACGACCCCAAAAAAATGCGGGTATTCGAGATCATGACCAAACCTTGTATTACTGTTAGTCCCGACTTGGGAGTAGAGTATCTAGCTCGCTTATTTGCCAATACAAAAACTCGTCGCGCTCCTGTAGTAAAAGATGGCTTGAAAGGCATTGTTTCTATAAGTGATGTCATGCATAAGAGTGATTTTGCAGAGAAACCCAAAACTTATTTCGAGCTTTATTGTGAAGAAAACCCCAGCGCGTTAGAAGCCAGAATGTACGACGACTAATTTCCTCTTCTGATTAAATATTAATCAATTGAAATAACGCGAGCATCTCAAGAGATTTATGAGTAGGATGCTCGCGCTGTTTAGGTTTTAGGTTTAATAGTTATTAAAAATGTAGATTTTTTAATTCAAAGGATATCTGCGATCTGGATTTATACCAGTGCCATTAATACTATTCCTACCATTATTTCTATTGAGATTATTAACTTCGCTGCCCAAGCTATCTACTGGCCAAGTAGCGGTAGCTGGCATCTGGTTTAATTTTTGTAATGCCCATTTAGCAGTTTCTTGCACTTGAGTATCAGAGTCTTCCACTGCTTGAGATAACCGCTTAGTAACTTGAGTCATCAACTCATACACTCTGGTCAAATCACGAATTGCATTTTGTTTAACGTGAGTATTTTCATCTTGCAAAGACATCATAATAGCTTTGTTCATTGGTTTAAGAGTACGCCCTGCAATTTGTGTCATGGCTTCTAAAATTAAGCCTCGCTCTTGAGAATCTACTTCTACCATTAACTCAACCAATGGTTTCATAGCGCGAGAATCACCTCTTTGAGCCAGCTCCCAAACTGCTTTACGTCGCATAGAGCGATCGCTTCTATTCAAATCTTGGATTAATTCTGGGACGATGTCTAACTTAGAGAGGCTATTACTAGAAGGAACTATTGCAGCATTGCGATCGCCTTTTGTAGCAGAAGCAGACGGGGTTGCTTGAGGTGGAGCATCTTTTATGGAAGAAGCTAAGGGCTGTGATTCCATAATAGTTGATTCTTGTTCTTTTTCTGGCTCTTGATAATCCTCAAAAGTTTCTGCGGTTGCGGAAGCAGATTCTACAGGCTCTAATTCTAAACTCATTGCTTTGGTTGACTCTGCACCGTCTACTTCAGACTCTTCTTCAGACTCTTCTTGTAGAGAGCTTTCTGTTTTCTGAAACAGATACAATAACAATGTAGCTGATAATCCTGAAGCTACAACAATACTAATTAATAAAAACCATATATTTAAACCACCACTTTGATTATCATCATCATCAGAAGTCGTTGGTTGTTGAGCTAAATATAAATAGTGGCTAACATTACTAACTGCTTGCTTGGCATACCAAGAATCTGGTCTGATTAGTCGGGCTTTCTGAAAATTTTGTAAAGCCGTGGTGTAGTCTCTAATCTTATCCGCAGCATAACCAGTTTGCATATAAAGATCGAAGCCATAACTGCTAATATTCCTAACGGCTTTTTCTGCTTGGGAATCTCCTGGTTGTAAATTTAAGGCTTGCTTAAAATAACCAAGGGCGGTTAAATAATCTTGTTTTTGATTTGCTGCATAGCCAGCATTCATTAAACCAAGATAATGAGACTCTTCTGCTTGAGCAGTTTTAGAGTAAGCTTCTGCTGCGATTTGAGTAGCTACTAAATAGGTAAAATTAGGATTATTTGGCTGAGAATTTCGTTTTACTAAAGCTTCTAGAGATAACCCAGAAGTGGCATTTAATAAAGTTATTCCCATAGCTAACGGTAAAAATAAATAGTGGTAAATCATAAAAGAAACAAGTTAGCTAAAAAATTGTATACAGCTAGGAAATATAATGCCTAAATCGTAACATCTGTAAGTTATTTGTCATTGTGTTGAGGATTACCGCTAGCCTCAATATTAGACAAACCAGCAACCTTTAATAATGGCAAGCTTCTGTTAATCTTTGTAAATTAAAAACATAAAAGTACATGATTTCACTAAAAAAATATTATGGCAGATAAATTAATTCGAGCTACGGCAGCCGATGGTGGCATCAGAACAGTAGGGGTAATTACTAGCAGTCTCACAGAAGAAGCTCGTCAAAGACATAACCTGTCCTATGTTGCTACAGCAGCTTTGGGTCGAACAATGACTGCGGGTTTATTGCTGGTTTCTAGCATGAAAAAAGAAGAATCTAGAGTTAATATTCGCATAGAAGGAAATGGACCTCTAGGCTCTATTCTAGTGGATGCAGGTTTAGATGGCACTGTCAGGGGCTATGTGCAGAATCCTCATGTAGAATTACCTCCTAATGCTAAAGGAAAGTTAGATGTCGGCGGTGCAGTAGGCAAAGAGGGTTACCTATATGTGATCCGCGATGTAGGCTATGGTTTTCCATACTCTAGTACGGTAGAGTTAATTTCTGGGGAAATTGGTGAAGATATTGCTAATTACCTAGTCAATTCCGAGCAAACCCCTTCCGCATTGCTTTTAGGAGTATTTGTCGGAGTAGATGGGGTGACGGCTGCGGGAGGGTTATTATTGCAAGTTTTACCCAAAGCTGCTAGAGATCAATCATTGGTAGAGTTGCTAGGATCAAGAGTTAGTCACTTGTCTGGTTTTACTCCCTTGCTAAGAGCAGGAAAAAGTCTTACGGATATTATGGAACAACTTCTGGGAGATTTGGGTCTATCGATATTCCCCGAAACTCAGATGGTACGTTTCCATTGTCCTTGTTCTTTTAACCGTGTTTTAGGAGCTTTAAAAATGCTGGGAGAAGCAGAGTTGCAAGACATGATTGAGAAAGATGAAGGAGCAGAGGCTACCTGTCAGTTTTGTGGAGAAATTTATCAAGCTACAGAAAGCGAGTTACACAAGTTAATTCTCGATCTACAAGCGGAGTCTAGTGGATAGAAAAATACTCTATTTATCCAGGTGATAAGATAGGATACGATTTTATTGATCTTTTGAGATTGGTATCGAAAAAAGTTACTTGTAACAATGGAATGATTTATGGCGAGCAAACAAAAACCCAACGACTTTAACTATGAGTCTCGGAAAAATTCATCTTCTCGTTCTTCTCAGCGTCATTCGCCACTAAATGCTGATGGTAATTATGGGGAGGTGAATTCTTTTGCTCGCAGAGAACAGTACTCCACCTCAGAAAGACGGAATGTAGGTTCGGGTTCACACGGTAATACCTTACAGGTAACTTCTTCTTCTCGATCTACTGAGTCACAACCGCAACCTTCAAATAGGATGACTACAAAATCTTCCAGAAAAAATCGCTGGTGGCAAACTTGGCAATTTTGGGGAATTTTGCTGGTTTTGTGTTCTGGGGGAATTGGCTATGGCGCGACTTCTATGCTGTTGAGATTGCCAAAAACTCAAAGCTGTAGTAAGGTATTTTGGCCTGTGGCTTCTGCTTCTGTGCGTTTATATTGCGCTCAAAGTTTGGCAGAAGATAAAACAGTAGGCTCTTTGCTCGAAGCAATTGCTCTTGTGGAAGAGTTACCTGTGGATCATCCTTTACGAAATGAAATAAATCGTAATGTGGAAAAATGGGCAAATGCGATTTTGGCTATCGGAGAAACTAAATTTCAAGAAGGTAATCTAGAAGCAGCAGTTGCAATTGCTCGACAAATTCCTGAAAATGTGGAAGCTCGCAGCGTAGTAGAATCTCAAATTGAATCTTGGAATCAGATTTGGGCAGAAGCCGATAATAATTACACGAAAGTTGAAGATAATCTGAGACAAGCTCAATGGGGTGATGCTTTTTCTTGGGCGGTTAGGCTTACTGATAGTAAAAATGATTATTGGGCTACTACTAAATATTCAGAAACTATCGATAAAATAAATCTTGCTCAAGAAGAGAGTCTGACTCTCGATAAAGCTGCTAATCAATTGAGTGGTGGTGATTTAGATAGTCTCCTCGATGCAATTGCTAAAGCTAAAGACATACCCGAAAATAGCTACAGGTATGAAAATGCCCAAGATATTTTGGCTCAAGGAAAAGAACAATTATTAGCTCGCATTGATAGTTTCATCGAGCAGCGAAAATGGTCGCAGTTACAAAGAGTTACCTATCGAATTCCTGCGATTTTAGAGTTAGAGGAACAAGTCAAAGATTGGCAAATATTGGCTAATGCTGGCTCTAGCGCGTCTTTGGATACTGTTTTAGGATTAGAAGATGCGATCGCTGAAATTGCTGAATTAGAACCTACTAGCCCCCTTTACAGTAAGGCACAGCAATTAAGTGAACGATGGACAATGGAAATAGATGATGTCCGACGTATTTCTAAAGCAAAAGAATTAGCTCGACCAGCTAATATTCGTGCCTACAACGCTGCAATTGTGGAAATTAATCAAATACCTGCTAATAATCCCCGCTACCGAGAAGCACAGCAAAAAGCTGCTGAGTGGGGCAAAGAGATCCAAATTATCGAAGATCGTCCCATTATTCGCAAAGCTGAGGAATTAGCCCTTCCTGGGGATACTATGGCATGGCGTAGAGCGATCTCAGAAATCAGTTTAGTCTCTTCCAGTAGTCCTTTGTACTCGGAAGCCAATAAAAAGGCTCGTGCTTGGCAAGCTAATATTGAAAGAGAAGAAGATCGACCAATTCTCGAGCAGGCGATCTCTTTGGGTAATCAAAGGGACTATCAACAAGCAATTGCTGTTGCTCGAAAAATTAGTCAAGGAAGAGCTTTATCTTCTCAGGCGCAGAAAAAAATCGCTCTTTGGCGCGATGAAGTTCAGGCGAAGGAATTCTTGGAAGAAGCTAATTACCTTGCTAATCAAAACGACTCAGATTCTCTAGTAAAAGCCATCAGAATAATCCGACAGATCCCCTCTTCAACGGATGTTTATTACGAGGTTGTCCCCAATGTCAATAGTTGGAGTCAACAAATTCTCGTTTTAGCAGAAAGGGCTTCTTATCGTTCCCTAGAAGACGGTATTGCAATCGCTAAAAAAGTGCCTTCAGGGACTGGTGCTTATCCTGCTGCTCAAGCTCAGATTGAAAGGTGGCAAAATAGATTGAATCCTTCTCCATCCATCGAAAAACGAGAAAAATCTAATTCTGACATTCAATTGGAGAAAGATAGAAAAGAAAACTAGGTTTTGGTTGGTTGTTAAGTACCCGTGCAAAATAGATTACGAGCGTGGAGATAGGCAAGAGGCAAGAGAGAACAGGCAAGAGTCAATACTCGCGCGACGGCGAAGCCGAGTCCTAAAGGGGCGTTCCGACAGCACGAGGAAGCGGAGGAAGCCCGCGTCGGACGTGGCGTATAAACGCCTGGGGAGACCCCAGGCGACAGCCACTCCGTAAGACGCAAGGGAATGTCCTCCAAGACAACCTTATCCCTTCGGTGTCCCTAAAGGGATATATGCGGAGCGGTATCCGTGATAGACACTTCGATATATCCGTGATAGACAGCAGGTTCACTCGTCAATTATGAGTGTGTAAATAATTATGCCCAAATACTTATTGGTTAGTATTTAGTTGTTCTTTGCTACATCTTAATTATTTACCTATTACCTCTTATATCAAGTGTAAATTTAGATTACTAAACCCAAGAATTAAAGCGATCGCCACAAGCCAAAATTTACAATCTAGGATCGACTGGTTCGCTTTCTAATGCCAGTACACCGAATACACATTCATGGACTTGTCTTAAAGGTGCGCGATTGACAAACCTTTCTAGAGACTCAATACCGAGGGCAAATTCTCTTAAAGCAAGCGATCGCTTTTTACCTAAGCCTCTTTGTTTCAGTCGTTCCAGATGTTCTGGTAAAGAGTATTCTAAGCCGTAAATAATTCTCAGGTATTCTGCACCCCGACATTTAACAGCAGGTTGTATTAGTTTGTTTCCGTTATAGCTAATAAAATTCATTGGTTTAACTACCATTCCTTCCCCTCCTGCTTGAGTCATCTCTAACCACCAGTTAGTTGCAGCATCTCTTTCTGTTTGGTTATTGAGATTAACGATTTTATACTTGGTAGCGAGTAATAATTGGTTATCATTCTGGCAAAATTGAGCAATCTTTTCCATGTGCCAGTTGTGGGGTTTATCTGTGTTAGTTTGTCCTTCTGTTGCCAGGATATGAAAGGGTGCGAGTTTGAGATCGTTGATATTTGTTACTGACCAACAATATTGCTGATAGGCTTTGATATATTTGGCTGGTAATTCGGCTCGTTGTTGATAGCGGTCGAGTAAAGCAGTAACATCTATTCCTCTATGGGCAGTTTGTTCTAAACAAGCGACAGTTGCATTTAGTCCTTGTTTTGCTGCTACACCTACAGGGGCGTATTGCTCTTTTAGTAAGGCTTGAGCTTTAGCTGACCAAGGCATTAGCTCACAATCGAGACAGACCCAATCTGTATTTAGATGCTCCCAAAAATTACTCTCAGTTAATGCCCTATTAAGACGGTTAAGCAATTCAGTCTCTAAAGTATCATCGTTAAAAAACTTCCTTCCCGTGCGGGTATAGCAAACACCAATACCTTCATCTTTAATTCCGAACGAACGTTCGGCGACACTTTCATCGCGACAGAGAACAATCACACAACGCGAACCCATGTGTTTCTCTTCACAGATAACTCGATCTATATTTTGTTGCTGGTAATAAGCAAAGGCTTCTGCGGGATGTTCTAAAAAGTGGGGTAATTGAGATGTGGCCACAGGTGACATTGTAGGGGGAAGATAAATTAACCATTTCGGATTAACCGCAAAACGACTCATGATTTCCAATGCCGTAATGCTTTGATCTTCACGGATAGCAATTTGACGGTATATTTTGGTTGAGATTAACCGTTTACCCAATACATCAGCAATATCTAAAACATCATCCTGTTGTTGCTGAATACCAAGAGTATTTGTTTCCGCATCAAGAGGTTTAATAGGCTCACAGTATACTTTAGCTGCATCTACACTGACTAATTCTTGTTCGGGATAACGTAGGGCTGTTAGTTTTCCGCCAAAAACACAACCCGTATCAATATCAATCGTATTGTTTAGCCATTCTGCTTCTTTTACTGGAGTATGACCATAAACTACCATTGCTTTACCGCGATATTCCCTTGCCCACTCATAGCGTACAGGAAAACCAAACTCATCTATTTCTCCTGTAGTTTCCCCATATAAAGCAAAACTGCGGACATAACCAGAGCCTCTTCCTTGTAACTCTTCTCGCAATCCCGCATGGGCTACTACTAGCTTTCCTTCATCTAAAACATAGTGACTAATTAAAGATTTAAGAAAAGTTTGAATCTCACTTGTAACTGGATCTCGTTTTTCGACGTTAATAGCTTCAATTTCTGCCATAGTTTGCTCTAAACCATGATTAATCTTGACATTCTTGCCGTTAAGCTTTCTGATTAGTTTATTCTCGTGATTGCCACAAATGCAAAGAGCCGAACCAGCAGCCAGCATATTATGTACTAACTTAAGAGTATCTAAAATGCGATCGCCTCTATCTACTAAATCACCGAGAAACAATGCTTTACGACCTTCAGGATGGCTATAAGTAGGAAAATACCACCAAGAATCAGAATTACTATTATTTTCTGTCGCTACATAACCAAGTTGCTTTAATAACTGCTCCAACTCATCACAACAACCATGAATATCACCAATAATATCAAAAGGGCCATGCTCTTGCTTGCGATTAGTCCACATCGGCTGTCTGATAACTTCAACCGCTTCAATGTCCTCGACAGAAGAGAGTTTATAAATAAAGCGAAAACCTTCCCGTTTTAAATTACGCAAAGAGCGTCTTAAACTACGGATATGATTTCTCACTACATGAGAGCCAAACTGTCTGTTAGGACGTTGTTTATTTCTTTCATGACACACTGCTTCAGGAAGATTAAAAACTATTGCGGTAGCAAAGCAGTGATATTGTTTCGCTAGCTGTAATAAAGGCTTACGGCTTTCTGATTGCACATTAGTGGCATCAATTACCGTCAACTTTCCTGCTGCTAATCGTTTTGCCAGTATGTAGTGCAACACCTCAAACGCATCTTTAGTCGCTGCTTGATCGTTTTCATCATCGGATACTAAACCCCGAAAATAATCAGAAGAAAGAATTTCTGTAGGTTTAAAGTGTTGTCGTGCAAAGGTCGATTTACCCGCACCCGATGCTCCAATTAAAACGATTAAAGATAATTCAGGAGAAGTTATTTTCATGATCGCGAAAAAATAAAGTACAAAGCTTTGCCATATAAATTATGATGATTTTTTTTGCTTGTATAAGGGAATACTAAGCTAATAGTTAAGTAAAAAGTATATAAAGCAAATATGGATAGGATAACAGAAAGTTTATTGAATACCTTTAAATTAGAACAATCATTATCTGATGAATTCTCTGACTCTATAATATTTGAGCATTTTGCTAATTATTGTACTCTTGCAAAAGAATATAATGAATCTTTTTCTCTAGAAGATATTCATACTTCAGGTGGTAACGATATTGGCATTGATGGAATAGGAATTATTATAAACGGGACATTAATCACATCGACAGAAGAGGTGAATGATTTATCTAAGTCAAATAGGTATTTAGAAGTTGAGTTTATCTTTGTTCAAGCAAAGAGAAGTAGCAAGTTTGAAACAGGATCGATATTAACTTTTTTATCAGGAGTCAAAGAATTTTTTAGTAATTCTCCGACAATGCCCAGGAATAATACAATTATTCAGAAAGGCGAAATCATGGAATTAATATATACAAAAAGCTCTTTATTCCGTAAGGGTAACCCTCTTTGTAAAATGTTTTATGTAACAACTGGTAATTGGTGTGATGATCCCAATCTTATGGCAGTTATTAAGTCATCAATTAGCGAAATTAGGAACTTACAAATATTTAGAAATGTTGAGTTTAATCCCGTTGATGCTAATAAATTACAACAATTATATAAATATTCTCAGAATAAAATTGTAAAACAAATAAAATTTGAAAAAAGAACTGTTCTTCCCGAAATTAATGGTGTACGAGAAGCTTATATAGGGACATTACCTGCTAAAGAATATTTAAAATTAATTACTGATGACTCTAACAATATAATTAGAGGTTTATTTTATGATAATGTACGAGACTATCAAGGTAGTAATGATGTTAATGTGGAAATACAGAATACGATTATTTTAGGAAATCACGAAGAGTTTGTTTTATTTAATAATGGTATCACTATTGTAGCAGAACAATTAAATCTTGTTGGAGATAGAGCCGATATCGAAGACTATCAAATAGTAAATGGATGTCAAACCAGCCATGTTTTATACAGTAATAAAGATAGCATAACTGATAAGATACATATTCCTATTAAATTGATAGTTCTAGATAATAATAAAATAAAAAATAAAATTATAAAAGCAACAAACAGACAAACACCTGTCAAGTCAGAAGAACTTGAAGCATTAACCGATTTTCAAAAAAATCTTGAAGAATATTACGCTTCTTTTTCAGAAGATAAAAAATTATTTTATGAAAGAAGACCAAAACAATTTAATGGAATAAATGGAATAGAAAAAATTAGAATTGTGACAATATCAACCCAAATAAGATGTTTTTCTTCTATGTTTCTAGACCAAGCACATAATGCAGGGTAAACGCAAGAAAATTTAGACCTCAGAAGGGTTAAACTGTAAAGGAATTGAGGCTTTAAGAACTTTCAGCAAATAGTTTGAATCCATGCTGGCTCGCCTCGCTTTCTGACGAGTACTACGCT
>NZ_LR213866.1 GCF_900659865.1 Hyella patelloides LEGE 07179
ATAAGTAGGTGGGTGAAATTAAATATAAGATAGAAAGGACAGTCAATGAAGTAAGAATGCCAGCACCACTACGTATCCAACTAAATCCTGAAGAAGAAGAGACCCTAGCCGAATTACGAAAGGCAATTTCAGTTCCATATCGGACGAGAGATCGCGCACATATGCTCAAATTAAATGCTCAGGGTAAAAAGGTGCCAGAAATTGCCAAAATATTCAATTGTCACTCACACACAGTTAGAGCAACAATTAGACGTTGGGAAGCTAAAGGGTTAGTAGGATTATGGGAAGAACGTGGAAGAGGAGCAAAAGCCAAGTGGAAAGACGAAGATATTGAATACATAGAAAATTGCTTAAATCAGGAGCAACGAACTTATAACAGCACTCAACTCGCCCGAAAACTAAAACAAGAGAGAGCAGTAGATTGAAGTAGCGATCGCTTAAGAAGAATCTTAAAAAAGCGGTGCGACCCCGCGTCGGCGTAAGACGCAAGGGAATGCGCACCAAGACAAAAGAGCTCGTTGGAAAAGAACCAGACAGAGCAATAGAAAACAACAAAATCAACAGTTCAAAGAAGTTAAGAAGGCGGACTTAGAGCTGCTGAAAATCGCAGCTAAGGAAGGATACATCGACTTGAAATATCTAGATGAGGCAGGGTTTTGTCTATGGAGTCCAGTTAGCTATAGTTATAGTCTAATTGGGGAGCAGAAGTGTCTCGAACAAAGTCCAAAACGATATGGTCCCTTGAATCAGTATTTTAGGTCTATGGCAAGAAGAGAAAAGTTTTGAATATGGTCTGGCTCAAAGGGGGTTTAAAAGTCACAGCTATATTAAAGTAATGAACTCGAGCGCCCAAAAAGCTGCTTCTCTATTGAAGCAGACAGGAAAATTAACTGTTGTTGTTCAAGATAACAGTCCTATACATAAAAGTCAGGAAGTTCGTGCTTGTTGGCAAAGTTGGTCAGAACAAGGATTGTTATTGTTTTTTCTTCCTCCTTATTGTCCAGAATTGAATGAGATTGAAACACAGTGGCATCAACTCAAAACTCAGGAAATTGCTGGGCGTATCTTTGATAATGAATACGATTTAGCCATGACAATTATTCAGGGAATGAATCGGCGAAGTGAACAAGGTGATTATCACTTGGAACGTTTTATATTTAATTCTGCCTAGCTACTTAATAAGAAGTTTGGTGAAATACACTAAACCCAATCTTCAACTGTTAATGCCCAACGTTCATGGTCACGCCATTCTTCATTAATTTTGAGGTATCTTCGAGAAAAACCCTCCTTCGTAAAGCCCAGTCTCTTGACCAAATTAATTGATTTCTTGTTTTCAGGCTGAATATTAGCTTCAACTCTGTGTAAACCAAGGGTATAAAAAGCGTAATTAATCGCTAGACGTATGCCCTCTGACATCAATCCCTGACCTGCAAAGTTTACATCAATGTAATAACTAAGATAAGCATTTTGAAACGCTCCATAAAAAATTTGACTTAAATTTGCAACTCCAATAATTTCATTGTTACTGAAATGACAAATTAGTAACCCTTGAAAATTCTCGTTTTGGCAACGATTAATGTAGTTTTCGCAATCCTGCTTATTAACTGAAGGAAAACCCCAAGGAAAATGAAATTCCTTGCTTCTTTGACGAAGAGACAGTAATTCTTGACAATCTTCTCTAGTTGGTTCTCTAATAAATACGCGAAGTGGCATGGAGATTTACAATTTTATCGTTACGATTCTCGATCCAATTGATTTACTTATAGCTTATGCATCCAAATCAGCAAGATAAAGTTCACCATTTACTCATAAATATCAGTTAATAAACTTCATCATGATTGCTAATCATTAATACTATCTTCACTTCACTTAGCAAATCTATATTTAAAATAGTAGAACCTAGAGATAGAAAATATCGCCCAAAACCTAACTTATCCAAGCTTTACCAAAATCTCATCAAATTCTTTGAGATAAAATGCCAACTGCTTGAGGTAATGTTTTTAGCTTAACTTAGGAATGAGAATTTAATAAAATCAAAAATAAAAACATAGGTGCGTTACGCTTACGCTAACAACACCCTACCTAATCTATAAGTTATTTAATTCACGATCCTTAGCGACATTCGTTTTAGATTTTTTATGCCTATTCTATTTACTTAGAATGTGGTGTTTAATCGTTGTCAGCGTGACTAAACTTGTAAACATAGAATAGCCGACTCAGTTTTTTTAATAAATATCCTGCTGTTGCCAGAATTATAGCACCTATGATCGCTAATCCAAATCCTAAAGGCGGTAAAGTATGCCAAATTGAGACATTTGCTGGTTCTGTAACGGCTTGCATCGCAACATAACGTCCATCTAAAAATAGAGCCAAAAACAGACAGGCGATCGCTCCAAGATAACTTAATACAGTAAGACGATTGATATTTTTTAGAGCATCTTGGCAAACCTGACAATGCTGGGTATGAGTTGTCCAAACATCAAACAATTTTTCTTTCTCTAATTCTGTATTGAGAAGTTGATGATTACAGTCTGCATCCCAAGGGACACCACCTCCCGCTCTTTTTGCCAACCACTGACGAAAAGCAATAACTGCCTTATCTTGAGGATTGGGAGTATAAACCTTCTCTAACCATTTACCTTGACCTCGTTTGGCTACTATCTTTTCTTGATGGTGCAAAAATACTAAATCTTGATGCAAAAACAAAGAAGCCAAGATATGACCCAACCATTTTGGCATCGGTAGGGCGAAAAATCCCAAACCTGGGGGTGTTTTACCAGCATCACTTTTAATTAAAATCTGTCTCCCGATATGACGACACCAACCAGGGCGCGTGGGAATAGCATACAAAACCAAGATTAGTTTACCCCCATCTTTATAGTTGGTGGCAATCCTCATGTGACAGGGAGGTTGAAAATCATTGAATGCTTGTTCGATATTAGATGCAGTGGGTGTAACTCCAAATGCAAAGCCTTCTTGAGTAGAGATTTCTCTCAGACGAGGCATATCGTAATATTTAGCATCTTCATAACGACTTCCCATAATGCCATGATGGGAAACTGACACATGGGCGGGATCGGCGACATTTTCCATGAAGAAATCCCAACCATAGGGTAAATCTCTTACATTCCAAAATGCTTTTATAATTTTTTTGTCCTGGTTGTCGAGTTCGGGAACAGTGCGTGGGGGTCTTAATTGACTTTCAACTTGTGCTTCAGCACCAGATTCAGCCCATACCCAAATTAAACCCTGAAGTTCTTGAGTGGGATAAACCACAGCGCAGGATTTTTCGTTAGCGCAGTTTCTCGACTCGGTTTCTTTGTCTTGAGATTGAGGAATACTAACACAGTTGCCATCACCATCAAAACGCCAAGCATGATAAGCGCATAATAGCGTTCCATCTGATTCTATACGTCCTTCTGAAAGGGGAGCTAATCTATGGGGACAAGAATCTTCAAAACAATGCCATTGACCAGAATTATCTTGCCATAACACTAAATCTTTGCCCAATAACTGTATAGAGTGGGGACGAGAAGAATCGAGAAATTCGGCTACAGCTACTGGATACCATTGCTTAGTCCATTGAAAAGTTGATTCTGCTTCCTTTAAAAATTGCGCAGTTTGATTATCTATATTGTCTCGGATATTGGTATCAAGAGCCATATTTGTCAACGATCTAATTAAATAAGTTAATTTAAATTGTATCTTGTGACCTATTTATTTTTCAAATATTTCATTTGGTTATTTTCTAATCAACGTCAGTTCGACAAAAATCAGAAAACCAAAAAAATGGAGCGATCGCCTATAGCCTGAATATTTTCTGAGACCACTATAGAAGGTTTTCTGAATCAATCCAATTCTCTTCTACCTTCTAAAGCTCTGGCGAGAGTAACTTCATCAGCGTATTCTAAATCACCCCCCATCGGTAAACCAAAGGCAATTCTGGTTACTCTAGTAAAAGGTTTAAGTAACTGACCAATGTATAGAGTTGTGGTTTCTCCCTCCACACTAGGATTAATTGCGAGAATAATTTCTGTTACTTGTTGCTGAGTAACTCTTTTAACTAAGCTTTCAATGTTGAGTTGCTCTGGGCCAATGCCATCCATCGGGGAAATTACACCGCCTAAAACGTGGTACAAACCGCGAAATTCTCTGGTTTTTTCTAGAGCAATCACATCTCTGGAATCTGCTACTACACAAATTATAGAGCGATCGCGATTTTGGTTACTACAAATAGAGCATACTGGTTCAGCAGACAAATGAAAACATACTCGACACAAACCTACTTGTTTTTTGGCATCAATAAGAGCTTGAGCTAAAGCTTGAACTTCTTTTTCTGGACGCTTGATTAAATGTAGAGCTAGCCTCTGGGCTGTTTTGGGGCCAACTCCTGGTAATAGTTGCAGTTGTTCTACTAAACGAGCTAAAGGAGGAGTATAAATAGTGAGTTTATTGGTAAATTAGTACTTTTTTAGTTTATCAAAAAGTGGTTAATGGTTAGTGGCTTGTTGCTCGTTGCTTGTTGCTCGTTGCTCGTTGCTCGTTGCTTGTTGCTTGTTGCTTGTTGCTCGTTGCTCGTTGCTTACATAAAACTCTATTTGTCTAAAACTCTATTTGTCTCTCTCATCCTTCATCCCTCATCCTTCTGTATTTTATGGACTCCATAAAAACGCTTCCAAAAGGTATCTCTGAGACTGGTAGGTAATACTTTGGTCATCAAGAAAACCAACATATTGCCTCCTGTGGCTAGGATATAGCGGGGACGAGGATTGTTTTTTGCGATCGCCTGAATCGTTTTCCGAGCAGTTTTTTCGGCACTCCAACCTAATAGCTCCAATTGGCTATCAATCGCTTCAATATTCTTAAAAACTGGTGCATAGGGAGTTTCTGCATGGTGAGGAATAGTCTTTTGCACTTCTGACCAAGCGACGCGAAAAAAGTCTGTAACTACTGGGCCTGGCTCAATTACAATTACTTTAATATTAAAAGTTTTCAATTCCATCCTGAGTACATCACTGAGGGCTTCTAGAGCAAATTTAGAGCAGCTATACATCCCCGCTACGGGAAAAGGAATACGTCCGCCTAAAGAGCTTACATTGACTATTCTGCCCGATCCTTGGTTTCGCATTACAGGAATTAACGCCTGGGTTAAAGTTAATGCACCGTGGAAGTTAACTGCAAATTGCCTTTGGACTGCTTCAGTGGGAATTAATTCGATTGGGCCCATTTGCCCATATCCAGCATTGTTAACTAGAATATCTACTGTGCCAAAATGGTTGAGGGCTTGCTCTGCTAAGGCTTTTACTTGGCTGGGTTCTGTCAGATCTGTCGGGACAACTAAAACTTCTGTACCCTGCTGACGACAGTTATTAGCAACTGTTTCTAATTTAGTTTGATTTCGAGCAGCTAAAACTAATTTAATATCGGGATATTGTTTAGCTAAAGTTTCCGCTAGTGATGCACCGATGCCAGTAGATGCACCAGTAATTAAAATAACTTTTCCTGAAATAGAATATGAGTTAAACACTTCAATCTAGTAGGTTGAGAATAAAAAGAGAGCTACATGAGCGATCGCATTATGCTGTTAGAGCAGTTTATCACGACAAACTTTACCTTCTATTAAATCTGTTTTGGGCTTTAAGTTATTGGCAATAAAATCAATAAAAATTTTGATTCTAGCGACTTGACGTAAATCTGGATGAGTTAGTAACCACAAGTCTTTTGCTAATTCAGTAATTGGAGGATGTACCCTTTGCAAATTGAGTTCAGTGTCTCCCATGAAACAAAATAATGTTCCGACTCCCATATCATTATTTAATGCTGTTAATATTCCGACTAGAGTATTGACTCGATAATGAAATTTCACGCCAGGAAATTTATACTGTAACTTATTGCTATACAAAGCCTGAGCTAGACTATCTTCTGCTCCAATCCAACTATGATCGGCTAAATTATTAATCTGAGAATTAGCTGCCAAATAATTATAAGAGCCATAAATGGAGATCGCTGCTTGAGCAATTTTTCTTCCTACTAAATGTTCTGGAGGATTATTAGTAGTGCGAATGGCAATATCTGCATCTCGTTTGGTGAGATTGTAAGCTCGATCTGATT
This sequence comes from Hyella patelloides LEGE 07179, assembly GCF_900659865.1. Lineage (GTDB taxonomy): Bacteria > Cyanobacteriota > Cyanobacteriia > Cyanobacteriales > Xenococcaceae > Hyella > Hyella patelloides. The sequence goes on from NZ_LR213866.1 coordinate 6,112, forward strand.
CGAGTATTTCTAGCTCAACAGCGTGGTTCTATATGCGGAACTAAATTCCGCATAGCCCACGCTCAATTTCAGGATACTCTCGTTGAAAAGCTGCAAAACAAGGAGTTAGCAGACTATAAAACAAACTACCTGTAGTTGTTACCCTAATTAATCCTTTTGGTTTACGATCCTGTCCTATAATATGCCGATTGAGAGCTATTATTTTTGCCTCAATTTCCGTCGCTGTTTGATACATTTCTTCCCCTGCAACAGTCAAAACATAGCCAGTGGAAACTCTCTCAAAAAGTCGAACGCCTAACCCTTCTTCTAGTGCATTCAAACGACGAAATACAGTAGAATGATGAACTTTTAATTGACGAGATGCACCCGCGATGCTTTGACTACGAGCGATCGCTAATATATAACGTAAATTATCCCATTCCATGAATATCTTATTAGCATTTTTGCAAAAATAGTTTGCATGATTACCTATTGTAATTGCATAAATAAGAATAGATAATCAAAACATAAACTAAATTAAAAAAAACATGAGCCATGAATCAAAAACCAGTTAACCTCTTTAATACTTTTCAACTAGGGAATTTGCACTTGCCTCATCGTGTGATTATGGCTCCAATGACACGATCTCGTACCGCACAGCCAGGAGATATTCCTACTGATTTAATGGCAAAATATTATGCCCAAAGAGCCAGTGCAGGGTTAATTATTACTGAAGCAACCCAAATATCTCAGCAAGGAAAAGGTTATTCTTTTACTCCAGGAATTCATACCCCAAAACATATTGACGGTTGGCGTAAAGTTACCAAGGCAGTACATCAGGCAGGGGGACGTATCTTTTTACAATTGTGGCACGTTGGTCGAATGTCTCATGAGTCATTTCATGCTAATGGTCAACCAGTAGCCCCTAGTGCTATTCAGCCCGATGCTAGAGTTTGGATAGCCGATGGTAACAGTGCTGGTCAAATGCTTGATTGTCCTACTCCAAGAGAACTTGCCATTAATGAAATTAAAGCAATTATCAATGATTTTAGACAAGGTGCTGCTAATGCGATTGCTGCTGGATTTGATGGAGTAGAGATACATGGTGCGAATGGCTATCTTATCGACCAGTTTTTGAGACGTACTTCCAACAAACGTACTGATATCTATGGCGGAGATATTCCTAATCGCGTTCGTTTTCTCGAAGAAGTAGTCGAAACAGTTGTGGCTGAAGTAGGTAAAGAAAGGACTGGAATTCGACTTGCACCTTATATTACTCAGCGTGGGATGAACGATCCTGAAGCAATAGATGCTATTCTTTATGCTGCCAGAAAATTAGATCGAATGGGAATTGCCTATATTCATCTGGTAGAAGCAGATTGGGATGATGCACCTGTTATACCAGAAAGTTTTCGTCGCGATCTCAGGGATTCTTTTAGCGGTGCAATTATTGTTGCAGGAAATTACACAGCAGCCAAAGGAGAGGCAATTATCGATGCAGATTTAGCTGATTTGGTGGCTTATGGTAGATGGTTTCTCGCCAATCCCGATCTTCCCTACCGTTTACAACATGACTTAGAACTTAATGAAATGAAAGAAAGAGCGACTCTGTTTGGTGGTGATGCAGAAGGTTATACTGATTATCCTGACTGTCAAGAAAAAGCCAGTTAATTATCATCATTTATCATGAAATATCATCATCTCGGTATTTCAACTCACAACAAGAATATAATCTCATCTAGCCTCAAAAAATATTGTATCAAACTGACTTGATATTCGTAACTATTAAGTCTTGATTTTGCAATAACTGAGTGGCATCTTTGGCAGCTACAGGACGACTAAAATAGTAACCTTGCATATATCGACAGCCTAAACTATGTAAAAAGTTTTTAGATTCTACTGTTTCAATTCCTTCTGCGACTACAGAAATTCCTAAGCCTTGACCCAAGCTAATAATAGCTTTAATAATTGCCCGATCTTCAGGAGCCTCAAGTATATTTTTAATAAAAGAGCGATCGACCTTTAAAGTATTGAAAGGAAACTGCCTAAGATAACTTAAGGAAGAATATCCTGTTCCAAAATCATCCATTGCTAGAGAAATTTCCATTTCTTTAAATTTAGTTAAAATATTTTTCGCTATGTCGCCATTTTGAATGGTTACAGTTTCCGTAATTTCTAGTTCTAAGTAGGAAGTTTGTAAACCAGTTTTTTGCAGAATCTCGATCACCTTATCTACTAAATCGGATTCTTGAAATTGTCGTGGAGAAAGATTAACCGCAATTGTCAGAGGAGACAGTCCAATTTTTTGCCAATATTTATTTTGTAGACAGGCTTTTTCTAATACCCATTCACCAATAGGAACAATTAAACCGTTTTCTTCTGCTAGGGGAATAAAAATATTTGGAGTGATTAAGCCTAACTTGGGATGTTGCCAACGTAAAAGAGCTTCCATCTTGGCAATTTTACCTGTAGTAATATCTACTATAGGCTGATAATAAAGGATAAATTCTTGATTGTTTAAAGCGTAACGTAATCTATTTTCCAGTTGAAGAAGTTGTTTGCCTTGAGAGTTGATGGTTTGATTGTAGTATTGATAATTATTTCTTCCTCGATCTTTGGCTTTGTATAAGGCTGCGTCGGCATTTTTGAGTAATGTATCGGAATCTGTTCCATGATCGGGATAAATAGCAATACCCATACTACTGGTGACATGAAGACGATGACTTTCGATATCAAAAGGGGGTTGTAAAGCTTGTAAAATTCTTGCTGCGATTGCGGTTGCATCTTCTAAAGCATGAATATGGGGTAATAGTAGGGTAAATTCGTCTCCTCCCCAACGAGAAATCGTATCACCATCTCGAATGCAGCTTAAAAGTCTTTCGACTACTGCTTGGAGTAAGCGATCGCCAATAGCATGACCTAGTGTATCATTAATGGTCTTAAAACGGTCTAAATCAAAAAATAAAACGGCTAGTTTGTTCTGAGATTGGTGACTTTTCTGTAAAGCTGAAGCTAGTTTGCAGTTAAATAAACTACGATTGGCTAAACCTGTTAGAGTATCGTGAAATGCTTGATATTTAATAGTTTGTTCGGCTTTTTGCCTTTCAGTAACGTCACGAAAACTCCATACTATAGTGGTACTTAAATCTTGGAGTTGTTGAGTTTGAGAATAACATTCGATAACTTTACCATTTTTTAATTCCAGAAGGGAATAGTTGTTGTAATTGAAGACAGTTTCTTTGCTATCTAAATTGCAAGTATAAGGAGTTTTTATCTGCTGAAGGGCTAAATCGATAATTCGATCTTGATTTTGTCTAGCTGAAGCGTAGTTAGCAATACCCCACAGATGAAGAAATTTCTGGTTACAACGAATTACTTGACCTTGATTATTAACAACTAGAATACCATCAGCAGTGGCTTCTAAGGTAGCGACCAATAAAGCAAGGGATTCCCCTAATTTTTGATTAGCCTCTAGTAGTAATTGATTTTGAATATTTAACCGTGCGCCTTGTTCGTAGCAACGTAAGGCTTCTGTAACCGTTAAAATTAGGTCTGTTTCATCCCAAGGCTTAGCAATATAACGATATAAAGCAGAGACATTAACGAGATTTCTAATTACTTCTGCATTGGATTCCCCTGTGAGGAGAATTTTTAAGGTTTCAGGATACAAATCATGAAGTTGTATTAATAGTTTATCTCCTGAAATTGCTGCCATATTTTGATCGGAGATAATCAAAGGAATTTCAACTTCTTCGGCTACTAATTCAGCAAATAATTCCATGGCTTCTGCACCACTACTAGCTAGCTCAATAGTGTATTCATCGCCAAAAGCTCTTTTTAGCTGCTCTCCTAAACTATTTAAAATAATTTCATCATCATCTACACAGACGATTGCTTTTTCGCTCATTCTTTATTTTAGTGCTGAAGTAATAATTTGAGATAGTTGTTCTTCTGTCCAGGGTTTGTGTAAGCAAGCATGAAGATTAGCTTGTTCTACGGCATTTTGAATCGCTGTTTCATCTGCTTGTCCAGTTAACATAATCTTGATTAACTGAGGAAATTTTTGATGAACTTGAATTAAAAACTCATCTCCTTTTGTTCCTGGCATTAGCCAATCAGAAACAATTACGATAATATTAATTTCGTCTTCTTGTAACTCTTCAATTACCTCCCAAGCTTCATCAGCACTTTCAGCTACTTCATAGATGTATTGGTCGCCAAAACAACGTTTTAACTGCTCTTTGAGGCTATCTAAAATTACTACTTCATCATCCACACAAAGAATTGCTAATTCAGACATAATAGTTTGTTTATGGGTTAATTATCTACAGGTTTACTGAAATTATCATTAATTGGAAGCTATAGGGAAGTCATTTGAGACTAAGTAAGGCAGTTTCTTCAACAAATCAAAAGAGATACATAATTAGATAGTTCCCACAAACAGCTATAAAATTAACTTAGCAGTCCAAGAAATACAAGCCTTACTAAGCCTTACTAAATCTTCTTTATTAAGCTGATATGCATTTAAACTGCATATTAGTTAACTATAAAATAAACTATCAAACTTTATCTCAGTCTCTCCCTCAGCTTTCAAGAGTCAACTATCTGCTTGACAAGTTGATAGGTAGCCACACTGTCGCCGTAGTTTGTCCTGGTTGACTGGTAAATTCCAAGCCTCCTTCATGTTTAATGAGGATTTTTTGGCTGATATGTAAGCCTAAACCACTACCTTCTCCAGCCGATTTAGTAGTAAAAAAAGGTTCAAAAACTTTACCTTGAAGTTCGAGAGGGATACCACAACCAGAATCGGTAATTTGGACTTTAATCAGATTATTGTCTTGTTCTGTGGCAAGAGTAAGAGTTCCTTGGTGTTCCATAGCCTGAATAGCATTATGAATCAGATTTGTCCACACCTGGATTAATTCATCTGGATAACACCAGATTTGCGGGATCGATTGATACTCTCGAATAACCTTGATATTGTGCTTGATTTGGTTGTGATAAATATCTAAAACTGTTTCTATCCCATCAGTGACGTTTGCTAGTTCTCTTTCTCCTATCAAATCTTGTCTAGCATAATTTTTAAGGGCAAAAACTATTTTTGATGCTCTTTCTACTGATGCAATAGTTGTACGATTGTTGCTAACTAGGCGAGTTAAATTATATATAAGTTTTAAATTCCAATCTACTTGAGGATGTTGTAATAAAGGTAAAAATGGTGATACTTCTTCATAAATCCCAATATCAATGAGTAAATCAGCAATTTTACGAGGATTTTTGATTTTATATTCTTTTAATTGTTTGGTTAGTTTTCGCTTGAGGGCGCGTTTCTCATTAGAGATGCCAGGAAACTGATTTTGAACAGCTTCACTAATTAAGGTAAAAAATAATTTTTGCTCTGATGGATTGAGATGTTGATTTAATTGGGGTAATTGTTCTAAAGATTCAGCTACAGCCTTATTGATATTACTGGCAGAAGCCTTAATTGCCCCCAATGGTGTATTAATTTCATGGGCTACACCTGCTACTAATTGTCCTAAAGCAGCCATTTTTTCTTGATGAATTAATTGATTTTGAGCTTGCTCTAATTCATCCATCGCTCTTTGAAGATCGCGATTTTTGAGCCGTAATTGGCGATTGAACCACCAAGACAAGTTTCCTAAAGCCAACGCTGCTCCCAATAGAGATAAATTAATTCCTAAATCAGCTTTATTACGAGCTTGTTGCTGTCTATTGCGATAAATATTTTCTACTTCTGTGATTTCATCAAATAGCTCATCATAGATCTCGTCAAGTTCAAAACTATCTACATCAATATTATTTTGCCCTGCTGCAATTGATTGTAAAACACCGTCAACTTCTGCTTTGTAGGTGTCGTATTGTTCAAATATGGGATGTAATATTTTATGTTCAAAATTTTTATGGTCAATTTGGTCTTGCTTGTGAGTTTCAAAATAATTTAGTTCAGTTAGTATTTTGTCTAGGCTTTCCTGATTTTCTGCTAACTCCTCTTCTAAGTTTGTATCAATTGTTTTCTTATTAATAGCTTCCCATTCTAAAGAATTTAATCGACTAATATTTTCTTTTAAATTTAAGAGAAGAACTTTATTGTCACTATTTTTATCGGCCCATTGATTGAGACGATTAATATTACTTGCTGTCAACCAAGCAATAGCGATCATCCCTATTAAACTAGACCAAGCTGGTAAGTAATTTTTATGGAGCAGATTAAAATTATCTGAGATTTTACAGTTATTAAAAAAAATCATTTAAAACTTAATAGAGCAGTTTCTAATAGAGATTAAAAATAGGTTTATAATTAGATAATTTCCAAAACTGGCAAGAAAATTAAATAGTGTTCTGTCAAGTTTTAGATAACGAATTGACATAGAGCGAACAAGTTATGTAACTTATATCTAGCTCATCTCTGTCTGATGAATAGGTAGCCACACAGTCGCCGTAGTTTGTCCTGATTGACTGGTAAATTCCAATCTTCCTTCATGTTTAATGAGAATTTTTTGGCTGATATGTAAGCCTAAACCACTACCTTCTCCAGCCGATTTAGTAGTAAAAAAGGGTTCAAAAATTTTATCTTGAAACTCTGAAGGAATGCCACAACCAGAATCAGTAATCTGGACTTTAATCCAATCATCTTCTTGTTTTATAGTAATAATAAGAGTTCCTTTCTGTTCCATGGCGTGAATAGCATTTTGAATTAGGTTTGTCCACACCTGGATTAGCTCATCAGGATGACACCAAATTTTTGGAATAGGTTGATATTGTCTCACTACTTGAATATTTGTTTTGAGTTGATTATGAAAAACTTCTAAAACTATTTCGATCCCATTAATAATTTCTGCTAGCTCTCTTTCCCCTATAGATTATTGTCGAGCATAATTTTTAAGAGCAAAAACTATTTTTGAAGCTCTCTCTACTGAAGTTTTTATAGTGCGATTATTACTAATTAAACTGGTTAAATTATACATTATTTTTAAAATCCAATCTACTTGATGATGTTGCAGTAAAGGCAAAAATGATGATATCTCTTCAGAAATTCCAATATCAATTAGTGAATCAGCAATTTTACGAGGATTTTTAATTTGATATGTTTTTAACTCTTGGATTAGCTTTCGTTTTAAGGCTCTTTTTTCACTAGGAATAATACAACATTGAACATTAATAGCATTACTAATTAATTCAAAAAATATTTTTTGTTCTGAATCATCAAGATATTGATTTAATTGGGGTAATTGTTCTAAAGATTCAACAATAGCCTGATTCGTATTACTAGCAGATGCTTGAATTGCTCCTAGAGGAGTATTTATTTCATGGGCTATTCCTGCTACTAATTGCCCTAACGCAGCCATTTTTTCTTGGTGAATCAGTTGGCTTTGAGTTTGTTTTAATTCTTCTAAAGCTTTTTGTAACTCTTCTGCTTGTTTCTTATATTTTTCTTGAGATTTTTGTAATGCCAAATTTCGTGATTTAATTAAGTTTTGAGCTTGATAAATAATGAATAATAAAACTAGATACAGTAAAGCAAGAATTAGGGTCACCAAGAAAACCATTCGTAGTCTGGTATTTTTAATTGCCTCTGCCAAAAGCGTAATATCACTGTAAAGTTCAAAGACCCCAATAACTTGACTATCTGAATCTTTTTCATAAATTGGAATATAGCTTGATAACAAGTCACGATGATCGATTGAGTGACCAATTGCGAGAAAGGTATCACGATGCTCTATTGTAGTATTTACTTGTTCATTAGCAGCATTAATAAAATTGGAAGACTTACTTTTATCTTGTCCAATTTGGTTATAATCCGTAGAAAAAATCGTTTTTCCTTGCAAATTATAAACTTTGACTTTAACGATATCTAAGCTTCTAACTTGTTCTGCGATAGCATTATTTAGTACATCTTTTTGTGGTAAAAGTTTTAATTCTTCTGAACTTAAACCTTCAGATTTTTCTAAATAAGGAGCAAGAATAGACCATAAAGAATTCTTTAATGATTGAGATAAAGCAATGTTTTGTTTCTCTCCCATGTATAGTAAAAGAGCGATCGCTCTTTTTTGATAGAAGTAATCTAAAAAACCAATTGTAATCAGAAAGCAAGCTAAACTAGAAATAGCAAAATAGTTAATTAGTTTGAATTCAGATTTTTGAGAAGGTATATTGTCTGTTAATAAGTGTGGAGCATCCGTACTTACTGTTTTTTGGAGACCAACAATATGTTGGCGAAGTTTACTATAAAAATTAAGCATTTAAACTTGAATATTCAGTAAAAAGTGATTAATGAGCGTTGTCGTATTTATACTTCCCAAAATAGTACGTAAAATTAGCAATAAGGCTGATTTTTTGTTTAGCTGCTGGGAGCTTCGTGGCTGGGAGCTTCGTTGTTTTCTACTGAATCTAACTTAATAACTTATAACTTGCTACTCGCTACTTATTACTTCCTTATCCCTTACTTGTGCTGAATAGTCTTGTGGTTTGGCTTGACGAGCAAAATTTAAAACTTGTTGGCGTAAATTAAAGGGCAAATAAGACAACAATAAGCCAAAATAAACCCTAGGAGAATAACCTAAAATATTAGCTGATTCTTGTAACAGTTTATGTCCTCGATCGCTTTCTCCTTTTTCAATTAACCTCATACCTAAACCCTGTTTAACTATTCCTAATTTCTCTTGTTTTAAAGCTTGTAATTCAGGTTGAGTAAACTGATAACTATCAATACAAAACGCTTTAGCAGACAAAAAATGAATATCTTGCTTAAGGCTAGTTTGTCCGCCATGAAAACGATATTCCATGAGTAACTCAGGCAAAAAATAACTCTGAAACCCCGCGATTGCCAATCTAACTAATAAATCAAAATCTTCACAACCATCCGCTTGGGGGCGCATATAGTCTACCTCAGTTAGACATTGACGGCGAAACAAGGTAGAACCGACTTGTAAACTCTGCTTAACAAAAGTTTCTTCGATTAAATTAGCAATTATCCCTGGTTCTAGCTTATCTTTGCCCCATTTAGCCGAATTAGCTTTAGTTGCAGCTTCTTCTCTCTCTCCTTGAGCATTAATAATCCAATGATCGGTACAAACAAAATCCGCTTCTGCATGACTATCCAAGATAGCTACTGTTTTAGCTAAAAATTCTGAAGCGATCGCATCATCGTCATCAAATTTAATAAAGTATTCCCCCTCCGCAGCATCAAAACCAGAGCGCATATTTCGACTACGCCCAATATTTTGCGGGTGTCTTACATAACGCAAACGGGAATCATCGTAACTATTAACCACATCCGAAGTGTTATCTGTCGAGCCATCATCGCAAACAATTAATTCAAAATCTTGATAGGTTTGCTGCAATACGCTGTTAACAGAGTATTTTAAATAATCAGAACGGTTGTAAGTAGGAATACAAACGCTTACTTTTACCATGAGAGACGATGAAGTTTAGCAATTACTTCTGTTATAGTTCTGTTTGGTGTTTAGTTGCAAATCGTAAAGGCTATATTTTTCCAAGTTGTTTGAACTGTGATTGCTGTCACTGCTAATGGAGATATCTCTAGATAACTATTAGACATGGTTTCAAACCTGAGATTATTGAGTAACAAATATTAATTAACCTTAAAATCGAATAATTTTTGCTTGAGAGCTTTCTCTCGCCACTCTAATTAATAAAGCTGCTAATAACAAACTGGCAATAATCGAATTAGTACCATAACTCAAAAAGGGAAAAGGTAAACCCGTAGTAGGCAAAGAGCCAGTTGCTACCCCAATATTAAGTAAAGATTGTCCTACTAAAAACACCATTACGCCAATAGCGATTAATCTTTGTCTTTTATTTTGACATTTAAGTGCCACTGTTAAAGCAACAGTGCCATAGCTCACGATTAAAATTAACAGAAATAAACAACCAATAAAACCAAATTCTTCAGCATAAACCGAGAAAATGAAATCTGTAGTGCGAATTGGTAAATAAAATAGTTTTTGTTGTGATAAACCTAAACCTGAGCCAGAAACTCCCCCAGAGGCTATTGCTAATAAACTCTGAACTAACTGATAACCATTACCTTGAGCATCTTGCCACGGATTAACAAAAGAAACAATACGCTCCAACTGATAAGGATTACGATAAATGCTGGACACTGCTGAAAAAACACCACCAAGACTTACTGATATCAAATAACCCCAAGGTAACTCTGCTGCGACAGCAATTAACCACAAACCTATCCCACATAAAGCCGTAGTGCTTAAATTAGGCTGAATGAGAATTCCTCCTAGCACCAAACCAAAAATTACTAACCAAGCCCATCGAATACTAGAATCTAACTGCTTCCAATTCGCAAAAACATAAGCAGACTGCACAACCAAAAAAGGCTTAATCAACTCAGAAGGTTGTATCAAAAATGAACCAATGGGAATCCAGCGTTTTGCGCCATTAATTGAGGGACTGACCATAACAGTCACAAATATTAAAAGCAAACAAAACAACAACATTCCAGGGACAAATTTAAATGTTCTGCGTAATGGTATTTGCGTAATTAAGTTAAATCCTGCAAAACCAATAGCAACACCGACTATTTGCCTTTCTATAGTGTAAAATCCATTTTGATGGTTAATGATACCTTCGGAGTAAGAAGCAGAAATCAGAGTAGCTAAACCAACCAGAAGCCAAATAAAAGTCAGCCAATTTAGTAAACGTGCTTCCCATGTCCAATGACGAACTTCAGGATTGATGAAGGGAATCACATATCTGAGATATCTGAGATATTTTTGCACTGTCAAAAGTTATTTTTGGGTTTTATCCTCTCAAAAATAACAAAAAGAGGTCGAATTGTGACCTCCATCCAAAATTTAATTTCTTTTTAAATTTAAATTTCTATCTTACATCAAGCCAGTGTTAGTACCTTGTTTACCAGTAGCTAGTTCTACTTTGATAATTTTACCGCCCATTTTCATAATTCTTTGTTGCTCACGAAACCAATTATCGTAAGGAACAAGTTTTGTGAAGTAGGTATTTTGTAATTCTCTTTGAGTACGAATTCTGGTTTGGCTAGGAACACAAGCTGTAACTTTAAATGTACGCATAGTTTAATTTCTCCCGAATTTAATAATCTAAATTAAATATTTTTTTGTTTTTTCTGTAGCTTTTTCTTGAGAGGTTCTATCTGATTGCAGCGTTCTAGATAACCCTATTTACACCAAAATTCGGGAGTCAAAAGTCAATACTAGATCGCCAAAACTTTTTTCTTCTTTCGCGCTCGAAAGACTAAGCCCATAAGAACTAGCACTCACTCTAGACTTCCCGAACTGGTTATGATTTGCAGATTCCTGAGATTTTAATCGCAGGGTTGCTCGTCAGGTTCGTTTGCCAAAAGTTGCAAACTGGTTGCTCAAGAATAATTAGCTTAAGCCAGAGCAGATGTAATCGAAATATACACCCATTTCTTTGCCAGCAGCGTCGCCGACTAAGCTAGCAGTTACTTCTTTCATTGCTTGGATAGCTTGAACAGTAGAAGCAACAGGTACTCCCAAGGAGTTATAAGTTTCTTTTAAACCGTTGAGTACGCGCTCATCTAGGATAGAAGGATCGCCAGCGAGCATAGCGTAAGTAGAATAACGGAGATAGTAGTCGAGGTCGCGGATACAAGCTGCATAGCGACGAGTCGTATACATATTGCCACCAGGACGAGTAACGTCAGAATATAGTAGAGATTTAGCTACTGCTTCTTTAACGATACTTGCAGCGTTAGCACTGATTACGCTAGCTGCACGAACCCTAAGTTCTCCAGTTTCAAAGTAGCCTTTTAATTTGTCCATAGCAGTACCATCTAGGTATCTGCCTTGAACGTCGGCGGAATTAATAACAGCGGTGATTGCGTCTTGCATAATTTTGTTTCCTTATCTTACCTAGTCTTAAATTCTTTAACACTGATAAGTTAGTGTATTTTCAGAAGAGATTTTTAACCGATACGAACGTGAATCAGCCAAATTGTCCTACTGCATAGCTCCGATAACATAGTCGAAGTAAGAAGCAGCTTCAGAAGAGTCTTCAGCAGACATCATGGAAGTAGCAACGTCTTTCATTTCGCGAACACTTTGAGATACTGCACCAATGTCAGTACCTAAAGATTTATACATTTCGCGAACTCCTACTAAACCAATTTCCTCAATAGGAGTAACATCACCAGAAACTACGCCGTAAGTAATCAGACGTAGATAATAATCCATGTCGCGTAGGCAAGTAGCTGTCATTTCTTCACCATAAGCGTTACCGCCAGGAGAAACAACATCAGGACGCTTTTGGAATAATTGGTCGCCTGCTGTTTTAACAATACGCTCACGAGACTCAGTGAGAGTTTGAGCGATGCGCAAACGGCTTGCACCAGTAGTGACAAATGCTTTAATTCTTTCTAATTCGCCAGGACTCAAGTAGCGAGCCTCTGCATCAGCATTCACGATAGACTTCGTGACAATACTCATCGATGAATTCCTCCCAAAAACAATGAAGTAAAGTATGGATGAGTGGGTTTTATTGATAGTTGTACTCTCAAGCAGAAGATTTCAACTAACCTCTAATAGTTACTTAAAACTCTGGTTTTTAGTGCTTTTCAGCCTTAAGACTCAAGATTTTAAAACTACTACCGTCAGGAAAACTGTCTTTACCTAAATTAAAGAGGCTATCCTAATCATAGGTAGTTAAAGCTCTCCATCGGATATTAAAACACCCTGCTCAATAGCTTGATTTTTAATTTCAACTATAAAATAGTATCGCAGCTTGTTAAACCAATCAGTCAAAGAAAGTCTTTGACTTAACAAACTTTTACACAGAGATTAGATTATCAAAATTAATCGCCTTATGTAAACCCTATTAAAGTTAATAGATTGTAAAGTCGTTAAACACTTCTTTACAACTTTAATCTAGAGTAAAACTGAGCAATCAACTTAATAAAGTTATTTTCCTGTATTTTGTTTACTTTTTCGGAATATTCTTAAAATATTGTAATAATTTTTCTCATAAGTCAGGAAATCAAGATAAACAGCAAAAAACAAGGTGGGATGTTTTGACACTTCGCACCCTATTTTTTGAAAGAGTAAACACCACAGCGTTCCTTATGCTAGGAAAAACTTGCCCTTGGTCGCTTGTCAGAGATAATTTTGTGCCATTGTTCACAATGGTGTATCTCTGACTGGGGAATTCGGTTGTTAGATATTGAGCTTGGTCGGCTCAAAGCTGGGAATAACTACTTCGTTATTTTGTTTAGTAAGTTTGTTATAAAGCTTTTCGGTATTGGGGAAGTTAGCTGCTGGTAAAGTCGGGAAACGACGATAGGGAACAGTATCTTCGCCAAAAACTTGAGAGTATTCCATGCTGTTGACCATTGCACCAATAAAAGCACGAATACCTTGACCAGCTAAGATTTGGTTATACTTTTGAATTTCTCTTTGATTCATGGGTGCGCGTCCCAAGAAATGCTTAGTACCTTGCTCAATTACTTTAGTGTTGGGATAAGGAGTGTAAAATTCTTTGATGTAAAGGTCTGAACAGCCTAGACCTTCAATAAATTCTTTAACATTAATTTCTCCGTTACCTAACCTGCTTTCTAAGGAAGTAAATTGAGTTTGAATAATGTAAGGGTCGAGATCTCTTTCAAAGACTTGACGATAGGCAGCAGCGATCGCATTTTTTAATGCTATCTTATTAATGGTATCGGTGAGCTTAAAGACTTTGCTTTGCTGACGTTGTATCGTTACCCCTTGCTTGATTCGTTGTTGAAGGTCGTTATCACTACGTTGATCTGTAACTGCACCCAACTCAACAAAACGAGGAGTATCTTTTTTCTCTACTTTAGCACCAATATCTTCAGAAATTGAACCAGGACGAGCTTTTCTGAGTTGTAAACCACCAGGAGTTAAATAACGCTCGTAAGGAACAGTATCTTCGCCAAATGCTTGGGAATATTCAGGACTGTCAATAAAGGCATCTACTAAGGCATAAAAACCTTTTTTCGAGCAGAGATCGAAGTATTTGTTCATTTCTTGACGACCGTAGGTAGGACGACCCAACAGACGACGATGAATATACTCAACTGCTTTGACTACATATAAAGAGGTCCAGTACAGATTACGGAAATTATCCGATTTAGCCAAGATGCGGATAAATTCGCGAACAGTGATTTCACCATTTTCTAGGCGAGTTTCTGCTGCGCTTAATTCTTGACCTTGATAAACGTCTCTACCGAATACTTGACGGTAACAAGCACGGATTAATGCTTGAGTAGATGCTTCAGAGAATTTAACTCCTGTACCATTACTCGCACCAGGTAACTCGTTGTTGAGACGGAATACTTTAGGTCCTAAAGAGCCAGGAAATTCGCCTCGTGCTTTAGGATTACTATTTTGGTTATTAGTAGCAGGACCACGGTGAATCAACAAACGCTTGGTGTCTTTGTTGAAAGGTGCGGGTGTAGTACTAGGATTGCGAGTTTCTTTGGGGAAAATTGCGCCAAATTGAATCTCTAAAGGATCGTTACCTGAGCCGTATACGTGTTGATCTGGTAAGGGATTGCTATAGCGAGCAAAAGTTGTAATAAACTGAGGAATTTTGCGGAAAGGCGCACTGTAATTAAACAGGTCTTGCTGCATACCCCAATTGCGACATTCTTGGGCTTCTTGTCCTAAACCGCGAAGGTAGGGGACAGTTTCTTCTCCAAAGTAATCAGCATACTCTTGAGAATCTACTAAAGCATCTACTAATGCAGCAAGTCCACCATTAGAGACAATACTAAAATAATCTTGAACTTCTTCACGAGATGAAGGACCGCGACCCAAAATATGACGAAAAGCAAGCTCTAAAGCTCTACTATTAATAAAAGGTTCAAAAAATTGCTTTCTATATAGAGGGGACTTACAGATGCGACGGACAAACTCTTTCATGGAGATGTCGCCATTTCTTACCTGGGATTCTAGATAAGAAATTGATTGACTGTAAGCACGAGTAATGTCTCTTTCAAAAATTTGTCTATATGCTGCTTTGATAACTGCTTGCTTTTCTAATTCAGAAAGCCCAGTTTTCATGACAAATTTTTGTCTCCTCTCAGAAGCATTAAAGTAACTTTGAGGAAGTTCTAACCCTTGAGCATCATCAGAAGGACGCTGACGTAATTTAGCAGAAGGGGTAGGTGCTTTAAACTCGCTTAAGACAATATCAAAGTATTGAATAACAATACCTTTGGCTTCTTCATCTCTGCTGAAATAATCGCCAGCAGCAGCACGCATTTCTTGCAACGCCACAATAGTTGCGTCAGTAGAGCAAGCATTTTCAATAATTTCTCTGAGTCCTCTAACGTTGACCACTAATATGTTAGGGTCGCCAGCTACGATAGCGTAGGTGATGTAGCGCAAAAACCAGGACATATCCCGTAGTGATTTTTGCATATTGGATGGGCCGTATCTGGAAACGCTGATAGGACGAAAACCAGGAGGAATTGGCCCTGTAGAGGTAAATAAACCCCTAAGTGCGTTAAGGATGCCATTATTGCCACCACTGTTTTTAGTTTCTACATAGGCTACTTTATCTAAAGCAGTTGTTGCTGCTCCCACAAGTGCCATTTCTGGTTCATCTTCTGGAGGTTTTTCCAAATAAGAAAGGGGAGAGCCTCCAGTAAATATACGATTAGCTGCGCGGGATACTATCAAGTCAGAGTTGTTAGTAATAACCTGAGCTATCTCTAAACGCTTTGCACCAGATTTATAATAAGCTGTTAATTCGTTTAGTTCGCCTCTTTCTGGGAAACGGTCTTGCTGTTCTGCTTGCAAAATAGTTGAAACCGCTACCGTTTGATAAAGTTGAGGACGGGCTAATGAACTGCCACCACTTGCCGTTACAGTCATTTGATTTTAAGTATTCTTTTAATTTATAGTTCAGCCTTTAGAGTAAAACTTTTCGGGCTTCGTTAGCACTAATATTAAGAAGTATGTATCTTTTTGGGCTATTCTTCCTACGGTATAGTGATTTGTGTAGATATAGACCGAAAATACAAAACTCAACACCTTGATTGAATTTTTGCTTTTGAGTTTAGGGTTTCCCAATGTGTTATGGGATCGACAGTAACTACTAACTATTTTCTAAATCGGGAGAATTCTCAAATTACTATTTGGTTAACGTTGAAGTTAAATTTATTTGAAAGGATTTTCTTTGATTGACTTTTTAATCGGGGACGAAAGCACAATTGAAGTTGTTGTTTGTCCATGTTGAGATAGTTGTTCGATGAGCTTTTCTAGATGGGCAATTGATGAGACATTAGCTCCAATGATAAAAGAACTATTCCCTGTAACATGATGACAAAATTGAATTTCAGCCAAGTTATTCATTAAAGTGATTACCTGGGGATATTGCTGAGGTGTAGTATTTAAAGCAATTAAGGCTGTTATGGGTAAGCCTATTTTTTCGGCATTAATTTCTACTCGATAACCTGTAATAATGCCTATTTCCTCCATTTTTCTGACTCTTTCTGCTACTGCTGGAGGTGAAAGACTTACTCGACGACCCAACTCAGCA
>NZ_LR213867.1:0-2826 GCF_900659865.1 Hyella patelloides LEGE 07179
CCGATCATCCTTTATATTTGCAGTGGCTAGAGAAGTTTATTTCTCAGGCAGATATTCTCACTACCCACAATCAATTTTTACAACAACGTTTTGGCGGAATTCAAATTCCTAATGGCAAAGATACAGACTTATTTGACCCGACAAAGTATAATTCTCAAGATAGCAAAATCAAGTATGGTTTAGCAGATCATAAAATTTTAATGTTTCCTGGCGCGCCAAGACCCTACAAGGGGGTAGAGGATGTTTTAATCGCTTTGGAACAATTAAATCGCCCAGATATTAGATTAGCTATTGTTGGAGGTAGCCCCTATGATGACTACGATCGCCAATTACAGGAAAATTATGGCAAGTGGATGATTAAATTACCCCGCTCTCCTATACATCAAATGCCAGAAATTGTTGCTGCTGCTGATGTTATAGTTGTACCACAAAGAGATAGTTCGGCTGCTAAAGCTCAGTTTCCTTTGAAGTTAACAGATGGTATGGCAATGGCAAAACCAATTCTCGCTACTACTGTAGGAGACATTCCTCAAATTTTGGCGGATACTGGTTATTTAGTTGCACCGAACAATTCTAAAGCGATCGCTGAAGCTATAGAATTAATTTTTCATGATTTTGCTCAAGCTCAAGCGAAAGGTGTTTCTGCTCGTCAACGATGTCTTGAAAACTATAGTATTGATACTATGAAAAAAATCATTCAGCCTTTAATTGCTCAAGTTTAATTCGCTAACTCCTTAATATATTTGGTTAATATGTCATCTAATCAATTTCTCTGGAAAATTGCCAAAGAAAAGCCGGCATTTGTTGTTATAACTTTATTTTTAACCCTTAGTAGTGCAATTTTTAATGGGATAGGAACGGCTCTTTTAATTCCTATTTTAGTGGTTTTTTTAAGTGACGGAGAAGATTACAGCTTACCAGAAAATCCTCCTTTTTTACATAAAATATTTTCTATTTTTGATTTTTTTGATGGGCCACAAAAGCTAATGATTATGTTAGCAAGTGTTGTTGTTATTATTATTCTCAAAAACGTCACTAATTATTTAACTCTAATTATAGGCAATTATCATACCAAATATCTTGTCAATAAGATGAGATTAGATGGTTTTGATATGTTATTAAAAGTCGGATTTGATTTTTATGCAAAAAATAAAGTCGGCGATATTACAATTCAAATTAATCGAGAAATAGAAAGGACAGCCATCGTAATTAGAAGTGGTATTAAAATTATTATTATTGCCACAACAATTTTAACTTTTGTCTATTTTTTATTAGTAATTTCTTGGCAATTGACCGTTATTTCTACTGCTTTGTTATCTACGATTGCCTTTGGTAATCAGTCATTTGTCAAGATGTCTAGAAAGTATGGTAGATTACTTTCTGAGCAATCACGATACTACTCTAGAAAATCTTTTGAAATAGTTACAGGTATTCGCTTAATCAAGTTAACTGCCAACGAAGACGCAGAATATCAAAAAATAAAGTATTTTATTGACGAAAGAGAAAAAATACAGCTAAAAAGCATGAGTCTTAGTGGTTTAATTGGGCCTCTAAATGAAATTTCAGGAATAATTATAATCTTAGCTTTGATTGTTATCTGTCGTTATTTCTTTACTCCTAGTATTCGTGATTTTGCTCCTACCTTATTAACTTATTTAGTTATTTTATTTCGTTTATTACCTTTTATTGGTCAATTGAACACTGCTAGAACTCAATTTGCGAATAATTATCCTAGTGCAGAAATAGTTACCAATTTTTTAAATCGTCAGGATAAACCATTTTTACCATCAGGAGAATTGGAATTTAGAGGATTACGAAATGCGATCAAATTTGAAAATGTTAGTTTTGCTTATCCTGGTTACGATAGTTGGGTTCTAGATGGCGTTGATATTGTAATTCCTAAAGGAAAAACTGTGGCATTAGTAGGTTCTTCTGGTGCGGGAAAATCTACTATTGCCGATCTTGTTCCCAGATTTTATGACCCCAATCGAGGCAGAATTACTATTGATGGTATTGCTCTTTCAGAATTTAACCTCAAAAGTTTTAGAAAAGAAATGGGAGTAGTTAGCCAAGATACCTTTATGTTTAATAGTACTGTTCGTTATAACATTGCTTATGGTTTAGAAGACAAAACAGAAGAAGATATAATTAATGCTATCAAACAAGCCAACGCTTATGATTTTATTCAAAACTTACCTCAAGGTTTAGACACAGAAATTGGTGAACGGGGTGTTATGTTGTCTGGAGGACAAAGACAAAGGATTGCGATCGCTCGCGCTCTGTTACGTAATCCTCAAATTCTCATTCTTGATGAAGCTACCAGTGCTTTAGATACAGTTTCAGAAAGGTTGGTTCAAGAAGCACTAGAAAAATTATGCCACGATCGCACCACATTAGTGATAGCTCACCGCTTATCTACAGTACAAAAAGCCGATCGAATTGTCGTGTTAGAGAAAGGAAAAGTCATCGAAGCAGGTACTCACAGAGAATTATTAACCAAAGGTGGTGCTTATTGTCGTTTGTATAATATGCAATTTGATAAAAACGATCAGTATTGGCAGAATCATGATGTCAACGCTCTTTCCCATCAAATGAGAACTAATTTAAACTCTTTGATCGGACATTTACAGTTAGCTAAAGAAGGAATTATTGGTGATACAGAAGAAAAATATCGTATTTTAAAAGAGTCTTATTCTTCAGCAAAAGATATGATTGAAGCGTTAGAGCAATATGAAGCCGAACACAATAATTTTAATTTCTAATTGTTCTTATTATTCGCCAATTGAATCGCGATTCTAGCAATGAGCAAAAACTATATTTTTTTCA
>NZ_LR213867.1:2927-15688 GCF_900659865.1 Hyella patelloides LEGE 07179
TAAAAAAAAATCAACAATCCTTAAATCCTCTGGACTGGATTAATCCTTTTAAACCAGAAAAACCCTCAGCAGAATTAGTTAAGTATTACCAAATAGGAGAGCAGCTTAAAACTATTTCTTTGTCTATGCCCTATCCTCTTAGCGCAGGAGGAAATAAATGGACTAATTACAGTACTTATATCTGTAAATATTATTTCCCTAAATATATTTTCCCTCAGACAAAAGTTTTACACACTTTAGATTGGAATTTAGTTAAAGTCGCCATTAGATCGGGAATTCCCGTAATCTACGAACGGGAACACAATCAATATAATAAATACGATCCTGAAATTGTTAATAGTTCTTTATTTCAAGTAGCTATTACTGTAGCAGATTCCGTAAAAGATAACATGATTGCTATGGGAATACCTCCAGAGAAAATTGTCAAGCTACCTCTCAGTTTTAATAGCACTTTTTTAACTAGATATTCCGAAGCAGCAGCCCAATGGCGCGAAAAACTTTTAACTCCAGAAAGAAACAAGTTAGTAGTCTATTCAGGGGGTTTATATGGTTTTAAAGGAGTCGATTTATTATTAGATGTAGCTCAAAACTTACCCCAAATTCAATTTGCTTTTGCAGGAGGAAAACCAGAACAACTAAAAAGTTATCGACAGAAAGTAGCAGCCAAACAATTAGATAATGTTGCTTTCTTGGGTTACATTCAACATGAATCATTACCTAGCCTATTACAGTCTGCGGATATCTTAGCTCATCCTCATCTTTCTGGTGCAGCTTCTACTTTTACCTCTCCTTTAAAATTCTTTGAGTATTTAGCTTCAGGAGTACCTATTGTTGCTACAAAAATTTCTCCTTTAAAAGAATTTCAGACGCAAAATATAATTGCTGGTTGGTGTAAAACTGATAGCGTAGATGCTTACGTAAAATGTTTGGAAGCGACTTTAACTAAGTATCCGAGAAAAGAAAATGGCTACCCAGAACAATTAGAATTTGCTCGTCAATTTTCTTGGGAAAGTAGGTTAGAAAAGATTCTTAGTTATGTAACAGTAGATTTAGCAAAACTTAGTTAAAAAAACTTATTAATCAAATTCCAGATAATGAGCGATCGCATTATTTATTTGAAGCCTTTTCTCGCCAATAAATCTATCCCCAATATTGAAATTATTACGACTATTTCTCGCAGTAATCAACAGCTTAAAATTAATTATCTCTTACAAGGTGATTTATCCCAAATCATTTTACCCGCAGCTAATAATCGAGTAAATCGTCAGGATAATCTGTGGCAAACTACTTGTTTTGAGTTTTTTCTGGCTATATTTAATTCTCCTCAATACTGGGAATTTAATCTCGCTCCCACAGGGAATTGGAATATGTATCGTTTTAGTAAGTATCGTCGCGGAATGAGAGTAGAAAAAGCGTTTGAGAATTTGCCATTTCAGGTTATGACTAGTAACTCAACCTACCAAATGGAGACACAAATAAGCCTTAAACCAATTATTGCAGGAAACACTCCTCTAGAGCTTGCTGTCACCACAGTTATCGAAGATACTAACCACAATTTAAGCTATTGGGCAATAACTCATCCAGGTACGCAAGCCGACTTTCATCGCCGAGACAGTTTTATTAGTATTTAGTGGGTTGTTGAATGATTTCGGGAAAAGGTAGCTAGTAGTTAGAGACGCGATATATGAGGGGCTGTCTTTTGAGGTCTCCTCAAAAGCTTGTACGCCCCGTCGCTTCTGTACAGTAGTTAGTTGTCAAAATATTGCTCAATGCTCGATGATTTAACGCCAATTATTTGCTGCTTGTTCTAAGACATAATTAGAGACTGCTGCAATCTCTTCGGCAGTTAAGCGATCGCCATAAGCTGACATAATACCTTTGCCATTAGTAACTAAAGAGACTATTGCATCTTGAGAATCTAGCTGATTCCGTTTTAAAGCCCTAGCCTTGAGATTTTTACCCCTTCTAATAATATTGCCTCCTTTAGGGTGACAACCAGCACAATTAGCAGTAAAGATTTGTTCTCCTTGAATATCTGCTAATACTGGGCTAGTGTTTACTAAGAATAAAGCGATCGCAATTAAAAAAACACAAAAAATATTTTTCAACATATCTATTATCAGTTAATTCAAGCCAAAGCAACCAACAGCTAACAATTAGCCATTGTACGCCACTTATCTATCGCGTATCTAACCACTAACAACCAATACTAAATCCGATTCAGAAAACCCTAATAAATATTCAGTGTAGAGACGTATCATGATACGTCTCTACAAGGTTTAACGGTTTCATCTATGAACTGGGTATGTAATTCGGATTTGGTATAACAAATTTAAACAAATACTCGATGTTGCAGTGAAGGCATTTGTTGACGTACTTGTAATAAACGCTCAGGATTAATTTCTGCTACTGCTACACCTGGCTTTTCTCCAGCGTCAGCAATGATTGTTCCCCAAGGATCGATAATCATGGCATGACCATGAGTATAACGTCTTTCGTAGTGATTTCCTGTTTGAGCAGGAGCAATTACATAGCAAGTATTTTCAATGGCTCTAGCTTGTAATAGTATCTGCCAATGATCTTTTCCTGTATAAGCCGTGAAAGCAGCAGGAATAAATAAGACATTTGCCCCTTTATAAGAAAGATGACGATACAATTCGGGGAAGCGCACATCGTAACAAATAGATAAACCGAGGTTTCCTAAAGTGTCTGAATGATAAATTCCTGGTAAACTCTCACCAGCCATTACCGTACTGGATTCACAATAGGTATTACCGTCAGGAACATTGACATCAAAAAGATGAACCTTCTGATAGCAAGCTAATTCCTTCCCATTGGGATCTACTAAGACACAAGTATTGTATGCTTTAGTACTATCTTCTGGTACTGGCACGGGATAACCACCACCCAAAAGATTAATTTGGAAGCGTTGCGCCATCGTTTTGAGAAACTTCGCTGTTTTCTGGGCGATTTCGGCTGCTTGGGCAATTTTATCGTCTTCTTTACCTAGAAACGCAAAATTTTCGGGTAAACAGACCAATTCTGCACCTTGACGTACCGCTAGTTCGATAAGCTCTTCCGCCTCGATGAGATTTTTGTGGAGATCGGGTTTACTGGTCATTTGAATAGCAGCAGCAAGATATGATTTCATCACGTACCAAAATATTTTTGTGTGCAATTAGCTTATATAAAATATAGCTTTCTCTGCTGAATTTCGTAAGTAAAATTGCTGTTAAAAAGAAAATCCTTGAGGTAACAGGTTTTCAATAGAAGTAGCTTGCCAACCTGCTCGATCTTGAAAGATTACAGTTGCTTTTTGCCCTAATTCTTGAATTACTTGACGACAAGCACCACAAGGAGAACAGAGAATTTGACGGTTATTAGCAATCGCAATCGCTACTACTTCTATTGTATCTCCTCCTTCTATCGCCACCGCAGCAGCGATCGCATTTCTTTCCGCACAAATACTTAGACCATAAGAAACATTTTCGACATTACAGCCAGTAAAAATCTGACCCTGTTTTGTCAACACTGCTGCACCTACTTGAAATTGGGAATAGGGTGCATAGGCTTTAGTTAATGCTTTTTGGGCTGCTTCTACTAAGATATCTATTTGTTTCTGGGGGATCGATGTTTGATTTTTCATTGTTAAAATTGGGCAAGGGTAAACTTATTTTAATTAGTATTGATTTATTTAATGCCATAATAATTTTTATTTGATTCGATCGAGGAACAAAATTAGTTTAGGAGTTTTTGCTTACAATAATTTGCTATTAAAATAGCTCAATTTAATTTGTAGTGACACTAGCATTTTTGATGAATTTTAGTTTATGAATCAAGTTGTCAACAATAACGCTTCTAAATCTCCTTTAGAAATCTCGACATCTCGTCAATTTAACTTTTGGTTACAAGAACAGAATTTAAGTTTAGCTTTTACTACTTATCAAGCAGGAAAATTATTTTTACTTGGTTTACAGCCCAACGGAAAATTATCGATTTTTGAACGTAGTTTCGACCGTTGTATGGGCTTATATACTAATAATTCGACAATTTATCTGAGTTCTTTATACCAAGTTTGGCAATTTGAAAATATCCTGCAATCAGGACAATTACACCAGGGTTATGATGCTCTTTATGTTCCTCAAATATCATATATTACAGGTGATTTAGATATCCACGATCTAGTCATCGAAAAATCAGGACAAATGGTATTTGTGAACACTCTATTTAGTTGTTTAGCTACGGTAAGTCCAACCCATAGCTTTAAACCTTTGTGGACACCACCTTTTATTTCTAAGTTGGCAGCCGAAGATCGCTGTCATCTTAACGGTTTAGCAGTAAGAAATGGTAAAGCTAGATTTGCTACTGCTGTGGGACAAACCGATATTACAGATAGTTGGCGCGATCGCAAACAAAATGGTGGTATAGTTATTAGTATCGAAACGAATAAAATTCTGGCTACTGGTTTATCAATGCCCCATTCTCCTCGATGGTATCAAAATAAGTTGTGGGTTTTAAATTCTGGAAAAGGAGAGTTTGGTTTTATTAATTCCAAAACAGGAACTTTTGAACCAATTACATTTTGCCCTGGATATCTTAGAGGCTGTGCTTTTAGTGGAAATTATGCCATTGTAGGACTTTCTCAATCAAGAGATAATAAAACTTTTGCTGATTTACCGATGAATGAAAAGCTAGAACAGCAAGGAGTAGAACCCCGTTGTGGCTTAATGGTAATTGACTTAAATACTGGGGATATTGTTCACTGGTTACGTATCCAAGGAGTAGTTAAAGAACTTTATGATGTAGCAGTAATTCCTGGTATTAAAAGACCAATGGCGATTGGTATCAAATCAGATGAAATTCGTCGTGTAATTAGCATTGAAGAATAGTGAGAAAATTCTTGAACTGAGAAGTTCAATTAAATGCGATCGCACCTCTCTCGGAAGTGTTATATAATAAAATAATCTGGAAATTGATGTTTATTTATGCTCTTCTGATGACTCTAAAAATATTAATGTACCAGAAGGCGCGTCATGGATATCGTAAAATTGCCAATTAAATCTTCCACCATTTCTACCCAAATCTATAGATAGAGAACTTCCCCAAAATCCTTCCCCTTTTTCCAAAAAATCCTCAACATCTTGACCAACTGTAACAGTCTCACGGATTGTATTTTCCTCTTTCTCAACAACTACCTGAGCTTCTAAAAATCCACCTGTAATTACCCCTTTTACGATATTCCAAACGTTTCCTTTAATACTTACATCATCCAAATCGAGTAAATTTTTATTTAACTCCATTCCACCGACTCCTTCCCATTCAGGCAAACTTGGTGAGATACTTTCTACTATTACGCTGTCTGCTGCTACATCTGTTGCATTATCTCCAGGGTTGAGATTATCAAAAGTAATCTTTCCCGTAACTGTTCCGCCAATATTGCCATGAATATTAGTAAAAGAAAAAGTATTAACCAATTCTGCTCCAGCAGGTTGCCAAGAAGCCAAATTTAAAAATATGCTAAGGAAGATAGCAGCATCAATTTTGACTAAAGTTTGTTGGGGATTCATGTTGTAACTAGTCAAAGATTTAAACCAATTCCAAGGCTTTCTTTTGCATCATCTTGAAAATGTTATAAAAACCATTGGCTCTCGAAGGAGTCAAACTGACTTTTAACCCAGTCTCTTCAATAAAATTAGGCTGCACTTTAATAATTTCCTCTGGGGGTAATTCATTTAAACCCTCGATTAAAAAAGCGACTAACCCTTTAACTAACTGAGCATCAGAATCTCCTTGATACAAAACTTTACCCTCGTCTAACTGAGCCGTAATATAAACCTGAGAAACGCAACCATTAACTTTATTATCAGGAATTTTACCTGATTCTGGCATTTCTGGTAGTTTTTTGGCATACCAAAGTAATTGTTCGTACTTTTGTTTGGGATTAGAACGACGTTTAAAACGCTCGACAATTTTGGCTAATTTAGCAGGGAGTAGAGTTTCAGAGGACATAAGCAACTTAGTCTAGGTGTCAAATACATATACTCTATCAAATTGCCCATATACTGATCCCTATTGACTGATAAACTTGATTGTGTCAGAGGTCAAGGCAATCGCGAGGTTTTTTCGGTGAAACGAGTACTAGCTATTATTCTTGGAGGAGGCGCAGGTACGCGCTTATATCCTCTAACTAAATTAAGGGCAAAACCCGCAGTTCCTTTAGGTAGTAAATATCGCCTAATCGATATTCCAATAAGTAACTGTATTAATTCAGAGATTCTTAAAATTTACGTTTTAACTCAATTTAATTCTGCATCTCTCAATCGCCATCTCAACCGCAGCTATAACTTTTCTGGGTTTCGAGAAGGTTTTGTAGAAGTGCTATCTGCACAACAAACAAAAGAAAATGATACCTGGTTTCAAGGCACAGCTGATGCCGTCCGTCAGTACATAAGACTGATTAAAGAGTGGGATGTAGATGAGTACATTATACTCTCTGGGGATCACTTATATCGAATGGACTACAGCAAATTCATTAAGCGTCATCGGGAAACCAATGCAGATATCACACTTTCTGTAGTTCCTATTGATGACAAAAGAGCCTCTAGCTTTGGTTTGATGAAAATTGACTCTCAAGGTAGAGTAGTGGATTTTTATGAAAAGCCCAAAGGGGATGCTCTGAAAAAAATGCAGGTAGACACTACTATTTTAGGCTTAAGCAAAGAAAGAGCTACTCAAAGCCCATACATTGCTTCTATGGGAATTTATGTCTTTAAAAAAGAAGTTTTAGTTGATTTATTAGAATCCACAGGACAAACTGATTTTGGTAAAGAAATTATTCCTGCTGCTGCGAAAAACCATAACGTACAAGCCTACTTGTTTAAAGGTTATTGGGAAGATATCGGAACAGTTGAATCTTTTTATGAAGCTAATCTTGCTTTAACTAAACAGCCCCAACCTGCATTTAGCTTTTACGATGAAACTGCTCCTATCTACACTCGTTCTCGTTATCTACCGCCTACTAAGCTATTAAACTGTCAGGTAACAGAATCTATGATTGGTGAAGGTTGTATCCTTAAAGAATGCCGAGTTAACCATTCTGTATTGGGAGTACGAACTCGCATTGAAGCCCACTGCACCATCGAAGATACCCTGATTATGGGGTCGGATTTCTACGAACCTTTTGCTGAAAGACAATCTGGTTCACAGAGTGGCGGTGTTCCTGTAGGTATCGGAGAAGGTAGTACTATTCGTAAAGCTATTGTTGACAAAAATGCACGTATTGGTCGTAATGTGCAGATCGTTAACAAAGACCGAGTAGAAGACGCTCAAAGAGAAGATGAAGGTTTCTATATCCGCAATGGCATTATAGTGATCATCAAAAATACAACCATTGTCGATGACACTGTAATTTAGTTCAATCAAACTAATTGGTTCTATCTAAGAGAGAAGAGGAAGTGATTCCCCTTCTTTTTTTATTCCATCAAAGGAAAAAATAAATCAAGAGAAAAATCGGAAAACCGAACCACTTTGTAAAGCATTATTGCTACTCTATATACTAGCTGTACATTTAAGAGAAGTGATTTACTTTAATTACAAGTTCGGTCAGCAAGTCTAAACCCTTGAGGAGATAGCCATCGATGCCTTCCGCGAACTTCAAAGATTATTATGAAATTTTAGGAGTCAAAAAAAAATGCTAGTGGTAGGAGAAAAAAAAAAATTTCGCAAGCTAGCTTTAAAATACCATCCAGATCGTAACCCTGGAGATCAAAAAGCAGAAGCTAAATTTAAGGAAATTAGTGAAGCTTATGAGGTACTAGGGGATAAGGAAAAAAGAGCCAAATACGACCAATTTGGTAAATATTGGCAGCAAGCTGGACAAGCTGGACAGACTGGAGGATGGTCTGGAAGCCCTCAAGGAGTTGATGTTGGTGGTTTTGATTTTAGTCAGTATGGGAATTTTGAAGAGTTTATTAATGAGTTGTTAGGTCGCTTTTCCACCCCAGGAAGCGGTACTGGTTCTCGTAGCTATTCTTACAATAGTGCTAATGACAGTAGAACCTCTGGAACAGGTTTTAGTAATTTCGGTGCTTCTACTCCTGGAGGAGATCGGGAAGCTAGTATTACTTTGAGCTTTGGTGAAGCTTTTCGCGGTACAACGAAACGGCTAAGCTTGAATAATGAAATAGTAGAGGTTCGCATTCCCCCTGGAGCAAAGCCTGGTAGTAAAATTCGTATTAGGGGTAAGGGACAATACAATCCTTACAGTAAAAGACAAGGAGATTTGTATCTCAAGGTGAATTTACAATCTCACCCATTTTTTCGCTTTGATGGCGACAATTTAACTTGTGAAATCCCCATAACTCCTGATGAAGCCGTTTTAGGCGCATCGATTGAAGTTCCCACTCCTGATGGAATGGTTAATGTGAAAGTACCCCCAGGAATTCGTAACGGTCAAACTCTCAGATTACGGGGTAAAGGTTGGTCTTTACCAAAAGGGGGAAGAAGCGATCAATTGGTACAAATTACTATTGATATCCCGCAAGATATTAGTTCTCAGGAACGAGAATATTACGAAAAAATTCGCTCGGAGCGTAAGTATAATCCTCGCAGTAATCTACGAAAATTTTCTCTATAACGTGGCTTTGTTGCCGATTTATTAGACATTAGAGCTTTTCTTTATATGAATTCAGCTAATCAAGAGCGCGTCGTGAAGCAGATTTCTTCGAGATCGCTAAATGCTTTGAGAAGCTTCTTAGAGACTTCTTTGGAGAGTCGGTTAAAGCAAAGCCAACAAAATAGCCCAGAAAAAGCAATTATTCAATTATTTCAAAAAATAAGTCAAAATGTACCAGCTTATCAGTCTTTTTTAGCAGAACATCAGATCGATCCGAGATCGCTTTCTACTATAGCTGATTTTCAAACTCTTCCTCGAACTAATAAACAAAACTATATTCAAAAATACTCTTTAAATGAGCTTTGTCTTGATGGAAAACTCGAAAGCTGTGATTTTATAGCAGTTTCTTCAGGATCGACGGGAAAATCAACATTTTGGCCTCGTTTTATCGGCGATGAATACCAAGTTGCTACCCGTTTTGAACAGATTTTTTACGATAGTTTCCAAGCAGATCGAGGTCATACTTTAGCGGTAGTCTGCTTTAGTATGGGAACTTGGGTTGGAGGGATGTATACGGCTAATTGCTGTCGTCATTTGGCTGCGAAAGGATACCCAATTACCGTGGTGACTCCTGGTAATAACCTAAAGGAAATTTTACGGGTAATTGAAGATTTAGCACCTCTGTTTGAGCGTGTTGTTTTGCTAGGATATCCTCCTTTTCTAAAAAATGTCATCGACCGAGGAATTGAGCAAGAAGTTCTTTGGCAGCAATACAATATTAAGTTGGTGATGGCGGGGGAAGTCTTTAGCGAAGAGTGGCGCAACATAGTTATGGAAAAAATTGGCTCAATTAACTCCTGTTTTGATTCGGCTTCTCTTTATGGTACGGCTGATGCGGGGGTATTGGGGAATGAAACCCCTTTGAGTATTTGTATTCGTCGCTTTTTTGCTAATAACCCCGATGCAACTCAAGAATTTTTTGGTCAATCTCGTTTACCTACGTTGTTACAGTATGACCCTTTGAGCCGTTATTTTGAAGTGCAAGATGGCACTTTGTTATTTTCAGGAGATAATGGTATACCCTTAATTCGCTACCACATTGCAGACACTGGTGGGATCGTTGGCTATGAGGAGATGTTGCAATACCTTAAAACTAAGGGGTTCGATCCGATTGCCGAATTATCAGTGAAAAATAATCGGGGAATTCGCACTTTACCTTTTGTTTATGTTTTTGGTCGTTCTAATTTTATTCTTTCTTATTACGGCGCAAATATTTATCCCGAAAATATTCAAGTTGGACTAGAACAACCAGGAATTCAAAACTGGGTAACAGGTAAGTTTGTGATGGAAATTAAGCAAGATCCACAAGCAAACTCATCGTTTCATATTGCAGTAGAATTAGTACCAGGACTGAGCATCAGTGAAGGACTAAAAAATGCGATCGCATTTTCGATCTATACTCAATTAATCCGTCTCAATAGCGAGTATGCAAATTATGTTGCTCCTCAATATCAGTTACCTCACACTACCCTGTATGAATTTGGCAATCAAGAATATTTCCCTGTAGGAGTTAAACATCGTTATACAAGATAGGTTGTTAATTTTTAGTGGTCTGTTGCTGTTGACTCTTTGTTATTTACTATTAGTTGCATGGGAATTACACCATTAGCCTATCGCAAAAGATCGGCTATGTGCTGCACAACAAATAATTAAGTAAACTTAGGCATAGTTCATTAAAATCCATTATGCCTAAGTTAAGTATATCGGAAGCAGCATATCTATTAGGGGTGTCTACAGACACCTTGAGGCGTTGGGAAAAAGAAGGAAAAATAACCTCAACCAGAACAGAGGGAGGACATAGAAGATATGATTTAACTGATATCCTCAAAGACAAAGAGGATGATGGTCTTTACACAAGCGAGGGAAACAATATCGCAATGGTACAGAGAAACCTGTAACCCATAGGTTTGTAAGAAAAAATGATAGTTGGTATTTACATACCCATGTAGAACTACCAGATATCCCCATCATTACCAGTAAAGCTAATGGCGCAATCGGCATCGACTTGAATGAGATGAGTATTGCCTGGGCTTATTGCGATAGTGAAGGGAATCTCCAAGATAGAGGACAAATAGCAATTAATCTAGAAAACAAATCCTCTGGACAAACTGCTCATATATTAAGTTTGGCTCTTGCTCAGATACTAGAAAAAGCTACCACCGAAGAGTGTCCAGTAGTTATTGAGAAACTAGATTTTAGTAGCAAGAAAGCAAGACTTAGAGAACACTCCAAACGCTACGCTAGGATGTTGTCAGGCTTCGCTTATTCTAAGTTTGTCGAGCTAGTTCGTAGCAGCGCACAACTAGCAGCGATACAAGTCATTGAAGTAAACCCTGCTTACTCTTCACTCATTGGCATGGTTAAATTCATGAGTCTTTACGGGTTAAATAGTGGGACAGCAGCAAGCCTAGTATTAGCCCGTCGTAGTCTTCGACTTTCGGAGCGTTTGCCTAGAGTCTGCAACGCCCTAGTTTCGCCAGTGGATGAAACTAAGCACGTATGGACTTATTGGGCGCGTATTTCTAAATTACTGAAGGGATGCTATAGGCACAGTTATTTTGAGATGAAAGTTAGGGTAGGGGTCAAGCTTGATAACCAGGGTTCTTCGCAGAAAAGGAAGTTATCAAGCAAAGAAAATTCTATTCCTGAAATCCTTAGTAGCACAAGTGCGCTTGGTGCTACGTCTGCATAAGTTTACCCTAGTTTAAGTAGATTTTTTGTTGCGCTATAAGGGAATTTAAAGATGTAGATTAACTATAATAATCATGGTTGAGTTTAGAGAATTAAACTGTTTTGTGAGGGTTTAGAGCATGGGTTGTCGGGTACAGGGAATTGGTAGAGTCTAAAAATTATTAACTCGTACAGTCAAAAAAGTATTTTCTCTCATTTCATTAAGGTTTGCTATTAGATAATCGAAGATATTATCCTGCTTGATGAGACGCGGGGTCTGAGAGCTTCTAACTCGGCGACTCCTTATTTTGCATATTTTTCAATAGCGTTCATAATTTTTTCTTCAACAATAGGTTTACCAATAAAATCTGAAATCCCCATTACCTTTGCTTTAACTCTTTCTGCCATAAAGTCTCTTCCTGTCAACATTACAACAGGAGTTTCTTTTAGCTGAGAAATTTTTTTTATCTGATTACAAAGTTCATAACCATTAATTACTGGCATTGCCAAATCGACAAAAATTAAGGTTGGTTTAGCTCGAATTAATTGAGGAATTGCTTGTAAAGGCTCATTAATACCAATAAATTGATGACCTGCCTTATTAACAATTGTATTCATCATTTTACAGATTAATGGACTATCATCAATACAGGCGATCGCTGTTTTTTTAACAGCTACCTGAGTAGGATGAGAGTTAGAAAAGTATTTATCTACAGTGACATAAGAAGGTAAATCTTCTATTTGTCCTAACTTAATAGTGTTCGTTTTTAAATAGGGAATAATAGATAATGCTAGTTTAGTTAAATCTTTATCCAGTTTGAAAGCTACATTTTTTATTGTATTTTGACCATTAAAATATTGGACAAAGTTTTCATAAATATGAGGTGGTACTTCATGTTTGAGAGCTTCTTTGTTAGTAATAAATGGTGCATAGTTAAAAGAAAAACTAACACCTCCTTGCTGAATAAAACTAACATAACTTTGTTGACTCTCTTGTAATAATTCTTTGATATTCGTAATTACTAGAGAAGGTTCAAATCCAGCAGCTAATAATTGTTGAGGAGTCATTGGAATAATTTTAATT
The DNA here is from genome assembly GCF_900659865.1 of Hyella patelloides LEGE 07179. GTDB lineage: Bacteria > Cyanobacteriota > Cyanobacteriia > Cyanobacteriales > Xenococcaceae > Hyella > Hyella patelloides. The sequence goes on from NZ_LR213867.1 coordinate 15,356, forward strand.
GCTAGCTTTCTTTGATTTTCTTCATAAAAAATATCACAGAAAATTTCTTGAGTTCTGCTAGCAATCATCTTTTGAGCTTGTTCTCGATCGATAAGTTTTTTTTGGAGTATTGTTTTGATAATTTGATATTGATGGCACTGATATTTTTCTTCAGGACTAAATTTCATGGTATCGATATTAATCTCTGAAAAATACTTAATAATGTGTCTTAGCCAAATTCTATTGGAATGAACTCCCCCATCAATCCAAGTTAGTTTACCTTCAAAAAAATAAAATTGCCACTGATTTTTACTTGGTGACAAGAGAGCTATTTTGCCACTAAATTTTTTTTGC
>NZ_LR213867.1:15792-22179 GCF_900659865.1 Hyella patelloides LEGE 07179
AAAAAAAACTTAAATATTTTGAGACCTCTCATAATTTGTCATAATTCGTGGATTTTGTTACTTTTTATCGTACAGGAGCATTATGTTAAGTAACAACGCAAGAAACACGTAATTTTTATAGTTATAAAAATTAAAAATAACTAAGTAAATTAAGTTATAAATAATTAATCACAGCAAGATGTCTACGATCTTTATTCTACCTAATCTTTCTAGATTAATATTATCTATCGATGAAGTTATTATCGATCGGGAATAGAAAAAATTATCAAGATTATAATTGTTTTAATTCAATAAAATGAAGCTTTGATAAAGCGATCTCGCTTAAATTAATTTTTCTGCTGAAATAGTAGTTATTACTATGTAGATTAATTGTTGATTTTCGGATTTAAAAAACTAAATAACGTATAATTACTTACTTTAATTCTAAATTATAGAATTATTAATCTATCCTTTTTCTGCCAGATTCCGAAACCAAAAGCAAAATTTGAATTCTTTAACTGCTTACATCAAGTGCGGATAATTACTTTAGATAAAGTTTTCCCCTAATTCCCTATTTCCCTATCATCCACAACATTTAATTGTTGAACCGAACCTGATATTACTCATAAGGGTTAGAATAGTCTATTGACCGTAAGAAATACAAAAAAATGATCGTGACAATACAATTGCCTGTATCGATTAATTGATAAAGCTTCTGGAAATAAATAATTTCTCGGAAAGTGACAGAAGAGGCTTAACCTTTAACACCACTACTGATATCCGTAGCAACAATATATTTTTGTAAAAAGATAAACAGTAGTAATATGGGGGCGATCGAAATTACTGAACCTGCTGCAACTAACCGCCAATTAAGAGAAAATGCACCTGCAAGATCGGCTACACCTAAAGGAAGAGTATAGTATTCAGGACGATCCAAAACTATTAAAGGCCATAAAAAATCACTCCAAGAGCCAATAAAAACAAAAATAGCCAAAGTAACTAGTGCAGGACGAATTGCAGGTATCATAACGTTCCACCAAATGCCCAATTCAGAACAGCCATCGATGCGTGCTGCTTCTTCTAACTCCAGAGGAACACTCATAATAGCTTGGCGTAACAAAAAAATACCAAACGCAGATACAATGTTGGGTAAAATGATCCCGAAATAGGTATTTCTCAGACCCAGATTAACTGTCAGAATGTAAAGAGGAATCATGACAATCTGAAAGGGAATAATAATTGTTGCCACAACTAAAGAAAAAATAATTTCTTTCCCTTTAAAGTTGAGTCTGGCTAAAGGATAAGCAGCTAAGGCACAAAAAAGTAGATTGAAACTAACAGAAAGAATTGCTACGATCGCGCTATTAAAAAGATATCTACCAAAAGGATAATCTGCCCAAACTGTCTGAAAATTAGCCAATGTTGGTTCAGCAGGTAATAGTTGCGGAGGAAAACTAAAGATATCTTCTGCGGGAGATTTAAAAGCTGTCCCCACAAGCCACAATAGGGGAAACAGCATTAAAATAGCAATTCCTGTAAGCATTAGATATGTGGCTATTACTTTAAGTCGTGAATTCATAATCAAGGAAGTAAGGACTGAGAAAAGAGAAATTATAAAGTATCAAATAACAAACAACTACTGTCTAATTATTACTTCATAATTCATCCCTCATCCTTCATCCTTCATCCTTCATAATTCATCCTTTTTAATAGTGATTTCCTACTTTACGATGGTGTACTGCGGTCATTCCATCAGGATTAGAAACTCTACCTGCGGTAACTTTGCTGTAAACTACCCAGTGATCGCTACATTCCATACGGCTGACTACTTCACATTCTATGTATGCTAGAGCATCATTTAAGATGGGCGAGCCATTCTCTGCTGTTTGAGTGTCTACACCTGCAAAACGATCTGCGCCAGGTTTAAAGCGTTTGAGGAAGTGTTTCATTAAAGACTGATATTTGCCTTCTTCTAGAATATTTAAGACAAAGCTGTCGCCAACTTGCATTAAAGATTCAATTGCCCGATCTTTGGCTACTGCAATAGTAAAACCAGGGGGTTCAAAACTAGCTTGAGACACCCAAGAGGCTAACATCGCACTACTAACGCTATCTTTAGTTGCAGTGATGATATAAAGTCCTCCGCTTAGTCTTCCAATAGCTTTATCTAAATCACTATCGAGAGATTTCATCTGTTTAACCAACTTATCGCGAGTTAAAAGCTGTCCCAAGTCTGTACCTGATTCTTCGCAGAGTTGATAAGTAGCTTCGTCTGGAGTGTCTTTAACCCGAATGGGAGGGAAAGCTTTTTTTAGTCCGACATCACTAAATTTCGTTAACAATGGGTCAATAGGTTCGTCATCATCTCCATAAGACTCAAACATACCTATAATTTGCTTTTCCTTGACAGCAGCAAGAACTGTACCCACATTAGCAGTAATATCTTGATGGTCGCTACTAGACAGAGGAGGCATACCTAAAACAATACCAGAAGCGCGAGATACTAACTCATGGACTTCTTGGTTTTCTGCCGATCGCAAGTCTACCATTTCTACTGCAACGCCAGTTTTCGTAATTCCCTTGGCTACAGCTTGAGATAAGCGGTCGCTATAACCGTAATCAGAAATATAAAAGACGGCTACATTCTTTTCCGCTTTGGTTTGAGCTTTACTCCATTTTTGATAGCGGTCTAGAAGTTCCTGTACGTTATGACGTAATATAGGGCCATGACCATTGGCTACAGTGGCAATTTCTCCTAGCTTATCCATCCTTTTCATCGCGCCGAGTACCGAACGTGCATTAGGAGCCATCAAGCAGTCATAATAAAAGCGATAGTCTTTTTCGATAGCACTTAAGTCTTCATCATAGATGCTACTAGAACAGTAGTGCATCCCAAAAGCATCGCAAGTATAAAGGGTGCTAGTACCGCGATCGTAACTAAAGATAGTATCAGGCCAGTGTAGGTTAGGAGCGTTTACAAAGTCAATAATGTGACCATTACCTAAGTCTATGCTGTCACCACTTTTAACTAGCTGTCTTTCAAAGGGTTGGTGGACTAAATCCTCTAAGAATTTAATCGCTACTTTTGCACCAACAACAATAGCTTGAGGTGCTAAAGCCAGAATATCTTTAACTAAACCACTATGATCGGGTTCAGTATGACTGATAATGAGATAATCAATTTCCTTGGGATCGATTAATCCTGTGAGGGTATCTAGATATAGCTGACGAAACTTAGCATGAGAAGTATCGACTAATGCTGTTTTTTCCCCTCGAATCAGATAAGAATTGTATGTAGTTCCGTTTTGTAAACCGAATTCGATATCAAAGCGATCGCGATCCCAGTCTAAAGAACGTATTGTACTAGTATCAGGGGCGATTTCTGCGGTTTCGATAGTTAACCGCTTTTCAGTTTTGATTGGCGTTGCTACCATATCCCCTCTCTTTTTGTTAAATTTTGTTTACTTTTTTATATTGTGCCACGATTTAAGAGGTGACGGATCGGGAGTCAGGAACCAGGAATATTATTGTTTCTTATCAGTTTTATTCGATGTTTTTCCAGCAAAGTAGCTTTTGTAGGATAGGTTGGATAGTAATTTGCTTAGATAATTATTGTTTAAATTATTAATTTACTGTAACCTATTAATGTCAATATTTGTAGCTTTTCCTGAGATTACTTTTAAAGATATATTTTCCCAAAAATAACTTTATTAACAATTTCTCCTGAATTAGAAATTACTGATAAACCTTGAGCCACTAATTACAATCTTTATCTTTTATTTATATTGTAGTTCTCTGATAATTATCGAAAAAAACGAATTGTGTTTTTTTATACATTAATTACTCAAAAAATAGCCAAATAAACTCTCTATCTTTGTTATATTTATCGGCTCACCAAGTTTGATTATCATTTTGTAACTATTTTCACAAAAACCCTAACTAATTTTGCTAGTCTTGAGATCGGATCGGAAATAGTCTAGAGATTAATTTTTGCTTTCGTAGGTTGTCTCAGAAATAATAATTAAGAAAATCTTTAATTTTTTAGCAACATAATAACTTCCATCCTGTAATATATCACAATTTTTTTTAAAGCTCATTAGTTAAGGAAATATATACATTGTTCGATAAATAGCAAATACCTGAAATAATTTATTTCATATAAATTAGCCATTTATTATACGGATTCCCCACCATAAGACTATGACTATAACAAAACAAACAAAACAAGCTAATTATTTTGAAGACAATGATAGTGAAACTTTGAGTAATATTGATTACGAACCAGCAGATATAGACTTAAAGCTAGTAGAAGTTGAATTTTCTTCAGAAGAAGAAACTGGAATAAACCGTCGTTCTACAAAAAAAACAAAAGCCAATCTAGAAGATAATATTGGAGCTTTTTTTAAAGAAATGGCTCGTTATCCTCTACTGCAATCAGAAGAAGAAGTTACTCTTGCTAATGATGTTAAATTGATGGTAGAAGTCGAAGAAGCTCGCCAACAATTAGTCGAAAAATTAGCGAGAAAACCGAATAAACAAGAGTTAGTTGCAGCCCTAGAATTAGAATCAGTTCGTCATTTAGAACAGCGTCTTTATAAGGGGAAAGTCGCCAAACGAAAAATGATTCGTTCTAATTTACGCTTAGTTGTTTCTATTGCAAAACGTTACCTCAATCGTGGTGTTCCTTTCCTTGATTTAATTCAAGAAGGTGCAATTGGTTTAAATCGCGCTACTGAAAAGTTTGATCCCGATAAAGGTTATAAATTTTCTACCTATGCTTACTGGTGGATTCGTCAAGCAATTACCCGTACAATTGCCAATGATGCTCGTACTATTCGTCTGCCAATTCATATTGTTGAAAAGCTAAATAAGCTGAAGAAAGCTCAGCGTACTCTTAAACAAGAGCTACAGAGAAATCCTAGCGAACAAGAGTTAGCTAAAAAGTTAAAAGTTTCTCCTCCTCAGTTGCGTCAATTATTAGAATTACGCCGTCAATCTCTTTCTTTAAATCATCGGGTAGGAAAAGCAGAAGATACAGAATTAGTAGATTTACTAGAAGATAGCGATTTACAACTTCCTGAAGAAAAAATGAGTGAGGCGATGATGCGCCAAGAAATTTCTCATGTATTGGATGATGTGTTAACTCAAAGAGAAAAAGATGTTATTTCCTTGCGTTATGGATTATGCACCTCTCAGCCTTATACTCTAGAAGAAGTGGGAGGAATGTTTAATCTTTCCCGTGAAAGGGTGCGTCAAATCCAAAGTAAAGCAATGCGGAAATTGCGTCGCCCTCAAGTTGCTCGTCGTTTGCGAGGATGGCTCAATTAAGCAATGAATCAAGTGTCTCAACAATTTAAAATTCGTTCTGCAACCCCTACTGATGTAGGGGCTATTTTTTCTCTGATAAAAGCCTTAGCAGAGTATGAACAACTAACTCATCAAGTAACTGGTAGTGAAGAGAAATTACAACAGCACTTATTTGGTAATCGCCTTTGTGCAGAGGCTATAGTTGCAGAGGTGGAAAATAAAGTGATTGGTTTTGCGTTGTTTTTCCCTAACTATTCAACTTTTTTGACTAAACCAGGTATTTATTTAGAAGATTTGTTTGTCTTACCAGAATATCGCCGTCGAGGAATTGGGAAGGCAATGTTAATTTATTTAGGTAAGTTAGCCATAGAAAGAGATGCAGGGCGTTTAGAGTGGAATGTCTTAGACTGGAATGAGAGCGCAATTAGTTTTTATCAAATGATGGGTGCAAAAGTTTTACCAGATTGGCGTACTTGTCGCGTCACAGGAGATGCTTTAAGTAAGCTAGCAATAATGAATGATTTATAGAGATGGTTACAGAAACTGCTGAATCGATTAAATTAGAAAATCTAAGAAAAGGTGATTTGTTTCAATACAATACTCAGCAGTGGTCGATTAAAGACTATGCTACTTACAAAGACAGAAAAGGCTATAAAACAGAAGAATGGTTAATAGAGTCAGACGGTAGCAGCGTAAGTATTAAAACACAGCGTTATCTAATAAGAGAAGTCGATCCTGAAAATTCCCCTAATAGTGTAAATTGGTATATTGCTCAAGAGATTAAACAACCAGAAATTTATGTCTCGGATGAAGAAGCAAGTAACGATAATATAGTACCGACATTATTACCGAAGATGTTGCGCCAAGATACTCCTTTTCCTCAGTTAAGATATTTAGGCATCGTTTATTATCTAGAATCGCAAACTGGGGGAACTTACAAAGCTAGAATGTGGCGCGATACTAGAGTTACCTGGGATTGTTAGGGGTCGACCAGAGAATCGCTTCTCTAGCCTCCCATCCAAAACGTAGCGTGCCACTTTCACGGCACTACGCTCCTCCTGGCTTTTCGGTACTCTGTTTTCCTTCTGTAAACCACAGTAA
>NZ_LR213868.1 GCF_900659865.1 Hyella patelloides LEGE 07179
CAAAAACTACAGAAAATTTTGGCAAGGCTGTATTGATTATCGAATATCTTTTCAGTCCTTTTAAATCATAATTTTACTGATATATAGCATAGAAAAAATAGGTAAAAAATCTCAACAACGATTTTTTTATATCAATAAGACTTGTGTCTTTATTGTGTTAATATAGATTTTCTTGTTACCATTAGATTATTGCAAAATAATTTTTGGATGCTTTAATTCAATATTATTTTTTTTCAAATCTAAATTTTTACTCTTTATCTTTAGGAGATAGTTGATGCTGTCTTCTGTCAATAATTTGCCTATTCTTTACCTAACTTTATCCATTTTATAGCTTCTAAAATTATCTTTTCAGTCCCCAAGAAAAAATGTCTTTGAATATCTCAAAGCTGTATAAGTCAACAATATTACTGACTTTATTAATAGGGGACACAAATGAACGCAGCCTATCGAGATTTCATTAATTAATTAGGAAAAATAAACTTAATGTCGATCGTAGAAAAAACAGCTTTGGTTTACTGTGAAAATCAATTTGGCTTGATGGACGGCAAAACCGCAGCAGGGTTAGTTCGACACTCGGAAACTTATAACATTGTGGGCGTAATCGATAGTTCCTTAGCTGGCAAAGATGCAGGAGAACAATTAGACAATCAAAAAAACCATATTCCCATTTTTGCTAACTTGCAGTCGGCTTTAGATAACTTACCAGACATTCCCGATTGCTATATTTATGGCAAAGCTCCCTTGGATGCCACCATATCTGTTGCTGAAAGAGCCTTAATCTTGGAAGCTATGGCTAAGGGAATGGATATCATTAATGGTCTTCATGAGTTCTTTTCTGACGATGCCGAATTTAGCCAGATGGCTCGTCGGTGGGGGGTGAAAATTCAAGACATTAGAAAACCGCCGAAATTAAAAGACCTTCATGTCTTTACAGGGCAAATTGCTAAAGTTAATGTTCCTGTAATAGCCATCTTAGGGACTGATTGCGCTTGCGGAAAAATGACTACCGCAGTGCAATTAAATAAAGCCTTAAATAATCTAGGAATCAAATCAGTGTTGGTTGCCACAGGGCAAACAGCCATTATGCAAGGAGCAGCTTATGGTGTATCCATCGACGCGCTGGTGTCCCAATTTGTAATTGGAGAAATAGAAAATGCCGTTGTTCGAGCTTTTGAACGAGAAAGTCCCGATATTATTTTAGTAGAAGGACAAAGTTCGGTTTCTCATCCTGCTTTTATGAGTTCTGTCGGTATTTTAAAAGGATGTATGCCCGATGGAATTATTCTGCAACACCCTCCTGGAAGGAAATTTCGCTGTGATTTTCCTCATCTATCAATGCCGACTATTGTCAGTGAAATTCGTCTGATTGAAGCGATTTCCCAATCTCAGGTTATAGCGATCGCTTTAAGCCATGAAAATTTGACAAAGACAGAAGTTCAGAAAACTATTAAAAGCTATGAAGACCGTCTTTTGTTACCAACTACTGATGTCTTGACCTATGGCTGTGCAAAACTGATCCGTGCTTTATACAATCTTTTCCCTACTCTCGGTGGGCAAAATAAACGGAATTCTCAAATACCTCCTCTATTAACCACAGGGTAGACGCTAAACGCTGTGATAAAACTATGAAAGCGTTTATGCCCAGGATAGAAATTACTCTATCTCAAATAGAGCATAATGCTCGAATGTTATGCGAACTTTACGGACAACAAGGTATCTCTTTAATGGGAGTTTCTAAAGCAGTATTGGGAGAGCCTCTAATTGCGGAGGCAATGCTCCAAGGAGGTGTCAAGTTTATTGCCGACTCTCGTTTGGAAAATATTCAAAGGATGATTAATGCGAGAATACCCGCTCAGTTTGTATTACTCCGCACTGCCCCAAGTCAAGCAGAATCTGTTGTTGAAAATGTAGATATTAGCCTCAATACAGAAATTGAAACCCTTGAGAAGCTCAACTATTACGCATCTTTGCAGAATAAAATTCATCAAATAATTTTAATGGTGGAAATGGGTGACTTGCGAGAGGGTATACTTCCCGATGATATTTTCCTCTTCATTAAAAAAGTTCTTGATTTACCTCATCTCAAAATTATAGGACTCGGTTGTAACCTGGCTTGTTATGGCGGCATTAAGCCTGACAATCAAAAAATGCTGCAATTGTCAGAATTAACCGACGAAATAGAAAAGAAATTTCCAATTAACTTATCCTTAATTTCTGGGGGAAATTCTGCTAACTATAAATGGTACAAGTCTACCAATAATGTGGGGCGAATTAATAATCTGCGTTTGGGAGAGTCAATTCTTTTAGGCTGTGAAACTGTCAAAGGTCAAACTATTCCAGAATTACATACCAATGCTTTTAAATTGATTGCAGAAGTTATCGAATCGAAAGTAAAGCCTTCTCTACCCTTTGGCGAAATTGGTCGGGATGCTTTCGGAAATATTCCCGTTTTTCGAGATCGCGGAAGGCACAGAAGAGCAATTATTGCTTTAGGAAAGCAGGACACTCTGATATCTGGTTTAAGTCCGAATCAAGATCTGGAAATATTAGGAGCTAGTAGCGATCATGTGGTTCTCGACTGCAAAAACTCTTATTTAAAAGTTGGAGTGGGAGTAAATTTCAACCTAGATTATGGGAGTCTGTTGACGGCAATGACTTCACCTTTTATCAAAAAGCAATTTATTAAATGAAACTTGAAGCAACAATAAAAATGACTAAAAAATCTAAAAATCCTGCACTTCAACAAGAACCGATGGGCGAACCTGCATCGATTATTGCTCTGGGAGAAAATGAATCTCTTTTTGGGTGGATTAAAAGTACTGATAGATTTATACTTAATCAATCAGATATATTTCACGATGATAAGGGAACGGATGAATTTGAAGATATTCTAGACCAAGATGAAGAATTAGATGTAGAAGAATAACTTCTGTCGCAATCTATCAGAGCGATCTCAACTCTAGGTGATATATATGAAAACTCAAGCATCAAATATTAAAAGTGGCGATCGCATTATTGCCTACTTCAAGAATAAAATGCAGGTATGCACAGTAAAACGCATTTCTACTTCGGATCGATCCAACATCAAACTATCAGTATTTCTTGGCGAACATTATCGCTATTCAAGCTCAGGTTCTATTCAGTTTAAATCAGAATCTTTAGTCGATTTGGTTAAGTAACATAGCTAATGAACGAAATAGAGATCAAAAACCACAAAATCCACGAATATAAAGGATTAAAAATCGGCATTTGGAAGACGGCAAATCAAGCATTTATTCGTCGTTCTTGGGCTGATATTTACTTTGGCGATCGCAAATATCTTAGCGATCGCGGTAAGAAAATTCAGAAAAGTTTCAAGTATTTGTATTTATGGGACTGTTCTTTACCTGATGGCAACAGTTACAATCATAAATTTGGAGAAGGTGATGGCATTTTTTACCCCACCGATTTTTTTGAAGTAACAGAATCTAAAGCGATCGCCAAAGCTCAAAACAGGATCGATCTAGAATTAGAAAAAGTAGGAATGGAATTAGTCGATCCCTGTCTGCCAACACATATTTACGATCGTGAAACGGGGCAAGTAACATTGAGATGGTGTCTTCTTGAAGATAAATTTTAAAGCTTTTATGGCATAACTTGTAGTAAAAAATGTCTTTGTTTGATAAGAATCAAATTTCTTGTCTGCGCTTCCACTCATTACTGAAGTGTTATTGTCGAAAATTTTAGGTTTCACATTATACTAAATAACATCATTATTAGCAAAATTTTTTAAAATAATGTTATACTTTTACTATGAACAAACTAAAAATTTCCAATACCATCACCCTTAAAAAAGATAAGGTAATGGGGCATCATATTAGTGATGGAAGTGAATTAATCCCCGCTGAGATACCAACAGGTAAACGAGAAGGAATTAATAAACGTCAGAATAAATCATTGGAAGTTTGTTATACCGTTGATGATGAAGGGATCATCAATAACTATGCAACTGAACCCAGTATGTTCTTGGCAAACTGTCCCTCACCAGAACAACAAAAGCGTTATGTCTTCTTGGGAGCAGGAGCTATGCTACTTGTTGTCACTACATTATTAACTGCATTTACTGTCAGCTAGACTTAAACCAGAGCTAGATATTTCGTTCCAGTCTTAAAATATCCAGCTAGCATTGATACTCTAATTTTCGCCCTAGTACTAGCACAGGAGTCAGTAATGAATCAACCTATCGAACTATCTCTAGAGCAGGAATTTCAACTTAAAAGCTTTGCTGACCAAGTGCAGCTTATGTCTCGCGAACAATCTCAAGAGTTCTTAATTAAGCTATATAAGCAAATGATGATTAGGGAAAAAATGTATCAACATTTTATAAAGCAAGAATGGAATTTAAATGAAGGAAAAGTCTTTAAACAAAAATAAAAAAAACGTTTTTGTGCTTGAAATCTATTAAAGCTAAGGCTATACACATCAATTCAAAGAGCGATCGATCAATGATTACAAACTGACTAAACCTGCTTTGCAAGTATTTAGGGTTGAGTCAGCACATCAATAAAGGAAACTCATGGCTATATTTTCCAACTTCATTCCCATTCCCGAACCGATTCAGAATCAGTCTAGTGTTGGGACTCTTAAACAACGTCTTGATTGGGGAGAACCAGCCCTAACTATCATTGATGTCAGACCCAGAGAACTCTTCAATATTACTCATATCAGAGGTTCTATTCCTATGCCGATGGAAGAGCCTGCCGATCTTACTCTTGCCAGTCTCGAATTGAACCGCGATATTTATGTTTATGCTGCGACGAATGAGCAAGCTGCTGTGGCAGCCAACAAACTGCGCCAACTTGGTTATCAAAACGTTTCTGAACTAATCGGTGGTTTAACTGCTTGGAAAAAGGCTAAATATCCAATTGTAGGCTGGTGGTCTATGCCTGTAGAAAAAGATTAAGTACCTAATTAACATAACGAGTTCTCAGTTTGATTGCAGATATCACTTCATAGTGTTTTTTCAGGATTGATGAACGATGATAATGCACTTTAAATTCACTTTTGGAGCCTCTATCTCATGTCTATGAATATCAAGTCTGCTCAGTCTATCTTTTCAGATACTGAAGTTGCCAACGTTGTTCCAACTACAATTGAGCAATTCAATCAACTTAAGGCTGAAGACCAACTGGCATTAATCTGGTTTGCCTATACCGAAATGGGCAAAACAATTACGGTTGCAGCTCCTGGCGCAACCAGTATGATCTTTGCTCAAAAACTACTTGACCAGATTAAGCAGATGTCTCCCGCCGAGCAAACACGAGTTATGTGCGATCTAGCAAATCATACCGACACTCCCATCTGCCGTTCTTATAGCTCCTTCACTACGAATCTCAAGTTGGGCTTCTGGAATCAATTGGGAGAATGGATGGAACAGGGACTTGTTGCTTCAATTCCCCAGGGTTATAAGCTTTCTTCTCGGGCTAATTCCGTGCTTCAGGAAATTGAAAATGCCGATGCAGGACAGCAAATTACCATCCTGCGAAATGCAGTAGCTAATATGGGGTTTGATTCAAATTCTTCTGGCAGTCGCCCAAAATTTCGAGAACCTATAGCTGTTCCCACTACAATAGCAGCCCGTACTAAGGCGAAGATAGATGGCATAACTAACACCGCAGTGCTAAGTTACATCAACAATATGAATGCTAACGACTTTGAAGCTGCTGTTAACTTATTCGCTCCCAATGGTGCTTTACAACCGCCCTTTCAAAAACCAATTATTGGTCGTGAAGCAATTCTCACCTATATGCGGGAAGAATGCCAAGGACTCAAATTAATGCCCAAACAAGGCACTATTGAATCAATGGAAGAGGGTTATACCTCTATTAAACTTACAGGCAAAGTCCAAACTCCTTGGTTTGGTTCTAGTGTTGGCATAAACATTGCTTGGCGGTTTTTGCTCGAGCCTCAAGACCAAATTTTCTTTGTAGCGGTTGATTTATTGGCTTCACCAAAAGAACTACTCAAGCTAGTTCGTCAAAAGGGAAGTTAGAATCTTGAGCGAACTGAAATATGAGCAAGTGCAGCAATTTTAAACTTTACAAGCTCCAATTTGGTTAAAAGCTCTAAGCAACAAACTCTCCGAAGCACTCATAGTCTTTAAGTATTAAATTTAGGAAGGGAATTATCATGGAAAAGAAAAAAGGCAATAGAGAATCTAAAAAACCTAAAAAACAACAAGATGGAACTAAGAAGCAAAAAAAAGACCCTAAGAGGTATGATGGACCACAGGCTAAGTAGTTAGTAGTTAGTCGTGTTGTCAAAACTAACAAGAAATTTGTAATCCCAATTAAAATATTAATTGCTACAAATTTTTGCTTGTCATTAATTAACATTTTGGAAAGAAAAACTTGAAAAAACAATTTTCTCTAGGCGATAAGCTTTTAGCCCCTGCCATCTTGATAGTATTGATCCTTTTTATTGGGCTTAATAGTTTCGTCATTCTTAATCCTGGTCAGGCAGGGGTACTCAGCATCTTAGGAAAAGCCAGAGATGGAGTCTTGCTGGAGGGAATTCATTTTAAACCGCCTTTGGTTTCTGCTGTAGATATCTACGATCTGACTGTACAAAAATTTGAAGTGCCAGCACAAAGTTCGACTAAAGACCTTCAGGATTTAACCGCTCGTTTTGCGATTAACTTTCGCCTCGATCCTTTGTTGGTCGTGGAGATCCGCAGGAAACAAGGAACATTAGCCAATATTGTCTCTAAAATTATTGCCCCTCAAACTCAGGAATCTTTTAAGATTGCTGCTGCGAGGAGAACAGTAGAAGAGGCGATCACTAAAAGAAATGAACTTAAGCAAGATTTTGATGATGCTTTGAGTGAAAGACTTGAAAAGTACGGAATTATTGTGCTTGATACCAGTGTAGTTGATTTAGACTTTTCTCCAGAGTTTGCCAAGGCAGTAGAAGAAAAACAAATCGCCGAACAGAGATCTAAAAGAGCTGTTTATGTGGCTCAAGAAGCAGAACAAACCGCACAAGCTGATATTAACCGTGCTAAGGGTAAAGCAGAAGCTCAAAGATTGCTAGCAGAAACCCTCAAAGCCCAGGGTGGTCAGCTAGTTTTACAAAAAGAAGCAATTCAAGCCTGGAGAGAAGGTGGGTCTCAAATGCCTAAAGTATTAGTAATGGGAGGAAAAGAGCAAGCGGGTGTTCCTTTTTTGTTTAATCTTGGCGATGTTAAGCAGTAACGGTAATAGTCAAAATCATCAACAGACAAAAAATTTCCAAAGGCGATCGCAAATATTTGCGATCGCTATAAAGTAATTCAAATTGAAGATAAATTTTCAAGCTTTTATGGGGCAACTTGTCGTGAAAACCGTCTTTGTTTGATAAGAACTTTTTTACTATTCACTAGGAAAAATCACTATGCGATCGCATAGTGATTTTTTTGATTAGACAGTCAAAGCTTTATTCAGCTAAACAATTCAGTCTAATTGCGGGGTTGGGTAGATCGGCAATTACTCACAAGTTCCTCAAATTTTTTGACTAGCTTTATAGTTAATAGGAACTTATGGGTAAACATCCTTTTTAAGATGCATATTTGGAGGAAATTGGTCAACAATATCTGTTCTAGGAGTTATTATGTCTTCTTCTTTTAACAAGGGAATTTTGGTCACGATTGTGTGCGAAGCTGTCTTACAGGAGCGACTAATCAAGCTCCTAATAAAATTGGGTGTCTCTGGCTATACAATTGTTCCAGTAAAAGGTGCAGGTAGTCATGGGAAACGTACAGGAGACATAGCTGGTTATAATACCAATATTGAAGTCAAAACTATCGTTACACCAGAAATATCTGACCAATTGCTGGAAACCCTAAAACAGTTTACCAAAACTCATGCTTTGATTGCCTTCCGACACAATGTAGAAGGGTTATTTGACTAGACCGTTAAAGCCCGATGAAACCCATTAAATTAACTTGCTTGCTTGGGTTTCTATTGATTACTGAGAGTTAGTGTCGGAATTTAAGGTATCTCATCATACTCAATAACTTCGATGAACTGAAGAGTTCAGGTATAAGTAGCTGCCTTGACACTTGATATAGGTTATTTTAAATACCTAATATCTCAGAATAATAATTTTATCCCTGTAAGTTAGTGTAAGTAGCAAGATCAGCTTACACTTAATAAGAATCAATGGATTCTTTGGTTATGGGCCGAGTTGGATTTGAACCAACGTACGCATAGCGAACGGATTTACAGTCCGTCTCCTTTAACCACTCGGACATCGACCCTTTCTTTTTCACAATTACATATATTATCTTATCCTAAATAATTTTGCAAGGGGCTGGTCATTTTTTTTCTGAGTACTAAATTGCATAGGCAGAACTTAAAGCCCAGACAATTAAGGCAATAATACTAGACAAGATTAGGACAGCAGACACAGCAACCACTACGGGCTTATCTGCGCCTTTAAATTTCATGATTCCACGATTTAAGTCAGACATCTCACACACTCCTAAATAAGCGATCGCATTATGTAACAAAAATATATTTGGCATTTTTATTATATTGCGAAGATTTGCTGTTAGGGATAAGGATTTCTTAAAATTAAAAATCGCCGATCATCCCCAATATTCCATGAAAACACTACTAATTTTGATTGCTAGCTTAGCGGGAATTACTCTTGTAATTGAAAGTGGGTTAAGACTTTTTTTAGGTTTTGGCAACCCTCCACTATACATAGCTGATGAAAAAATTGGTTATCTACTTGCTCCTAATCAAGAGACTCGTCGCAGAGGAAATCAAATAAAAATTAATCAATATTCGATGCGGAGCGCGGAAATAGCACAAAAAAAAGCAAAAAATACCACCAGAGTATTTTTACTGGGAGATTCGATTGTTAATGGCGGTTGGTGGACAAATCAAAAAAATATTTTATCGGCTTTGATTAATGCTGAATTAACAATTAGTTCGTCCAATGAGGCAATAGAAGTATTTAATGCTTCAGCAAATTCTTGGAATCCTCGCAATGAGCTTGCTTATGTAAAACGCTTTGGTTTATTTGAAGCTGACGTATTAGTTTTAGTAATCAATACCGATGATTTGTTCGGTACTGCACCTAACTCAATATCAGTAGGTAAAGATACTAAGTATCCAAATAGTAAGCCTCCGTTGGCTTTAATCGAACTGTATGAGCGATATCTAAAAAAGCCTGAGCTAATTCCTGAATTAGAACAAATCAAAAAAGAAGCAGGAGACAGAGTAGGTTTTAACTTAGAAGCTATTGCTCAAATAAAAGCGATCGCAGATAATAATAATACGCAATTTATTTTGGCTTTTACTCCCCTATTACGAGAGTTAAAAGAAGGTTCGCGAGATTATGAAGAAAGAGCCAGAAATCGCGTTCAAGAACTAGTTAACCAACAACAAATAACTTATATTGATTTCCTCCCTATATTCGCTGATTTTCCCCAGCCAGAGTTTTTATATCGAGATCATATTCACCTCAGTCCCCAAGGAGAAACCATGGTAAGCAAAAAGCTAACTAAAACAATTCAAGAGACTTTAAAAAAGAAGGAATGAGAAAGCAGGAGAAGCAGAGGGAAGATTTTAAGTAACGAGTAGCAAGTAAAAATCATTACCTATTACCCGTTACCCATTACCTACTTCATGCTTCATGCTTCATGCTTCATGCTTCATGCTTCATCGTTTAAGAGACACTCATCGTGGGAGATTCTACAGTAGGTTGAGAATCTGAATGATGCCACACTTTACCATCAAAAGCCAATTGTTCGATCAAACTAGCTAAACGGAGAGCTTGAATACCTTGTTTTCCTCCCACAGAGGGATGTTCACCACCACGAACACAGCTAACAAAGTGTTCTAACTCTGCATATAAAGGCTCGACGTTATTGGTATAGACTTTTTCTATAATGCCGTCTTGACGATAAAGTTTTTGATTTTTGTTAGAAAATATATCTGCTGTGGGATAACGATGAATAGAAATATTACTGTTGAGTAAATCAGTTTCAATGAGGGATTTCTTGCAATGGGCTGTTAAACTACGAATTTTACTATGGGTAATTTTAGAAGCAGTTAAAGTTGCAACCACTCCATTAGCCAAGCCAAGAGTAGCAGTTACATAGTCTAAATAACCAGAATCAGAAGCACTACTACCGCTAGCTGTTAGTCTCACTACAGGAGAAGAAGTAAGCTCTAGTAATAAGTCAATATCGTGAATCATCAAGTCTAAAACCACAGAGACATCGTTAGCTCTCTGAGAATAAGGACTCATTCTGCGAGATTCAACAGCTAAAATCTCTTCTGTTTGAGCAACTTTAAATAATTCGACAAATGCAGGATTAAACCTTTCTATATGACCTACTTGTAAAATACATTGTGCTTCTGCTGCTGCATTGACTAAAGATTCCGCTTCGGAAATAGATGCTGCAATAGGTTTTTCTAATAAAACGTGAACACCTGCTTGTAAACAATGTAAACCTACTTGATGATGCAATTTAGTGGGTACTGCAATACACACTGCATCTACGCGGGGAAGTAATTCTATATAGTTTTCATAAAAACGAGTACGATACCGACTAGCGATTTCTAAGCCTCGTTCGATATTGGTATCTGAGACACCTACTAACTCGATATCTTTAAATTGACTCAAGATACGAGTATGATGCCTTCCCATGTTACCCACCCCAATAACTCCCATACGAATAGGTTGAGGATGAGCGAAAGGCTGTTTGTGAGAAAAATTGGATTGCACTTAATATCAACTCCTACACACCACGAAGGATTATTTGACGTAAATCTTGTCAAGTTTCCTTGCAAATATCCAGATAGTACCATAAGTATTTAAGTTGTGAAGTTTTACTAAGTGACTCCTTTTTGAATAAACCAGGGTTCAATTATTATCTAAAAGCGATCGCTTTTTTGGTAATGTTCTTCCGTTCTAGCTATTTTATATATCAATGTTATCTATTGCCTTGTTAGATATTTAGACAAATAGTTAATTTTAAAAATTAAAGGGGTAACTATAACTATAATGAAGAAAAATTAACTTTTTCTTGTAAGAAATCAATACCGATAGAAGTCACTTTTTGTAAAAATGAAGATTATGAGATAACTGAGTACTATTATCAGGTAACATAATAATTTCTTTAGCCCACTGAATAAATTCGGGAATAACTTTTGCGTGCATTCTTTCTTGGGCTTCGCGACGAAAATAAGATTTCACCACACCAGTCCTAATGTAAAATCTTTCGTAGTGAACATTCTGATTAGCTAGCCAATAAAAGCTTTAAAAAAAAGGATGACCTAATCCAAATTTGAGATCAATATGAGTTGTAATTTCTGCCTCTTGTAAAGCCTGCACTAAAAATGATGTTTTGAGAATATAAGAAAATTCTTTTGGTATCTTATCTTTGTCTATACAAATGTTTGAGTAATTCATGATTGTTTCTTAGTTTAGATTTAAAATAGATCGACTACACCACAGTTAGGGTGGGCATTGCTCACCCTGAAATACTTTTTCTTTCTCTATATATACATTTTCTTAGTTTATTTTGATTTTAATATTCAGGTTAGTGTTGCCTGTTTTTCTGTATTACCTTATTGCTTTTTTTATTTGATACTTGGTATCTCTGTAAAATTTATATAGAATTTCGATTTTTCAATTTTATTTATTGAATATTTAACAGCATAGCTTTTAAGTTCTTTAGCTATATACTCCATTTCTACATCTGTACCTGGCACACCATTATAAGCTATTACTTTTTTTACTAAATTTAAAGCTTGAGAGGTAGATAAATTAAATAAACCATAAAAACATTGTGCTGCTTTTATTCTATTTTCCCGATTATCAGTAATAGTTAATTGATAATAGCCTGACTGTTCTAAGATAGCTTTTCTAATATCTTGAGGAATTGGCGGTGCTGAATCTAATTCAATAATATTTCCGCAATTATTACAACTATAGGCTAAATACCAGCCTAGCTTACAACTATAAAGAGATTGTCCTACACCAGCTTCCACTATTCGATAACATTGTGAACAATTCCAATTTAAGATAGCCATTTAATGCAATACTTGCTTTATTGTGGGAAATATTTTAACTTTTTTTTAAGTAAGCCAAATTGAAAGCACAATGAGTAAGCAGCGAGTATTATCTGGAGTACAGCCTACGGGAAACCTACATTTAGGTAATTATTTAGGAGCGATTCGTAATTGGATAGAAATCCAGCAAGAATACGATAGCTTTTTCTGTGTTGTAGACTTACACGCGATCACTGTACCCCAGGATACTAAAGTGTTGGCAAGTAATACCTTAACTACGGCTGCTATGTATTTAGCTTGTGGAATTGATTTAGAATACTCTACTATCTTCGTGCAATCCCATGTAGCTGCTCATAGTGAATTAACTTGGTTGTTTAATTGCATCACTCCTCTTAACTGGTTAGAAAGAATGATCCAGTTTAAGGAAAAAGCGGTTAAACAGGGAGAAAACGTCAGCGTTGGCTTGTTAGACTATCCTGTTTTAATGGCTGCGGATATCCTACTTTATGATGCGGATAAAGTACCTGTAGGGGAAGATCAAAAACAACACCTAGAATTAACTCGCGATATTGCAATTCGGATTAACGATAAGTTTGGCAATAAAAAAGAACCCGTACTTAAATTACCCGATCCTTTGATTCGCAAACAAGGTGCCAGAGTAATGAGCTTAACTGATGGTACGAGAAAAATGTCCAAATCCGATCCTTCAGAGTTAAGTCGCATTACTCTACTGGATAGTGCTGAAGAAATTAAACGAAAAATCAAAAAATGCAAAACTGACCCCGTTAAAGGATTAGAATTTGATAATCCCGAACGTCCAGAATGCCATAATTTATTATCCCTTTATCAATTATTGTCAGGAAAAACCCAAGAAGAAGTTGCTGTAGAATGTCAGGATATGGGATGGGGACAGTTTAAACCCTTGTTGACAGAAACTACTATATCTGCTTTGCAACCCATTCAAGAAAAATATCAATCTATCATGGATGACCGCACTTATTTAGATTCTGTTTTACGCGATGGCGCAGCAAAAGCTAGTGAAGTAGCTGATGCTACCCTGGCTAGGGTAAAAAGTACTCTCGGTTTTTTAACTTCTTTATGATATGGAACAAGGTAAATCTTCGTAACGTCAGGTAGGATTATGTTGGAAACTAGAGCAATCTGGTATCAATGAGTTCTCAAAATAGAAACTACCTCAAAGATTTATGAAGGCAAGAGCGATCGCAAAGAGAAGTATCGTTAAATTAAGTATGCTAGGGCTAGTTAGTGCTATCTTGAGTTGTGCATTATTAAACCCTAGTTTGGCACAGTCAGTAGGTAAAAAGATTACTTTAGGATATCGCTTTGAACCCGACCCTTTAATTTTAGAAGGAATAAGTGGTGGAAAACTTCAAGCGATAGAGGTAGTTAAAACTGAAGGTACTACGACTGGTTTTTGCAATGGTTTTGTGAGCAATAAACCAAATCATGTCTTGGTACTGAGTAATTTTTTTGAATTTTTGAAAATAGAAGTAGATAGCTCTATTGATACAACGATTATTGTAGAAGGACCTGGTGGAGTCTGGTGCAATGATGATTACAATAATGTCAATCCTGGGATAGAGGGACAATGGAAACCTGGTAGATATAGAATTTGGATTGGTTCTTATCAAGAAAATATCAATAATAGTTATCAGATTCAAATTACAGATAGAAATTAATATGAGGTAAATTTTCCCTTTAAAATTTACTATTTCCTGTTTAATTAAGTGAAGAAACTAACTATCAGGTTTTAAATTTTTGATCGAATAATTTCTTGTTTAAAATCAATAATTAATTGCATACTTTATAATATTAAATATTGCAAATCTTTCGATAAAGGAACTACGCATTGAAGACTAAGTCAGTGATTAAATAGAGTTACTGATTCTGGTTTTTCTGCTAAGAAACTTTGTATAAAACAAACTAAAGCATAGTTAACACTATTAAGAAAACGGTATTAATTAAAGATTCTTAACAATCGCGATCGCTCTAACTTTGAAAAGGAGACTTTCTGCAATTGTTCAGAAAAAAGCTTGACAAGCCCAAATTATTGGGTAATACTTATAAAAGTGAACAAAAATAGTTTGCGGGTGTAGCTCAGTGGTAGAGCGTCACCTTGCCAAGGTGAATGTCGCGCGTTCGAATCGCGTCACCCGCTTAAAAGGGGTAAAAAAGTAGTTTAAAACTGATTAACTGCCCATTCGGGTATGTTTGTGCGTAGGTGACTACTATTGTAGGAGCGTAGCAGACTTAATTTTAGGCATTGTAGATTGTGTTTGAAATAGCAAATAGTCGCTCCGAAAGACAAGGATTTGGTAAATTAAGACCAAACCCCAACAATTCAACTATTTAACTAAATCAAGCTAATTTAACTTGTGCTGTTGCCTTTTGTTTTCTCCCTATTTTTCTCTAAATTGATTTAGACAGTAGTAATCTCTTTTTCTTTAACCGCTAAGAGCTCCTCAATTTTTTTTGTATAGTCATCAGTAACTTTTTGAACTTCATCTTGTAAATCTCGCGATTCATCTTCGGAAATGTCGCTACTTTTTTCTTGTCTCCGAATACTATCAATAGCGTCACGACGAATATTACGCAGGGCGACTTTACCTTCTTCAGCTAGCTTTCCTGTCATTTTTACTAACTCTTTACGACGCTCTTTAGTCAGAGGAGGAATATTTAAACGAATATTTGTACCATCGTTATTGGGAGTTAAACCAATATCTGACATGGAAATTGCCTTTTCTATCTGCGCCATACTACCCTTATCGTAGGGCTGAATCATAATTGTAGTCGAATCAGGGGTTGAAATATTAGCAAGAGTATTTAATGGAGTTTCTGTGCCGTAATACTCTACCGTTACTCTATCTAGCAGAGAAGTACTAGCACGACCAGTACGAATGGTGTTAAAAGACCGTTGAGTTGCTTCAATCGTCTTTTGCATATTTTCTTTGATATCAGTTAACTTCATAATGACCTCCTACAACAGTACCGACAGGTTCCCCTTTAAGAGCGCGGGTAATATTTCCGTTTTCTAAAAGATTAAAAACCACAATGGGAATCTCATTTTCTTTACATAAAGCGATCGCTGTACTATCCATTACTTTTAATTCGTTCGCTAAAACATGATTATAAGTCAGACTTTGATAGCGATGAGCATTAGGGTTTTCTTTGGGATCGGAATCATATACGCCATCTACTTTAGTCGCCTTAAAAATAGCTTCCGCATCAATTTCGGCTGCTCTTAAGGCTGCGGTGGTATCGGTAGTAAAAAAGGGATTACCCGAACCAGCACCAAAGATGACAACTCGACCTTTTTCGAGGTGACGAATTGCTCGACGACGGATATAAGGTTCTGCCACTTCCTGCATAGCGATTGCTGTTTGGACTCTGGTAGGGATTTCAATCCTTTCTAGAGCATCTTGCAAAGTCATCGCATTCATGACAGTAGCAATCATACCAATGTAATCAGCAGTAGCTCGATCCATGCCAGCAGCAGAGGCTTTCATTCCACGAAAAATGTTGCCACCACCGACAACAATTGCAGTTTGCACACCACTGTTCACTACTTGTGCTATTTCCTGAGCAATATCGGCGACTATTTTGGGATCGATGCCGTAACCTAAATCTCCCATTAAAGCTTCGCCACTCAGTTTTAGTAAAACCCTCTGGTAACTCATCCTTTGGAACAATAACCTCGATCTTTATTTGTTTTTTCCTCCCCATAAGATACCAGTTTTACTTGACATATTGTAAGGAAGTCAGTGAGCTAAGAATCACCGAGTCAGAGAAATGATTAATTATCAAAGAGAAATAGTAACGAGTAACCAACAATAAAGCTACTAACCGCCAATCACTAACTATTAACTTGATATCTTATATATCTTATTTTTTGCGCCACTTGATAGGAGTACCCACGGGTTTGGTACCAGTTGTAGTGATTTTTTTCTCTGAGAGTAAGTTAGAGATACTATCTTTGAGATATTGATTTTGAACTGCTTCAGAAGAGTCTGCATTATCATCAATTTGCCCTACATAGCGAATTACAGCGTTATTATCAAGTAGAAAAACTTCAGGACTTACTTGCGCCCCAAAAGACTTTGCCACATCCTGATTAGGATCGCATAAATAGGGAAAATTAAGCTCGTTATCTGCTGCAAAAGCTTTCATATCGGCAAAGCTTTCTTTTAAATTATTGGCAGAGTCATTAGAATTAATTGCTACAATAGTAAATTTTTTTGAAGCAAATTGAGCTTGAATTTCTTTGAGTCGGTCTAAATATTTAATAGTCTGAGGGCATTGATTACCGATCATAATGACGGCTATAGCTTGAAAGTTTTCCCGATAACGACCTAAATGGTATACTTCGCCATCGATTCCTGGTAATTCAAAGTCTGGAGCATGATTCCCCACAAGTTCTCTATTTAATTTCATAAAATAGTAAGTCCCTAAAAATACCAGTTCATATTACTACTAATAATTTACGAGTGATTTCTCAAAGCTGCAAATAGCTAATTATAATGCTGTTAGGCTAAGCTGTGGTAGCCAATTAATTTATATACCAGTTTGGCTGCTGTAAATTGGGATACTACAGAATCTTGTAAAGGAGCAAGTTCGGTTACATCACAACCAATAACTTCTTTCTGCAAAAATATTTGTTTGAGAAATTGAGTTAATTCATACCAATTTAAGCCTCCTGGTTCTGGTGTGCCGACTCCAGGTAGTAAACTAGGATCTAGCCCATCAAGGTCGATGGTGATAAAAACTCGTTTTGTTGTCATATTTGCGATCGCTTTTGCCATCCAATTACGATCGTAATAAATCTCTCTGGCATAAATCACAGGAATTTTTCTCGCTGCAATTAATTCTGCCTCTTCTTTACAGATACTACGAATACCAACAGGAAGGGTGGGCAAGCCCATGTCTAAAATACGGCGCATCACGCAAGCATGGTTATATATAGAGCCTTGGTAGCTAAAACGCAGATCTCCATGAGCATCAATTTGCACTACGGTAAATGAGTCACTGAGAGCTTTCTGATAGGCTTTAACTACTCCTTCTGTAATGGCGTGTTCTCCCCCAAGAGCAATCATAAATTTACCATCATGAATCAATTGGGAAACTGCTTCGGTGGTTGCAGCTAGCATTTCTTCTGGGGTAATGGTAGGATTGACACGGGTATCCGCGATCGCTTTTTGAGTGTAAATTCCTGTTTCGATGCAAGTTTCTTTGCCTAACTCGTCATCATAGGCTTCTAATTGATCGGAGGCTTCAATAATAGCTAATGCGCCATTTTCGCAACCTTTACGGTAGGTGGTAGTTTTTTCGTAAGGAATGGGAAGAATTACCGTCTTTGCCTCTGAATAGGTGGTAATGGCTTCGGAACCAAGAAATTGTCTATGTTTAGGTGTTACTGATAATTTTTTCATAGTTTGTGGCTCATTGAAGTTGGGCTTTAATTGATACTAAATCCGATTGATAGAGTGTACTTTTTTTCTTGGCTTGGGGACTTAGGGGATTAGGGACTTGGGGAGATTTTTGAGAATTCTCATACATAACCTTGAGGAATAGGATTTAGTATGAGTGGAACTTTTTAGATAGGGTTTCTCGAATAGCGATAGTAAATGATTGTCAAAAGAAGTGTCAGGTATTTAAGATAAAAATGCTTTTCAAAAGAATTTTAATAATCAAAAAATAATATTGGTTAAATCAGCTTGATGAATATTAGTACCTGAAAGAATGGCGTTCTTTAAATTGGCACCCATTAATTTGGCGTGGCTCAAGTTAGCATTAGTTAAATTAGTATTTGTTAAATTAGCTTCGATTAATTTTGCACCAGATAAGTTAGTATTAGTGAGGTTTGCACCTGATAAATCTGCTGCAATGAGATTGATATTGGCTAAGTTTTTATGAGATAAATCTGCTTGTTGTAAATTGGCATAGCGAAAGTTCATTCTACCCATAGCATAACCTTTTAAGATGCTAGTGCGATCGCCAATTCCAATTTCTCTTTTAAAATCTTCTTGATAGATAAATTTCAAAGTATCTTTGCTATTGATTACTGCTGTGAGTTCTGAATAAAATTCATAGTCGCTAATACCACTAAGATAAGCCCAGCCCCTTGTACGAGTTAGGGCGATAAATAATTGATTACGAAGATATATATTACTTTCATTTTTAGCTATATTGTCCAAGCCAATAAGATAAAGCAAGTCAGCTTCTTGTCCTTTTGTGCGGTGAATTGTGGAAATAGTAACTGCGCCTGGATGCCAAAATAAATTAGGGTTATTGTCTTTGTTATTATCTGGTATAAAGTTATAAGTATTACTGCCAGGAATATAGACATTAATGCCTTGGCGCATTAAAAATTTTGCTGCTAATTGTTGTAGTTCAATAGCTTCTTGATAACTGCCTAAAACAATTACTAATAACTCTTGAGAAGGTTGCAGTTGTTCTCGATTGAGGTTGTAATTTAGATTATTTGCTAAAACTGTCAATTCTTGTTGTCTGGAACTATATTTTTCAAAATCGATTATATTCTGTTGCCACAGTTCGGCTATCGGGTTTGGTGCATAGATAGAATTATACTTAACTGTAATTTCTTGTCCTAGTTTGAATTCTCCTATAATTTCATAGCCAATAGTTAGCCATTCTGCACTATCTCTTAACTTAATTAACAGTCCTTTCTTTCTCAATAATCCTATAGCGATCGCATTTGCTGTTAGAATAATTTGTTGTGGTGTACGATAGCAACGGGTTAATATTTCTGTTTTATGTATTTCATCACTATATTTTCCTGTTACTAAATGTCCTAAGCTTTCTCCAAATAGCTCTACAGCATCAGGTATTTTTAAACTATCTAAACTTTGGATTTCATCATAAGCCCAAATTAATCTTTTTTGTGAGGGATTAATGGGACTTACAGGGCGTAAAGCTTGGTAAGCTAACCAATAAAAAGGTTGTTTATCTTGATATCGCCAATTATCTACTATAAGGTCTTGTGCTTCATCGATTAAAATAGCATCAAAGGATTGAGTAATCGCCGTAGTTTCTAGTAGTTGAGTACAAACTTCTGCAAGAGCTTCATTGGGTTTTTTGCTGATAGTATTATTAACACTGAGAGGATATTTATGAGCCAACTTACAAATTGTACTATAAAATCCTGGTTGGGTTTTACTTCCCCAAGCGTGCATAATTTTTAAATTACTCTTCTCTAAATTATATTGTTGTCGATCTTGGCTATAATAACGAATCCACTTATCAACTTGTTTCGTAATCGTATCGTAAAGACTACGGGAGAAAAATACTAAAGCAATTTTCCAATTGGGATACTTAAGAGACATCAAGGCAGCCTTTTGACATAATAAAACCGTTTTTCCCGAACCAGCTACCCCTCTAATTCTTTGCATACCTGGAGGAATTTGTTTGGCAATTTTCTCTTGTAATAAATCTAATTCAGATAAGCGAGATCGCGCTTGTTGTAAAATAATACTACGATTAGCTTTTCTCGTCTTATCTCTGGGTTTGTCTTCTAAATATACAGGTGTACCTGCTAAAATTGCCTGTAGTAATTCCCATTGCGTTACTGTTAAACTATTACCTTGTCTGATATAAGGTGCTTGATTAATTATCTGATAACTTTTTGCGCTATTAGCTAAACTATCTTTAAATAAAATAGGCGGATTAGACAGCAAGAGATGAAACCCTTTATCTTGCCATTGCTGCTCCGTAATATCAGGTAATGCGATTAAAACCCTTGCTGTAACTTGCTGTGTTAAAATAGGTTCGCGATCGCATTTTTTCAATAAACTAAATAATTGATTGGTTGCTTGCTGATAAGGATTACCATATTCTGTATAAAAATTTTTATATTGCCAACGATATCCTTGAATATTTTCTATCTGATTAATCTTAATTGTTTTAACTTCAATAACTATCAAACCTAAATCATAATCGGCAATTAAAATATCAGGCTCTTTACGAGTTTGACTATCAAAAATTGGATAACGCCAATATGCTAAACAATCCCTTTCAGCAAAAACACTTTTAATGCTATTCCAAACTATTTGCTCTCCTTTTTCACCAGTAACTCCTAAAGGTTCTGTAGCGATAAAATTAGACATATCAAAAATCAGGAGTCGAAAGCAAGAACAATAAAATGTTAGAAAATAAATTCAATTAAGGAAAACAGGTAAAGGTAGAAACAATAAATAATAAATAAATTACCCATTACCCATTACCCATTACCTATTACTTAATCTCTTACTGCTTCTAAAATTCGAGAATAATAAAAACTGGTGCTAGTCATACCCTTACGTTCGATATGAAAGCCATTATCTAGCAAGATACGAATAATCTCATCTTCCCGATGTTGGTAAGCACGGGTAGTCTTAGAAGGACCAGGAAAAAACTCACCAATTTTCTTTAAAATAGTTAAACCCAAAGTTTTAGGTGCAAAACTCAGAATCAATCTATTTTCTGATAAAGAAGCCAAGTGAGCAATCATTTTTGTCGCATCTTCTGTGGGATAGTGAATCAAAACATCCAGACAAATTACGGAATGATAATTACCACTCAAAGATTCTAGATCTTTCACCTCAAAATTGACATTGCTACTATCTTGTAACAATGCTTGAGCTTTTTCTCTCGCTTCCCCTACCATCTTTTCCGAAATATCACTAGCAGAAACTAACGCACCAGCTTCCGCTAGAGGAATACTCAAACTACCAACGCCACAACCAGCATCACAGACAGAGATACCTGCTAAATTACTATCTGTATTTAACCAATCAATCACCGTATCAATAGTTTGTTGATGTCCGATGCGGATATCCTTTTGTACCTTATTAAGATCTTCCGTTTCACCGTAAATTCTGCGCCAGCGATCAAACCCCGTGGCATTAAAATACTCTTTAACAATCGCCTTATCGTTAGTTGCAGTCATGAATTTATCTATATTTTTATGAATCCTGACAAAGTATTGTATCTTGCTCTATCTTCACTGTGAACGATTTGGCAAAGATTAACAAATATAGAAGAAGCGATCATTAGAAAGTTTTACCACTTACAGTTACAAATATAAACTGTTAATCTTGAGTTTGTGATCGATCAAGATATCGGAATTGTAAGGAGTTCATATATGGAAGTAGTCACTTCTAGCTTAATGCTCAAGCGTCCCATTACCGTGAAAGCGATTGTAACCGATCGCTGGAAAAAAGAAGTGCAACAACAGCTACAAAATCAAGTTAACCAACTGGATAAACAAATTCAACAGTTAGAAGCACAAGGAAAAAATGCTATTGGGGACATTCAAAAACAAAGCAAAAACCCTAGCAGTCCCCAGGTAATTAAACAAATGGAAAATATCCAAGGTCAAGTTAACCAAAAAAAAGGAGAATTGCTCAATAAAAAGAATCAACTATTGCAACAGCTACAACAAGTACAAACTTTAGAATTGAATCAAGAAGTAGTACAAGCTCAAATGGAAAGTTTCTTCCGTGTGGAAAAGGGAGATAACTTAGTACAGAAACTCAATGTAGAAGTAGTTATCCGAGATGGGATTGTCGAAGATATTCGCGGTGAGCTTTAAGTGAGCAAAGAGGACTAAGGAATAAGGAATGAGGAGATTCATTTTTTCCTTTTTCCTCATCTTAGTCTGTATTTTCGGCAATTTTTCATTTCATTAAAATCTCAAAAACCAACTTGATAAAATTTGGGCGTTGCTGAATGTGTAATGCTGAAAAGATATTTTGTTGAGTTGTTAAGCAGTAAAAATTTGCTTTTAAGCTTAGAGCTTAGAGCTTAGAAGCTCCGAACCGCAACATCCAGGTGTCAACACCGCGATTCTTCAAGGCGAGGAAACCTCGCCGAATCTCACGGTCATTACTGTCTTGAACGAGTTGCTCATTGAGGGAAACCCAAGGGGCTGATTCTGTCGTTTCACGGCAGAACTTGTAAGCCCCGCCCAAGACCCCTAAAGGACTCGGCTTCGCCGTCGCGCACTCGTTCGCTAAATCA